>NZ_BCRA01000079.1 GCF_001552355.1 Microbacterium resistens NBRC 103078
GCCGACGACGCGGGAGCCCCCGCGCCCGCGGACGCACGGTACACGCCGCCGCCGGCAACCGGATCCTCGGCCCCAGACCCCTCGCAGGCGTTCGCCTCGGCGCTCGGCGGTGCGGCGCGCCGGATGGGGATCGACGCGCCCGCCGACGCCCATGCCGGGCACGTGGTCTGGCGGGCGATGGGCGGCTGGCGGGGAGTTCTGGAGTCCGTCCTGCCGAGCCTCGCGTTCGTCCTGATCTACACCCTCCGACCGGAGCCGCTCGTGCTCTCGCTCGGGATCTCCGTCGGCCTCGCCGCGGTCTTCTCCGTCGTGCGCCTGGTGCAGAAGTCGCCGCCGTCCGCCGCGATCGGCGGCCTGGTCGCCGTCGCCTTCGCCGCGGGGCTGGCGCTGTGGACCGGCCGGGGACAGGACAACTTCGTCCCGGGCTTCTTCACCAACGCGATCTACGGCTCGGTCCTGCTCGTCTCCGCGCTGGTCGGGTGGGCGCTCATCGGCGTCGCGGCGGGACTGCTCATGGGGGAGGGGCAGGCCTGGCGCGCGGATCGCCGCAAGCGTCGTGTGTTCTTCTGGCTGACCGTCGCATGGGCGTCGCTGTTCTTCGCCCGTCTCGCCGTGCAGCTCCCGCTCTACTTCGCCGGGAACGTCACGGCGCTGGGCACGCTGAAGATCGTGATGGGTCTGCCGCTGTTCGCGCCGATGGTCGCCGTCACCTGGCTCGCGGTCCGTGCTCTGTACCCGCGCGACGCGCCCAAGGAAGCGGCCGATCGCTCACCGGATGCGTGATAGATTTATCTCGACATCAAGATAAATCGACACCCTTTCGCTCGCCCGGGTCGAGGCGCAGACTGGTTAGGTCCGCCTTGCTAGCCCTGTCGCCCAGCGGGCGAGCAAGATGGAGTCGCCTGTCGCTCCCATCCGATCAGAAGGAGACGGATTCGTGTCCACGGTGAACAGCTTCGGTGCCCAGAGCACCCTGACGGTCGGCAGCACCGACTACGAGATCTTCCGCATCGACACCGTGCCCGGTTTCGAGAAGCTCCCCTTCAGTCTCAAGGTGCTCCTGGAGAACCTGCTCCGCACCGAGGACGGCGCGAACGTCACCAAGGCGCAGATCGAGGCCCTGGGCAGCTGGGACCCGTCGGCGGAGCCGGACACGGAGATCCAGTTCACGCCGGCCCGCGTGGTCATGCAGGACTTCACCGGCGTCCCCTGCATCGTGGACCTCGCCACCATGCGCGAGGCCGTGACGGCCCTGGGCGGCGACCCGAGCAAGATCAATCCGCTCTCGCCGGCCGAGATGGTGATCGACCACTCCGTGATCGCGGACCTCTTCGGGCGCCCGGACGCGATCGAGCGCAACGTCGAGATCGAGTACGAGCGCAACGGCGAGCGGTACCAGTTCCTCCGCTGGGGCCAGACGGCCTTCGACGACTTCAAGGTGGTCCCCCCGGGCACCGGCATCGTGCACCAGGTGAACATCGAGCACCTGGCGAAGGTCATCTACGACCGCTCCGTGAACGGCGTCCTCCGCGCCTACCCCGACACCTGCGTCGGCACCGACTCGCACACGACGATGGTCAACGGCCTGGGCGTCCTCGGCTGGGGCGTCGGCGGTATCGAGGCCGAGGCGGCGATGCTCGGCCAGCCCGTCTCCATGCTCATCCCGCGCGTGGTCGGCTTCAAGCTGACCGGCGAGATCCCGGCGGGCGTCACGGCCACCGACGTCGTCCTCACGATCACCGACATGCTGCGCAAGCACGGCGTCGTCGGCAAATTCGTCGAGTTCTACGGCGAGGGCGTGGCCTCCGTCCCGCTCGCGAACCGCGCGACCATCGGCAACATGTCGCCGGAGTTCGGCTCGACCGCGGCGATCTTCCCCATCGACGACGTCACGCTCGACTACCTGCGCCTGACCGGTCGCGAGGAGCAGGCGGTCGCGCTCGTCGAGGCGTACGCCAAGGAGCAGAAGCTCTGGCACGACCCCGCCAACGAGCCGCAGTACAGCGAATACCTGGAGCTGGACCTCGGAACCGTCGTGCCCTCGATCGCCGGCCCGAAGCGCCCGCAGGACCGCATTCTGCTGTCCGAGGCGAAGTCCCAGTTCGAGAAGGACATCGTCAACTACGCCACGCCCTCCACATCGGAGGACATCGTCGACGCGGACGCGTTGGGCACCTTCCCCGCCTCCGACCCGGGAGCGGTGCCGGGCGATGAGCACACCCACACGGGCGAGGTGCTGATCTCCAGCGGGTCGCCGCACGTGGCGTCCAAGCCGGTGAAGGTGAAGACTCCGGACGGGCAGAAGTACCTGCTGGACAACGGTGCGGTCACGCTCGCGGCGATCACGTCCTGCACGAACACCTCCAACCCGTCGGTGATGATCGCTGCGGGCCTGCTCGCGCGCAAGGCGCTCGAGAAGGGCCTGAAGCAGAAGCCCTGGGTCAAGACCACCCTCGGCCCCGGTTCGAAGGTCGTGACCGACTACTACGAGAAGTCCGGCCTGGACAAGGATCTCGAGGGTCTCGGGTTCTACACCGTCGGCTACGGCTGCACGATCTGCATCGGGAACTCCGGCCCGCTGATCGAGGAGGTGTCCGCGGCGATCAACGAGCACGACCTCGCCGTCACGGCCGTCCTCTCCGGCAACCGCAACTTCGAGGGGCGCATCAGCCCCGACGTCAAGATGAACTACCTGGCCTCGCCGCCGCTGGTGGTCGCCTACGCCCTGGCCGGATCCATGAACTTCGACTTCGAGTCGGACCCGCTGGGCACCGACGCGGACGGGAACGACGTCTTCCTCAAGGACATCTGGCCCGCCCCGGAGGAGGTCCAGGAGATCATCGATTCGTCGATCTCGCGCGACCAGTTCATCAAGCAGTACGCCACCGTCTTCGACGGGGACGAGCGCTGGACGAGCCTTCCCACCCCGACGGGCCCGATCTTCGAGTGGGACGCGGACTCGACCTACGTCCGCAAGGCCCCCTACTTCGACGGCATGGAGCGCACGCCGGCACCGGTCACGGACATCACGGGCGCCCGCGTGCTCGCGACGCTCGGCGACTCGGTGACGACCGACCACATCAGCCCCGCCGGCAACATCAAGGCCGGCACCCCGGCCGCGCAGTACCTCACCGAGCACGGCGTGGCGCAGAAGGACTTCAACTCGTACGGCTCGCGCCGCGGCAACCACGAGGTGATGATCCGGGGCACCTTCGCGAACATCCGCCTGAAGAACGCCCTGGTCAAGGCCGTCAACGACGGACAGCAGATCGAGGGCGGCTTCACCCGCGACTTCACCCAGCCGGGCGGTCCGCAGGCGTACATCTTCGACGCCTCGCAGAACTACCAGGCGCAGGGCACGCCGCTGGTGATCTTCGGCGGCAAGGAGTACGGCTCGGGGTCGTCGCGCGACTGGGCGGCCAAGGGCACGAACCTCCTCGGCGTGAAGGCGGTCATCACCGAGAGCTTCGAGCGCATCCACCGGTCGAACCTCATCGGCATGGGCGTCGTCCCGCTGCAGTTCCCGGCCGGCGAGTCGTGGGAGTCCCTCGGTCTCGACGGCACCGAGATCGTGTCGATCTCGGGCCTGGAGCAGCTCAACGAGGGCGTGACGCCGAAGACCGTCAAGGTCACGGCCGAGCCGAGCGAGTTCTCGCCCGAGGGGAAGCAGACGATCGAGTTCGACGCGGTCGTGCGCATCGACACCCCCGGTGAGGCCGACTACTACCGCAACGGCGGCATCCTCCAGTACGTGCTGCGTTCGCTGGTCTGAGCCGCGAGAGACAGGGACCCCCGAGAGCCGCGACTCTCGGGGGTCCTTCCGTCTCTCACGGGAACCGTGCAGCGAGACCTCAGGCGGTCTCGGGTCCGACGTAGCGGGACGACGGCCGCAGGATCTTGCCGTCGCCGGCCTGTTCGACCGCGTGCGCGCCCCAGCCGATGATCCGCGCCGCGGCGAACGTCGGGGTGAACAGCTCACGCGGGATCCCGCAGGCCTCCATGACGACGGCCGCGTACAGCTCGACGTTGGTGCGCAGCGAGCGCCCGGGCTTGAGCTCCTCGAGGACACGGATGACGGTCCGCTCCACGGCCACGGCGAGATCGACCCGGGCGCCGGCCAGCCCGTCGGCGCGCAGCGCGAGCGCGACCTCCCGGAGCAGCCGGGATCTCGGATCCTCGGTGCGGTACACGGCATGCCCGAAACCCATGATCCGCTCGCCGCGGAGGACGCGCTCGCGTACCCACGCGTCGGCGTGGTCCGGGTCCCGCACGTCGTCGAGCATGTCCAGCGCGCGGGCGGGCGCGCCGCCGTGGAGCGGGCCCGAGAGCGCGCCGAGGGCCCCGCCGACGCAGGACGCGAGGTCGGCGCCGGTCGAGGCGATCACGCGCGCCGTGAACGTGGATGCGTTGAAACCGTGGTCGATCGCCGCGGTGAGGTACGTCGCGAGCGCGCGGGAGAGACGCGGGTCGGGCCGCGCCCCGGTGAGCATGCGGAGATAGTCCGTCACCGGATCCAGCGACGGGTCGGGCGGGACGGGAACGAGGCCTGCGCCGAGGCGGTGCTGGGCGGCGACGAGCGTGGGGGCGACCGCGGCGATCCGCAGGGCGTCGTCGATCCGGCCGTCCGGATCCTCGTCGTAGAGGGCCGGTCTGCCGTCCGCGGCCGAGACCAGCGCGATGCCGGTCCGCAGCAGCGCCATGGGGTCCAGGCCGCTCCCGGCGAGCGCGGCGAGGCCCTCGGCGGCCTCCGTCGGCAGGGCGCGCAGGGCGCCGATCCGCCGTCGGAACGCGGCCCTGGCCGCGTCGTCGGGCAGCGGCGCGCCGAGGGCGACGAGGTGCCAGGCGTCCTCGAAGCGGGCGTCGGCTGCGAGGTCGGGTCCGGAGACGCCGCGGTAGTGGAAGGTCCCCTCGGCGCCCCGGACGTCACCGATCGCCGTCTCCGCGACCACGACGTTCGTGAGGCCGCGGGGCACCTCGATGGGGCGGTCGTCATCGCGTTCCACGGTCATGGCCATGCGTCGGCTCCTCTGCTCCTTCCCGTCGCCGGACGCGACGGGATCGCTTTCACGATCCGATATGGACGGCGCTATCGTCAATGTTGATCGGATCAATGGGAGCGAGATGGACCGACTCACGGCCGCACAGGCCGCCGCCCGGCTCGGGGTGAGGACCGAGACGCTCTACGCCTATGTCTCGCGCGGGCTCATCTCCCGAGATCGCGACGGCCGTGGATCCTCCTTCGACGTCCTGGAGGTCGAGCGCTTCGCCCGGTCGCGGCGACGCAAGCCCGAGGCCGTCCGCGGTCCGGCACCCGCGGCCGGCTCGGACGGCAGCCCGCTCGGCGTCATCGACACGGACGTCGCACTGATCGACGACGGCGAGCTCTGGTACCGGGGGATCCCGGTGACCGACCTCGTGTTCGGCGAGGGAGACGTCGACGGCGCGGGTATCGGCCGGTTCGACGCCGTGGTGCGCTGGCTCCTGGAGGGGACGGCGCGACCGGACCCGGACGCCGAGCCGCTGCCGTCGCCCGGGACGGTGTCGTACGCGCGCCGCGCTCTCGACGTGCTTCCCTCCGAGGCGCCGGCGTTCAGCCGCCTGCTCAGCGCCGTCTCCGCGCTGGCAGCCACGGATCCGGAGCGGTTCGATCTCGCGCCGCCGACGGTCGCCCGCGTCGCCGTCCGTCTGATCGGGGGACTGACCGACGCGCTGCCGCTGCTCGGCC
>NZ_BCRA01000080.1 GCF_001552355.1 Microbacterium resistens NBRC 103078
CGGGCCGGGGCGCGCCGCGTCCTCCGCCGGGCGGAGGAGGAATGGGAGCGGGCCGTCGCCGACGCCGAGGTCTCCGACGAGGCCCACCGCCGCGCCGCCTCCCGCCTCGGCGACGCGATCGGCTGACCGCACCCGCCCGGTCCGCCGTGTCCGAGGCCGTCGTTAGGCTGGAGACATGCCTCATCTGCGTGTCGCCTCGGTCAATGTCAACGGGATCCGCGCGGCGGTCCGCAACGGGATGCACACCTGGCTCGATGCCGCGGACGTCGACGTGCTGACGCTCCAGGAGGTCCGCGGGCAGGACGAGCACCTCGAGGCCGCGTTCCCCGGCTGGTCCGTCGTCCACCACGAAGCCACGGCCAAGGGTCGCGCCGGGGTCGCCATCGTGAGTCGCGAGCCTGCGCTCGCCTCTCGCACCGACTTCGGCGACGAGGACTTCGACTCGGCGGGCCGCTGGATCGAAGCGGACTTCCTCCTCGGGCAGACGCCGCTCACGGTCGTGAGCGCCTACGTCCACACCGGCGAGGCCGACACCCCGAAGCAGCTCGAGAAGTGGCGGTTCCTCGACGCCATGACCACCCGTCTGGGCCAGCTCGCGGAGAACGATGCCCTGGCGCTCGTCACCGGCGACCTCAACGTCGGCCATCGCGAGCTGGACATCAAGAACTGGCGGGGCAATCGCACCAAGGCCGGGTTCCTTCCCCGCGAGCGGGCGTACTTCGACCGGTTCCTGGGAGCCGTCGGCGAGGAGATCACGGGCGTCGACGGATCGGTGGGTCCGGGCCTGGGCTGGATCGACATCGGTCGCACGGCGCACGGCGAGATCGACGGCCCGTACACGTGGTGGTCGATGCGCGGCAAGGCGTTCGACAACGACAGCGGCTGGCGGATCGACTACCACCTGGCGACGCCGTCCCTCGCGGCCCGCGCCGGCGGCTACCACGTGGCCCGGGCGGCGACCTACGCCGAGCGCTGGAGCGACCACGCCCCCGTCATCGTCGACTACTCGTACTGAGGCCCCCCTGACGCGGCGACTCGCGACCAGGGGACGCGCTGACCCAGCGGGCACCGGCGCGGCCGCCGTGGACGGCCCCTTCGACGGGCGGGCTTTCCCGAAAACCCCGGAGGGATGTCCCGGTGTCCCCGACGTCGCGCTCACGGGATGCTCGGAACTGTGAATCCCTCCGTCTTGCTCAGGTCCTGGTTCGGCTGTCTGCTGGGCGGCCTTCCTCTTCTCGCGCTGCTTCTGACCCCGCCGCTGATGCGGAGCCGCGCCGGCGGCGAGGGGCTGCTGGGAATCGGAGTGCTGCTGCTCGCGGCTCTCCTCACCGGGGCGTTTCTGCTCGCCCCGACCATGACCTCCTGGTTCGCGCCGGCACGCGGGTCCTGGGCGCCGCCGACCGCTCACCGTGCCGCGCGGGCGGTGTGGCGCGAGCACACCGGTCCGGCGGTCGTCGCGCTCCTTCTCGGGCTCGGGGTGTACGCGCTCGGACAGGTCGCGGGCTACGCCGTCGGCATCGTGCTCCCGCCCGTGCTCGACGACCCGACGGCAGGCCCTGGGCAGTCGCCCTGGGTCATCGACTACCCCGCTTACGCCATCCAGGCCGCGGTCGTCTACCTCGTCACGACGGGGGCGATCGCGCTGTACGGCGTGCGGCTGCGCATCCTGCATCTTCACCACCACGCCGGTGCGCGCACGCGGCCGGCGGACCGCACACGCTGAACCGGGCCCGGATGAGCACGTCTGCGAGCACCGCCCCGGCGATACCGCCCGCCCCGAAGGGCGACGAGAAGCGCTCCCGGCCCCGCATAGGATTGAGAGCGTGACGAAGCCCCGCCTCTACTCTGGAATGCAGCCCTCCGCCGACTCCCTCCAGGCCGGCAACTACATCGGGGCGCTGCTGCAGTGGCGGGACCTGCAGAGCTCCTACGACGCGTTCTTCTCCGTGGTCGACCTGCACGCCCTGACCGTCGCGCAGGATCCGGCGGAGCTGCGGGAGAAGACCCGGCGCACGGCCGCGCAGTACATCGCCGCCGGGATCGAGCCGTCGCAGTCCACGCTCTACGTCCAGTCGCACGTCCGTGCGCACGCCGAGCTCGCCTGGATCCTGAGCACCATCACGGGCTTCGGCGAGGCCGGACGGATGACGCAGTTCAAGGACAAGTCCTCGCGGTACGGCGCGGACGCGACCTCGGTCGGCCTGTTCACCTACCCCGTGCTCATGGCCGCGGACATCCTGCTCTACCAAACCGATGTCGTCCCGGTCGGCGACGACCAGAAGCAGCACGTCGAGCTCACCCGCGACCTCGCCGAGCGCTTCAACTCCCGCTTCGGGACGACGTTCACGATTCCGATGCCGGTGATCCAGAAGGACACCGCCCGCATCTACGATCTGCAGAACCCGACGTCGAAGATGTCGAAGTCCGCCGAGAGCGACGCCGGCGTCCTCTGGCTGCTGGACGACCCGGCGAAGTCCGCGAAGAAGATCATGCGCGCGGTGACCGACACCGAGGGCAGCGTTCGCTTCGACCGGGACGAGAAGCCCGGGGTCTCCAACCTGCTCACGATCTACGCCGCGCTGACCGGACGACAGGTCGCCGCGATCGAGGACGAGTACGCAGGCCGCGGCTACGGCGATTTCAAGAAGGGTCTCGCCGAGGTCGTCGTGGAGGAGTTCGGGCCCGTGCGGGAGCGTGCGCAGGAGCTGCTCGCGGACCCGGCCGAGCTCGACCGCATCCTCGCGGCGAACGCCGCCCGCGCCGACGAGGTCGCCGACGCGACCCTCGCCGACGTCTACGACAAGGTCGGCCTGCTCCGCCGCGTCTGACGGTCCGCCGGGCCGGCGCCCCCGACCGCGTCAGCCGTGCGCGGCGAGGACGCGCTTGAGATCGGCGAGGCCCCGATCAAAGTCCGCCGTCCCCGCCGCGAACGTGCCGGCGTCCTCCGCATCCGCCCACTGGTCCATGAGGACGGTCGCGACGGCTCCGGACGCGTTCGCCAGCAGCAGCGCCTCCCGTACCACCCGGTCCTCGCCGAGAACGCGGCGCTCCGGGTGCGCGAGCAGCCACCGGGCGGTGAGATCGACGAGCTGATGCCGCAGCGTCGAGAAGGTCTCCTCCCAGCGCCCGAGGGTCTCGGGCTGTTCGCGGACGAGCCGACGACGACCGGCCATGACCAGGGGATCGACCGTGTCGCTGCCGACCGAGGCCAGTGACACCACGTTCAGCGCGCGGGGGATGTTCCCGGGGTCGGCGTCGAGGATCGCCATGGCCTGCTCCTCCGGGATCATCCTGAGCCCGGGGCCGAAGACGGCGGCGTCGACGGAGGCGACGTAGTTGAAGAACGTGCTCCGTGCGACGTCCGCACGTGCACAGATCTCGGCGACCGTCACGGAGGCGTAGCCGGATTCGCAGGCGATGCCGATCGCCGCGCGCTCGATGGCCCGCAGCGTGCGCCTCCGATTCCGCTCGCGCCTTCCGGTAGCGGCGGGGCTGGAACCTTCGCTAATGTCGGACATAGTCCAAGTATGGACATAGTCCACCAATATGGCGGAGCGGACCGCCGCGTTGCGCCGAACCCGAGGAGTGCCATGTCCCCCGCCGTCGATCCCGTCACCGCGTCCGCCGTCTCCGCCCGCGAGGACGAGGGATACTTCGGACCGGAGAGCGTCTCCTGGCGTGTCTTCTCCGACCCCGCCACCAAGCTCGGCGGCATGGCAGCCCTCCTGCTCCAGGCGCTCAATCCGAACATGATGCGCCTCTTCGACCAGGCGACCGCCGCGTACGACGACCCCGCCGGGCGCAGCGAGCGCACGGGCCGGTTCCTCGAGACCACGGTGTTCGGGGACCGCGCGCATGCCGATGCCGCGGCCGCATCGGTCCGGCGGATGCACGCCCACGCCGTCTGGACCGACCCGCACTCCGGGCAGACGCTCCGCGCCGACGAGCCCGCCTGGCTCGACTGGACCCACAACACTCTCGTGTTCGCTCTCCTTCGTTCGTCGGAGGCCTTCGGCCTGGAGCTGACGCCGGACGAGCAGGACGCCTTCGTCCGCGAGCAGCACATCGCCGCGGGTCTCGTCGGCTGCGAGGTCACCGGGCTGCCCGCCTCCCGAGCCGATCTGGAGCAGTACATCGACGACCAACGGCACTGGATGGCGCTCACCCTGCCCGCCGCGCAGGTGACCCGGACTCTCCGCGCGCCGCGCCTGCGCGGCAACCCGATCGCGGTGTGGACGTCCGTCGTCGTGCAGGACGGGGTGCTCTCCCTCCTGCCGGACTGGGCTCTTCTCCTCTACGGCGTCGAGGGGCGGCCGATGAACCTGCGGCGGGCCGGACGCAGCACCCGGCGCCTGATCGGACTCGCGCGTCGGAACCGCCCCTACGATCGGCTCATCACAGAGATCACCGACCGCGTGGACACCCACCCCTACCGCAAGGTGCGCGCCGCCCGGCGCTGACCGGGGCCGGGAACCGGGGCGGCGGCCCCTCCGAGATATCCTGGAGGGATGGATTCCGTCGTGCTGCACACCGATCGTCTCGTCCTCCGCCCGCCGACGGAGACCGACGTCGACGCGATCACCGCAGCATGCCAGGACCCCGAGATCCCGCGCTGGACGACGGTCCCCAGCCCGTACTCCCGCAAGGACGCGGAGGACTTCGTCGCCTTCGTCGCACAGGCGTGGGCCGACGGCAACGAGGCCGTATGGGGCGTCTACCGCGACGAGTCCCTCATCGCGTGCGTCGGACTGCACCACATCACCGAACACCGCGCGGGCGGGCACGCAGAGCTCGGGTACTGGACCGCTCCCGCCGCACGCGGGCACGGCTACCTCAGCGAGGCGGCCCGCGCCGTCGTCGACTGGGGTTTCCGTGACCTCGGCCTCGCCCGCATCCAGTGGCAGGCGGTGGAGGGCAACATCCCGTCGGCGCGCACCGCCCGCGGCCTCGGCTTCCGCTTCGAGGGCACGCGCCGTCAGGCCCTCGTCAGCCACCGCGGCCGCGACGACGGCTGGACGGCGGGTCTGCTGTCGACCGACGACCGCTCCCCCGTCGATTGGCCGGTGGAGCTGGGCTGACCGAGCGGGGACGAGACCGGCACGGATGTCGGCGTCCGGTGGCAGGATGGGCGCATGCCCGAGATGCCGGAGGTCCAGGGTCTCGTCGACTTCCTCGCCGAGAGGACGACAGGTCTGACGCTCACGCGCGCCGCGGTGTCCGCCATCGCCGCGCTCAAGACCTTCGACCCCCCGCTGACGGCGCTGCCCGGCGCCGCCGTGCGGGGCGTGCGGCGACACGGGAAGTTCATCGACCTGGACCTCGCGGCGCCGGGCGGCGAAGGCCTGCACCTCGTGTTCCATCTCGCCAAGGCCGGGTGGCTCCGCTGGTACGAGCAGGTGCCGACCGCCCCGGTCCGTCCCGGCCGCTCGCCGATCGCCCTCCGCGTGGCCTTCGACGACGACAGCGGCTTCGATCTCACCGAGGCGGGCACGAAGAAGTCCCTGGCCGTGTACGTCGTCCGAGACCCCGCAGAGGTCCCCGGGATCGCCCGGCTCGGCCCTGACCCCCTCGATCCCGCTTTCACGAGGGAGACGTTCGCCGCGCTCCTCGAGGGGCGACGCACGCAGATCAAGGGGCTCCTGCGCGATCAGGGGGTGATCGCCGGGATCGGCAACGCGTACTCGGACGAGATCCTGCACGCGGCGCGCATGTCGCCGTACGCCGCGGCCGCCTCTCTCGGCCCGGAGGACGTGACCCGGCTCTACGACGCCATACACTCCACCCTGGCCGAGGCGGTGGCCGCGGCCTCCGGAAAGCCCCCGGCGGACCTGAAGGACGCCAAGCGGCGCGGGATGCAGGTCCACGGCCGACGCGGCGAGGCCTGCCCCGTCTGCGGGGACACCGTGCGCAGCGTCTTCTTCGCGGACCGGTCCCTGGAGTACTGCCCGACCTGTCAGACCGGTGGGAAGACGCTCGCCGACCGCCGCCTCTCGCGATTGCTCAAGTAACCCGGAGACGCGGGAAAGATGCAACGGAATAAGATCGGGGGTGATGCGTTGAGGAGACTCAGAGCATCAACGTGCTCCGGGGTCGGTGAGAATCCGAACCGGCGGTGAGAGTCCGCGAACCGAGGACGCGCCCCGCGCGACCGAGGCCGATCCGGTGGAATTCCGGAACCGACGGTGATGCGAGGCAGAGCCTCGTCAGTCCGGATAGGAGGCAGCACGCGAGTATTCGACGTGCGTCCCCGGAGCCATCGATCAGGTCGGAAAGGGACGACGCACATGACGACGACGGCGGCTGAGCGCGCGGCGATGACGCGCGCCATCGAGCTGGCCCGTCGCGGTCCCCGCGGCGTCAATCCGCAGGTCGGCGCCGTTCTGCTCTCCCCTACGGGTGAGACCCTTGCGGAAGGCTGGCATCGCGGCGCCGGGACCCCGCACGCCGAGGTCGATGCCCTGTCCCGCCTCGCTCCCGGCGCCGCGCACGGCGCCACCGCGGTCGTCACGCTCGAGCCGTGCAACCACACCGGTCGCACCGGCCCCTGCGCGGTCGCCCTCATCGAGGCCGGCGTGTCGCGCGTCGTCTACGCGCTGGACGACCCGGGAGAGCTGTCGGGGGGCGGGGCCGAGCGCCTGCGCGGCGCCGGCGTCGACGTCGAGGCCGGCGAGCAGGCGGACGCCGCCAGGGAGGTCGTCGCCGACTGGATGACCGCCCAGCGTCTCGGGCGCCCGCACGTCACCGTGAAGTGGGCCCAGAGCCTGGACGGACGCGCGGCCGCGGCCGACGGGTCGAGCCAGTGGATCACCGGCGCCGCCGCGCGCGCCGACGTGCACCGCCGTCGTGCCCGGGCGGATGCGATCGTCGTGGGCACGGGAACCGTCCTCGCCGACGACCCTGCACTCACCGCACGCGACGACGGCCGCCTTCTCGACCACCAGCCGGTTCCGGTCGTGATCGGCAGCCGTGCGGTCCCCGCCGACGCCGCGCTGCGACAGCACCCGCACGAGCCGATCCTGATCCCCGGACACGACCTCCGCGAGGCGTTGCTGCTGCTGCATGACCGCGGCCTCCAGCGCGTCTTCGTCGAGGGCGGCCCGACGCTCGCCAGCGCGTTCGTCGCCGCCGGGCTCGCGGACGCCGTCCTCGCCTACATCGCGCCGGTCCTGCTGGGAGGCCCCCGGCTCGCCCTGAGGGACATCGGCGTCGCCGACATCTCCGGGGCGCGGCGCCTCGTCGTGGACGAGTGGCTGCCCCTCGGAGCGGATCTGCTCGCGATCGCCCGGCCCGCCTCGCCCCACGACCACGACGGACCCCCCGAAGGAGCAGCCTGATGTTCACCGGAATCATCGAGGAGGTCGGCGAGATCACCGCGATCGTCCCGGCCGGAGACGGTTGGCGGCTCACCGTGCGTGCTCCCCGCGCGGCCTCGGACGCCGTGCACGGGGAGTCGATCGCGGTGAGCGGCGTATGCCTCACCGTCGTGGGCTCCACGACGGACACCTTCGACGCCGATGTCATGAAGCAGACCCTCGACGTCTCGGCGATCGCCGACGCGCAGGTCGGCACGCGGGTCAACATCGAGAAGGCGATGCCCGTCGGCGCCCGCCTGGGCGGGCACATCGTGCAGGGGCACGTGGACGGCATCGGCACGGTGCTCGACGTCCGCCCGGGTGCGCAGTGGAGCGTGCTGCGTGTCTCCCTGCCTGCGGACCTGGCGCCGCTGGTGGTGGACAAGGGGTCGATCAGCGTCGCCGGAACCTCCCTCACGGTCAGCGCCGTGAGCGCCCCCACGGCCGCGAGCGGACACTGGTTCGAGGTCTCCCTCATCCCCGAGACGCTCGCCGCGACCACCCTCGGCGCCCTCCGGGTCGGCGATCGGGTCAACCTCGAGACCGACGTCCTCGCCCGTCACGTCGAGCGCCTCCTGGCGTTCCGCGCGCACACTCCGGCAGCTCAGACCCCCGGCGCACCGGACGCCGGCACGGAAGGAGGCTCGCGATGAGCCTGTCCACCATCCCCGAGGCCCTCGACGCGCTGCGCGCCGGACGGCCCGTCATCGTCGCCGACGACGAGAACCGTGAGAACGAGGGCGACGTCATCCTGTCGGCCGAGCTGGCCACGCCCGAGTGGGTGGCCTGGACCGTGCGCTGGTCCTCCGGCTTCCTGTGCGCGCCCATGCCCGCCGACATCGCGGACGCCCTGAACCTCCCCCCGATGGTCGAGGTGAACGAGGACGCCCGCTCGACCGCGTACACGGTGAGCGTGGACGCCGCCGCCGGCGTCACCACCGGCATCAGCGCCTCGGACCGCGCGCGCACGCTCAACGTGCTCGCGGATGCCGCATCGACGGCCTCGGACCTCATCCGCCCGGGCCATGTCCTCCCGCTCCGCGCCGTCGACGGCGGGGTCCGCGAACGCAGCGGCCACACCGAGGCCGCGGTCGAGCTCATGCGACTGGCGGGTCTGCGTCCGGTCGGGGCGATCGCCGAGGTCGTGGCGGAGGACGGCAGCATGATGCGGCTGCCCGGCCTCCAGGAGCTCGGCGCCCGCGACGGGGTCCCCGTGATCACGATCGAGCAGCTCATCGCCTACCTCGACGAGCACGAGCCGCGCGAGGAGTCCTCGCCGGCGGCGACGAGCCGGCGGCGGGTGAGCCTCCGCGCCGACGCGAACGTCCCGACGACTCACGGCACGTTCCGGTTCCTCGCCTACAAGGATCGCGTGACGGGCACCGACCACATCGCGGTCGTCTCCGGCGAGCCCGGCGAGACGGCGCTGGTGCGCGTGCATTCCGAGTGCCTGACCGGCGAGGCGTTCGGCTCGCTGAAGTGCGAGTGCGGCCCGCAGCTCGAGGCCGCCCTCGACGCGATCGAGCAGGACGGCGGCATCGTCATCTACATGCGCGGCCACGAGGGGCGCGGCATCGGCCTGATCAACAAGCTGCGCGCGTACAGCCTCCAGGAGGAGGGGCTGGACACCGTGGACGCGAACATCGCGCTGGGCCTACCTGCCGACGCGCGCGACTACGCCGCGGCCGCGGGGATCCTCGCCGACCTCGGCGTGTCCAAGGTGCGTCTGCTGACGAACAACACCGACAAGGTCTCCCAGCTGCGCGAGCTGGGTCTCGACGTGGTGGAGCAGGTCCCCCTCATCGTCGGGGTCGGACCGAACAACCACCAGTACCTGGCCACCAAGCGCGATCGGATGGGACACATCATCGGCGAGGCGGAGCTGGCCGCCGCCCTCGCGCGCACCGAGGAGATCGCCGACGGCGAGCACGAGCTGAAGGAGCACGCATGAGCGGCGCAGGAGCACCCGAGACCGGCGGCATCGACGCGACGGGCACCCACGTGGTCGTCGTCGCGGGGACGTGGCACGAGACCATCACCAACGGCCTGATCGCCGGGGCGCAGCGGGTCCTCGACGCGGCCGGGGCCACGCATCGCCTCGTCCGCGTCCCCGGTTCGTTCGAGCTCGCGGTGGCGGCGCAGGCCGCCTTCGCGGGCGGGGCCGACGCGGTGGTGGCGCTCGGGGTGATCATCCGGGGCGGCACGCCGCACTTCGAGTACGTCTCGGCCGCGACGACCGACGGGCTCACCCGGGTCGCGCTCGACGCCGGACGCCCGGTCGGATTCGGCGTCCTCACCCTGGACGACGAGCAGCAGGGGCTGGATCGCGCCGGTCTCCCCGGCTCCCGCGAGGACAAGGGCGCGGAAGCGGCGGACGCCGCGCTGCGGACCGCCCTCGTGATCCGCGAGCTGCGCGGCGCCTGAGGGTCGCCTTCCTAGCGCCGTTGCGGCGCCAGGCCTAGGCTTCCGCCATGGAGACCCTGCGCCTGATCGTCGTGTTCGTCCATCTCATCGGCTTCGCCGTGCTCTTCGGAGCATGGGCCGCCCAGGCCTTCGGCGGCGAGCGCCGCATCACCAAGATCATGGACTGGGGCCTCGCGATCGCCGGTGTCGCCGGGCTCGCCCTCGCCGCTCCGTGGGGCATCTCCTACGACCTCAACTACGTCAAGATCGGCGTGAAGCTCGTCGTGCTGCTCGTGATCGGCGCCATGCTCGGCATCGGCGCCGCACGCCAGAAGCGCGGCGAGGCGGTGCCGTCCGGAGTGTTCTGGCTGATCGGTCTGCTGACGCTGGCCAACGCCGGGATGGGCATGCTCTGGCGCTGACCCGTTCGTCGTCGATGCGGCCGGATCCGGGAACGGACCGGCCGCATCGTCGTCTGCGATATTCCGCGTCGGTCTCGGTCCGCACGGTTCTTCGGCCATAGACTCCCTCTGCTCACCGAGAGCAGCCTCGAGGGGGAGGCTTCATCACCGACCGGAGGAATCGATGGCCACCGTCGCCACACCTGCCAACCCGCGCTCGCGCGTCATCCTCGCCAGCCTCATCGGCACGACGATCGAGTTCTACGACTTCTACGTCTACGCGACGGCCGCCGTCCTCGTCTTCCCTGCACTGTTCTTCCCGACCGGCAACGACACCACCTCGCTGCTGTCGTCGTTCGCGGTGTTCGGCGCCGCCATGGTCGCCCGCCCCGTCGGCGCCGTCGTCTTCGGCCACTTCGGCGACAAGTTCGGACGCAAGGCCACGCTCGTCGCCTCGCTCCTGACGATGGGCATCGCGACGTTCCTCATCGGGCTGCTCCCGACGTTCCACGACATCGGCGTCTGGGCCGCGCTGCTGCTGCTCATCCTCCGCCTCGCGCAGGGGTTCGCGCTCGGCGGCGAGTGGTCGGGGGCGGCGCTCGTGGCCACCGAGAACGCCCCGCAGGGCAAGCGCGCGTGGTACGGCACGTTCCCGCAGCTCGGCGCGCCGCTGGGCTTCATCATCGCCAACGGCCTCTTCCTCATCATCAACGCGCTGCTGCCGCACGAGTCCGACCCGAGCCTCAAGTCCGAGGCGTTCCTGAGCTGGGGCTGGCGCGTGCCGTTCCTGTTCTCGGCGGTCATGGTCGTCATCGGCCTGTGGGTGCGGCTGAAGCTCGTGGAATCGGAGACCTTCACGCGCGCCGCGGACAGGGGCGTGATCCGCAAGCTCCCGCTGGCGACGGTGTTCCGCCACCACGGGAAGCAGCTGATCCTCGGCACGTTCATCATGCTGGCCACGTACGTCCTCTTCTATCTGATGACGAACTTCACGCTGTCGTACGGGACCAAGCCCGCGTCGCTCGAGGTCGCCTCGGCTGCCGCGCAGAAGGCGACGGAGGCAGCGGGCGGGACCTTCGATCCGGAGGCGTTCGCCGCGCAGTTCTACCCGGGGCAGGGCTTCGGGTACACGCACTTCGTGATCATGCAGATCATCGGCGTGGTCTTCTTCGGGATCTTCACCCTCGTCTCCGGCCCGCTCGCCGACCGGTTCGGCCGCCGACGCCTGCTGCTGTGGGTGACCGCCGGGATCATCGTGTTCGGCCTGACCTTCTCGCTGTTCCTCCTCCCCCAGGCGACCCCTGAGCTGACGACGATCCTCACCCAGTGCTTCCTCATCCTCGGCTTCCTGCTCATGGGCATGACCTTCGGTCCGATGGGGGCGCTCCTGCCCGAGCTGTTCCCGACGAACGTCCGCTACTCCGGCTCGGCGATCTCGTACAACGTGTCCTCGATCCTCGGCGCGGCGGTGGCGCCGCTGATCGCCGTGTGGCTGTGGGCGCTCGGCGACGGCTCGCCGTGGCTGGTCGGCGTCTACCTCTCCGCCATGGCGGTGCTGACGTTCATCGCGCTGCTGCTGACCCCCGAGACCAAGGACCACGCCTACGAGGACGATCTCGGGATCGCCGCGCAGCCGTAGCGGCGTCGCCGTCGGCCGCCTACACTGACCGCATGGCGACGCTCGAGGATGTGCGCCGGATCGCGCTCGCGCTCCCGCAGGTGACCGAGAAGGTGGACGGTCATCGCGGCGGGGCGACCTGGCGCACGGCCGCCGGACTGGTCGTCTGGGAGCGGCCGCCGAGCAAGCGCGACCTGGAGCAGCTCGGCGCCCTCGGGCTCGACTGGCCCGACGACACCGTGGTGGGCGTGCGTGTCGACGGGCCGCAGGCGAAGGCGGCACTGCTCGAGACCTACCCGGACGCGTTCTTCACCATCCCGCACTTCGAGGGCTACCCGGCCGTGCTGATCCGCCTGAGCGTCATCGACGACGCCCTGCTGCGCGAGACCATCACGGACGCCTGGCTGTTGCGCGTGCCCTCCGCGGTCGGCGCCGACTGGCTGGCCGCGCAGGGCCTGTCCTGAGCCGGGGCTCAGGACAGGCCCTCGGCCGACGCGGCCCAGATCGACGAGGGCAGCCCGGCGACGAGTATCGACCGGCGGGCCGGCCGTGTCAGACGAGCGTTCCGGCAGTGATCCCGCCGTCGACGACGAACTCGGCGCCCGTGCAGTAGCTGGACTCGTCTCCGGCGAGGAAGACGACGAGCCCGGTCACCTCCTCAGGACGCGCGAGCCTCGTGAGCGTGCTCCCCTCGAGGTCCGCATCGGTGATCTCGCGGAACGCCTCGATGAGCGGGGTGGCGACGCCGCCCGGATGGAGAGAGTTGACCCGGATCCCGACCGATGCCAGCTCGAGGGCGGCGGACTTCGTCAGCCCGCGCAGCCCCCACTTCGACGCGCCGTACGCGTGATAGCCGGGGTAGCCCTCCATGCCCGCCGTGGACGAGACGTTGACGATCGATCCGCGCCCCGAGGCCGTCAGGGCGCCGAGCGCGGCGCGCATGCCCAGGAACGGACCGGTCAGGTTGATGTCCAGGATGCGATGCCAGGTCTCCGGCGTCGTCTCCTCGAGGGGCGCGCGCAGGAAGACGCCCGCGTTGTTCACGAGGACGTCGAGGCCTCCGAACTCCTCCTCAGCCACACGCACCGCAGCGGTCCAGCCCTCGGCGTCCGTCACGTCGAGGTAGACGTAGCGCGCGGCGTCGCCGAGCTCGGCGGCGAGGGCGCGCCCCTCGTCGTCCGCGACATCGGCCAGCACGACGCGTGCTCCCTCGGCGACGAAGGCGCGGGCGTGCGCGGCTCCCATCCCCCGGGCGGCGCCGGTGATGAGCGCGCGCTTTCCGTCGAGTCGTCCGGTCATGGCTGGTACTCCTTCGCGATGGTGGTGGTCGTCGGTCCGGTGCTCCCCGCCGGGGACACGGATTCGGATCCGGTGAGGTGGAACCCGGGATAGCCGTTCTCCGCCTCGGCGTCGCAACGCCGGCGGTAGTCGAGGAGACCGCCGGCGTACACGAGTGCCCTCGTCGGCTTGCCCTCGATGTTCTGCCCTCGATACCAGGAGCGGGCGCGGGTCTTGAGCGTGCGGCCGAAGGCCGCCTCGACGGTCTCGGACCACTCCTGCTCGGACGCCTCCCGCGGCTCGATGGCCGCGCCGCCGGTTCCGAGGCGCGTGATCGCGTCGGCGACCCATTCGACGTGCTGCTCGATCGCGGCGAACATGTTGACGAGGACGGACGGGGACTGCGGGCCGGTGATCATGAAGAGGTTCGGGAACCCCGCCGTCTGTATCCCGAGGTACGTCCGGACGCCGTCGCGCCAGGCATCCGCCAGCGCGACACCGTCCCGACCTCGGTAGTCCACGCGCGTCAACGCGCCGGTGAGGTTGTCGTAGCCGGTCGCGTACACGATCACGTCGAACGGGCGCTCCCCGGATCGCGTGGCGACGCCGCGGGGCGTGATGCGCTCGATCGGATCCGCACGGAGGTCGACCAGGTCGACGTGCGGGAGGTTGAACGTCGCATGGAAGTCGGTGTCCGTGACGATCCGCTTGCCGCCGATCGGGTAGTCCCTCGGGGTGAGCGCCTCCGCGGTCTCCGGATCCTCGACGGTCTCCGCGATGCGGTCGCGGACGTAGTCGGCGAGGCGCTCGTTGGACTCGGGATCGACCGGTGCGTCGATGAACGTCGTGAAGAAGAGGTTTCCGCCGAGTTTCCACGCCTCGTCGAGTCGGCGGGAACGCTCCGGCTCCGGGGTGTCGCGCAGCGTCTGCGTGGTGAAGATGTCCGACAGCCCCGAGGGCGATGCGCGTCGCCGGTCGGCGCGCTGGCTCGCCTGCTTCCGCGCCCGGATGACCTCGTCCGCGTAGAGCGGGCGGTTGCGCGCGGGGATCGTGTATGCGGGCGTGCGCTGGAAGACGGTCAGCTCGGCCGCGGTCCGGGCGAGCTCCGGGACGAGCTGCACGCCCGAGGATCCGACCCCGATCACGGCGACGCGGGCGCCGGAGAGGTCGACGCCGTCGTGCGGCCAGCGTCCCGGATGGAGGGAGAGGCCCTCGAAGTCCTCCACGCCCGCGAACGGCGGGACGGAGGTCGCCGAGATCGACCCGCTGGCCGCGACCACGAACCGTGCCCGTGTGGTCGTCCCGTCCGAGGCCACGACCTCCCAGACGGCCTCTCGCTCGTCGTAGCGGGCCGATGTCACCGTCGTTCCGAAACGGAACGCGGAACGGACTCCGAGACGGTCCGCGACCCAGTCGGCGTAGCGGAGGATCTCCGGGGCCGTCGCGTACCGCTCGCTCCAGGTCCAGCCGTCGTTGATCCCCGGATCGAACGCGTACTGGTAGTCCAGGCTCTCGACGTCGCAGCGGGCACCCGGATACCGGTTCCAGAACCAGGTCCCGCCGACGCCGCTTCCCGATTCGAACCCCGTCACGCGGAGCCCTCGTCCTCGCAGCGCGTGCACGGCGTAGATCCCGGCGAATCCGGCGCCCACGACGACGACGTCGGCGTCCGTGGCCGTCATCGGGATACCTCCGCGACGGGCGCGAGCGCGCGGGCGAACGCCTCTCGGATGTCCGCGAGCTGACGCTGTGACACGCGCGCGGCCGGAGCGATGCTCGCCGAGGCGTGGAACGTGCCCGGATACAGGTGCGCCTCGCACGGCACGCCCGCCTGGGCGAGGCGACGGGCGAACTCGAGGCCCTCGTCGCGCAACGGGTCGACCTGGTTCACGGAGACGAACGTCGGCGGGAGGCCGGACAGATCCGACGCCCGCGCGGGGGCGGCATAGGCATCCGCCGTCGCCCCCTCGCCGAGGTACGCCCGCCAGCTCAGCTCGGCGTTGCGCCGGTTCCACATCGGTGTGTCCTCGTACGCCCGCGCCGACTCGGACGAGACGCGGTCATCGGTGACGGGGATGTCGAGGAGGAGCAGTCGCAGCGTCGGTCCCCCGGTGTCCCGCAGACGCAGCGCGACACCGGCTGCGAGCGCACCGCCGGCACTTTGACCGCCGATCGCGATGCGGTCCGGGTCGATGCCCAGGCGCTCGGCGTCACGGACGAGTCCGAGGACGGCGGCGACGCCGTCCTCGATCGCTGCGGGAAACACGGACTCCGGCGAGCGCCGGTACTGCACCGAGGCGGCGATCGATCCCGACGCGCGCACGACCGTCTCCAGGAACGGCAGCGATTCCGCCGCGTCTCCGAGCACGAAGCCGCCGCCGTGGAACCACACGACGACCGGTGCGGGGCCGGCCTCCTCCGGGCGCATCAGCTCGATCGCCACGGGAGGAGCGCCGTCCGCTCCCGGAACAGCGACGGTCTCGCGGCGCACGCCCGGCCCGGGCTCGTAGGGCGGCAGCACCGCCGCGGCCTCGGCGAGTCGCCGGCGGGTGCCCTCGATGTCGCGGAGGTCGATGTCGGGCAGATACGGCATCGCGGGGGCCAACTCGGGATCGTACGGGTGGGACATGGGAGCCTCCTTCGGCTTCGTCTCCCTGACGGCATCGGCCATCGATGCGCTCCCCCACACCACCAAGGATCTGACACCGCGTCAATCCACCTGTCATGCCGTCTTGTGAGTAGACAAGTACGCGAGGGTGTCTAGTATCGACGCATGGAACACTCCCGCCCGGTACCGCTTCGCCAGCGCCAGAAGGCCGCCACGAGGGAGGCCCTCGTGGACGCGGCGATCGAGGTCTTCGCCGAGACGGGATACCCGCACACCCGGATCGACGACATCGCCGCGCACGCGGGCGCGAGCAGAGCGACCTTCTACCTGCACTTCGGAAGCAAGGCGGCGCTGCTGGAGGAGATCATGTCCCGCGCCGCGGACGGCTTCGAGCCGAGCTACGACGACCTCGCCGCGTTGCTGCGCTCGCGCGACGACGCCGGGCTGCACCGCTGGATCGCCGGCGCGCTCGCCAACTGGGCGGACACCGCGCCCCTCATGCGCCCCGTCTACGAGGCCGCCGAGTCCGACGCCCGGCTCGCCGCGCGTCTCCTCCCCGATGCGCTCCCCGGCGCCCATCGCCTCGCTCGGGCGCTCCGTGACGGAGGTGTCGTCGACGACGAGGAGGACGCGGCGATCACAGCGATGGTGCTCCTCGCCCCGCTTCACGTCGCGTTCCGTCGCCGCGCCGGCGGCCATCCCGTCGACGAGGACCGGCTCGCCGCCGTCACCGCGGCGATGTGGGCCGCCTACCGCGCTCCCGCCAGGTGAGGCGACGGCAGCGCGTCCCGCGGCGGATGCCGGCGGCCGCCCGGGAACACGCTCAGGGCACGATGACGAGCTTGCCGCGCGTGTGACCGGTCCGGCTCGCCCGGAACGCGTCGCCGACCCCGTCGAGCGGGTAGGTGCCGGCGATCTCGATCCGCAGACGACCGGAGTCGGCCAGGGCGGCGAGGCGCGCGGTCTCCGCACCGTCGGGGCGCACCCAGATCGATCGCCCGCCGTGTTCGGGCACCGTGGCATCCGCCACGGACGCGTGCCGCCCGCCGTCCCGGAGCACCGCGAGCGTGGTCTCCAGCTGCCCGCCGACGAAGTCGGCCACGGCGTCCACCGGTCCGCCCGCCAGCGCGCGCACTCGCTCGGCCAGTCCCTCGCCGTACACGACGGGGACGATGCCGAGTCCGCGCAGGTACTCGTGATTGCGCTCCGAGGCGGTCCCGATCACCCGCGCGCCCCGATCCGCAGCGATCTGCACGGCGAGGGAGCCCACGCCGCCGGCTGCGCCGTGCACCAGGAGGGTGCGCCCGTCCAGGTCGCCGAGGGCGTCGATCGTCCGCAGCGCCGTCCCGCCCGCGAGCGGCAGGGCGCCGGCCTGCTCCCAGCTCAACGAGGCGGGCTTGTGCGCCACCGCGTGCGCGGACACGGCGACGCGCTCGGCGAACGTGCCGTCGGCGACCACGTCCTTGCGCGCGTACGCCATCACCTCGTCGCCGATCGCGAACTCCGGGGTGTCCACGCCGAGCCCCACCACGACGCCCGCGACATCCCAGCCGGGGATGACCGGGAAGCGGGCGTCGATCAGCCCCTCCAGGTACCCGGCCATGACCTTCCAGTCGACCGGGTTCACGCCCGCGGCGCGCACCTCGATGAGGACGGAGCCCGGGAAGAGCTTCGGCTCGGCGACGTCCCGGACGACGACCTCGTCCGGGTCCTGGGTGTAGTGGTCGTAGACGGCGGCGCGCATGCGGTCCCTCTCGGTTCGGTGGATCTCCATCCTCACCCCGTCCGCGAGCCCCTGGCGCGGATCCGCCCGATCCCCGGACGATCCGTCACCCCGCGGACGATCGATCGTCAACGTTCATTGACATTCCCCCGCGGGTCAACCATGATTGACGACATGACCACGCACACCGCCCTCGCCACCGACCCGGACGACGAACCGATCGCCGAGCTGCACCGTCTCGCCGGGGTCCGCCGCGAGATCGCCCGCGCCGAGGAGGCCCAGGTGCGCCGCGCGCGTCTGGCCGGATACTCCTGGCAGGCGATCGCCAGCGCCCTCGGCGTCACCAAGCAGGCAGCCCATAAGAAGTACGGCAGACAATAGAAGCACCCCCTCATGCTCCCCGGCCCGCCCGTGCGGGCCCGCACAGAACGAGGTCCCCATGTCCTCCCCGGCGACAGCACGCCGTCGTGGACGCCGCGCACCGCAGGACGGCCCCCGCGCGACGTTCCGCCA
This sequence comes from Microbacterium resistens NBRC 103078, assembly GCF_001552355.1. GTDB lineage: Bacteria > Actinomycetota > Actinomycetes > Actinomycetales > Microbacteriaceae > Microbacterium > Microbacterium resistens. The sequence continues at coordinate 17,897 of NZ_BCRA01000080.1, forward strand.
GCTCCTCCCGTTCCTCCTCGAGCACAAGAAGGTGCTCGTCCTCGTCACGATACTCAGCATCCTCGGCGCTGCGGCGACGCTCGTCCAGCCCGTGCTCGTCGGGCAGGTGATCGACCGGGTGCAGAAGGAGCTGCCGCTCGGAGCGCTGATCTGGCTGCTCGTCGGATTCGTCGTCGTGTCCTCGCTGATCTCCGGCTACCAGCACTACCTGCTGCAGCGCACCGGCACCGCCGTCGTGCACTCGAGCCGCCGCCGACTGATCGCCCGGATCCTCCATCTCCCGATCAGCGAGTTCGACGCCCGCCGCACCGGCGACCTCGTCTCGCGGGTCGGCACCGACACGACCCTCCTCTACGCCGTGCTCACGCAGGGATTGGCGGACGCGATCGGCAACGCGCTGCTCTTCGTCGGCGCGATCGTCGCGATGCTCCTGATCGACCCGATCCTGCTGCTGCTCATCGTTCTCGTCATCGGCGCCTCCGTCGCCGCGGTGGTGCTGCTGAGCACGCGCATCCGCACGGCATCCGCCGCACAGCAGGAGAAGGTCGGAGAGCTCGCGTCCGGCGTGGAGCGCGCCGTCGGATCGATCCGGACCGTCCGCGCCTCGGGCGCGACCGAGCGCGAGACGGCCGCGGTAAGCGGCCTGGCCGCCGAGGCCTACGGTCTCGGTGTGCGGATCGCCAAGGTCTCGGCCCTCGTCGTCCCCGTCGCCGGGATCGCGATGCAGCTTTCGCTGCTCGTCGTGCTGGGCGTCGGCGGCTTCCGTGTCGCGTCCGGCGCCCTGTCGATCGCGGACCTCGTGATCTTCATCATGTTCCTCTTCCTGCTGATCATGCCGCTCGGATCGGCCTTCGGCGCGATCACGTCCGTCAACCAGGCGCTCGGAGCCCTCGGACGGATCCAGGAGGTCCTCGATCTGCCGATCGAGTCGGACGGCGACGAGCCCGACGAGGCGAGCACGCACGCCGTCGCCGGCGCGCCCGCGATCGAGTTCCGCGACGTGCGGTTCCGGTATCCGGAGAACGTCGTGACGGCTCGGCGGGCCGCCGCCGAGCAGGCGCGCGTGCTGCTGGCGGACGCGCACGTCGGCGCGGAGGCGGATGCCGACCCCGTCGGCGCCGCGCAGGACGTCCTGCGCGGGGTCTCGTTCGCCGTGCCCCGCGGTTCCCGCGTCGCCCTCGTCGGCCCGAGCGGTGCAGGAAAGAGCACGATCCTCTCGCTCGTCGAGCGCTTCTACGACCCCACGGGCGGATCCATCCGCCTGAACGGGCACGACATCCGCACCTACTCCCGCGAGCGCCTGCGTGCGCACTTCGGCTACGTGGAGCAGGACGCCCCGACGCTCGCAGGCACGCTTGCCGACAACCTCCGGCTGGCCTCCCCCGACGCCACCGACGCGGCGTGCGAACAGGTCCTGCGCGCAGTGAACCTCGCGGACGTGCTGGAGCGAAGCCCCCTCGGCCTCGACGCGCCGGTCGGCGAGGACGGCGTCATGCTCTCGGGCGGCGAGCGCCAGCGCCTGGCGATCGCCCGCGCCCTCCTGACGGACGCGCCGATCCTGCTCCTGGACGAGTCCACGTCCTCGCTCGACGGCGTCAACGAGCAGCGGATGCGGGAGGCGATCGACGCCGTGGCCGAGGGACGCACCCTCATCGTCATCGCGCACCGGCTGTCGACCGTGGTCGACAGCGACCGCATCGTGGTGCTGCAGGACGGCGAGGTCGTCGGCCAGGGAACGCACGATGAGCTGATCGAGTCCACCCCGCTCTACCGCGACCTCGCCCGTCACCAGCTCCTCGTCTGACCCTCGGAGATCCCCGCCCCGCCGGACGCCCCCCCGCTCCCGCGGAGAACCACCACCCCCGCTGACGACCCCCACCCCCGCGGACGTCCCGCGCTTCCGCGGACGTCCCCCACTCCGGCGGAAGGGAACCCACGAGTCGTCCGCGGGAGGCTGCGGTCACCGCGTCAGCCACAGCGACGGAGCCGGGGAAGAGGGAGGAGACAGAAGAGAGACGGAGGAGTGGAAGGACGCGGCGGCGGGATGCCCGGGACCACTCAGCCTGTTCATCCCTGACATCCCGCCGCCGCGGGTCTGTGTCCGCCGCGCGGAGGCCTCGCCCCGCGCGGCGGTCGCCTCAGCTCGACACGGCGGCGAGCCGGTGGCGCAGTGCCGCGAGCTCTGTGTTGAGCGCGGCGGGGAGGTGGTCCCCGAAGGTGGCGAAGAACTCCTCGGTGGACTCGGCCTCACGGCTCCACGACGCGGGGTCCACGGCGAACAGCTCGTCGAGGTCCTCCGCGGTCACGTCCGCGCCGTCGAGGTTCAGGTCCTCGATCCGCGGCAGACGGCCGATCGGGCTGTCGACGGCGGTGACGTCGCCTTCGATGCGACGGATGATCCAGTCGAGCACACGGGCGTTGTCCCCGAATCCCGGCCAGAGGAAGCGCCCGTCCACGCCCCGGCGGAACCAGTTCACCTGGAAGATGCGGGGCAGGCGGTCGAAACGGACCGAACGCCCGACCTTGAGCCAGTGCGCGAAGTAGTCGCCCATGTTGTATCCGCAGAAGGGGAGCATCGCGAACGGGTCGCGGCGCAGCTCCCCGACAGTGCCCTCCGCGGCGGCGGTCCGCTCTGACGAGATCGTGGCTCCGAGGAAGACGCCGTGGCTCCAGTCGGTGGCCTCGACGATCAGGGGGACGTTGGTGGCACGACGCCCGCCGAACAGGATGACGTCGAGCGGGACCGACTCCTCCCAGTCGTCGGAGATCTGCGGGCACTGCGCCGCCGAGACCGTGAACCGCGAGTTCGGGTGGGCCGCGGGCCGACCGGAGTCCGGCGTCCAGGGCTGACCCTGCCAGTCGATGAGCTCGGCCGGCGCCTCGTCGGTGAGCCCCTCCCACCACACGTCGCCGTCCGGGCGGAGGGCCACGTTGGTGAAGATCGTGTTGCCCCACAGGGTCTCGACCGCGGTCACGTTCGTGGACTCGCCGGTGCCCGGCGCGACGCCGAAGAACCCGGCCTCGGGGTTGATCGCCCACAGGCGCCCGTCCTCGCCCGGACGGATCCAGGTGATGTCGTCGCCGAGGGTCTCGACCTTCCAACCCGGGATCGTCGGACGCAGCATCGCGAGATTCGTCTTGCCGCACGCCGACGGGAACGCCGCGGCCACGTGGTACGCCTTGCTCTCCGGGGAGATCACCCGGATCAGCAGCATGTGCTCGGCGAGCCAGCCCTCGTCGCGGGCGATCACGGAGGCGATGCGCAGCGCGAAGCACTTCTTGGCGAGGATCGCGTTGCCGCCGTACCCGGAGCCGTACGAGTAGACCTCGAGCGTGTCCGGGAAGTGCACGATGTACTTCTCGTCGTTGCAGGGCCACTCGACGTCATCCTGCCCCGGCTCCAGCGGTGCGCCCACCGAGTGGACCGTGCGCACCCAGGGGGCGCCGCCGGCGATCTGACGCGTCACGGCGTCGCCGACCCTGGTCATGATCCCGATCGAGACGACCGCGTACGCGCTGTCGGTGATCTGCACGCCGATGTGGGAGAGCGGCCCGCCGACGGCACCCATGGAGAACGGCACGACGTACATCGTCCGACCGCGCATCGACCCTTCGAAGATCTCGGTCATGGTGGCGCGCATCTCGGCGGGGTCGGCCCAGTTGTTCGTGGGCCCGGCGTCCTCCTCTTTCTCGGAGGCGATGAAGGTGCGCGCCTCGGTGCGCGCGACGTCGCTGGGGTGCGAGCGGGCGAGGTACGAGCCCGGGCGCCACTCGGGGTTGAGCTTGATGATCTTGCCCTCGTCCACGAGGCCGCGCAGAAGCGCGTCGTTCTCGGCGCGGGAGCCGTCGACCCAGTGCACGCGGTCGGGCTGCGTCAGCGCGCGGATCTCCTCGACCCACGCGGCCAGCTCGGCGAACGCCGGGGTGTCGTACTCCGGTGCCGCCCCGAACTCCCGGACGGGGGCGACGGGGGAAAGCGTCGGGCGGGACGTCTCGGCGATGACCATGTCTGCTCCTTGTAAGAGGCGGGCGTTGCACCCAGTCTCCGCGCATTTTGTCGGCGTTTTGCACCGATTCTGGTCGTAAGAACACACTTTCTTTCGCTATCATCAAGGAATGCCCTCAGGACTCGAGCTCACCACCCTCGGACACCGCATCCGGCACCACCGCACCAGACAGAGCCTGACTCTCGACGAGCTGGGCGCCGCCGTCGGCGTCGCAGGCTCTCAGCTCAGCCTCATCGAGAACGGCAAGCGCGAGCCCAAGCTGTCGCTGCTTCAGGCGATCGCCGACGCGACGGGCACGGAGGTCTCCGACCTCATCTCCGGCGAGCCCCCGAACCGGCGCGCGGCCCTGGAGATCGAGCTCGATCGTGCGCAGTCCAGCTCGGTGTTCCGCCAGCTGGGCGTCGCCCCCGTCCGTGTGACCAAGGGGATGAGCGACGAGACCATCGAGTCGATCCTGGGCCTGCACCGCGAGCTCCTGCGGCGCGAGCGCGAGGCGATCGCCACTCCGGAGGAGGCACGGCGCGCGAACACCGAGCTGCGCCTGCGGATGCGTGCGCGGGACAACCACCTGCCCGAGATCGAGGCGCTGGCCGAGAAGCAGCTCAAGGCCGCCGGGCACACCTCCGGGGCGCTGACCCACCGCACGGTGAGCATCATGGCCGAGCAGCTCGGCTTCGAGCTGCTGTACGTCGACGACCTCCCCCATTCGACGCGCTCCGTCACCGATCTGGAGAACGGGCGCATCTATCTCCCGCCCGCGTCGATCCCCGGCGGCCACGGTCTGCGCTCGATGGCGCTGCAGGCGATGGCCCATCGTCTCCTCGGCCACACCCCGCCGACGGACTACGCCGACTTCCTCCAGCAGCGGCTCGAGATCAACTACTACGCCGCCTGCTGCCTCATCCCCGAGACCGCGGGCGTCGCGTTCCTCCAGCAGGCGAAGAAGGACCGCAACCTCGCCGTGGAGGACTTCCGGGATGCCTTCGGCGTCACCCATGAGGCCGCGGGCATGCGCATGACGAACCTCATGACGACCCACCTCGGCATGCGGCTGCACTTCCTGCGCGTCGACGAGACGGGCGCCCTCACCCGCGTCTACGAGAACGACGACCTGCCCCTGCCCATGGACGTCACCGGCTCCGTCGAAGGACAGCCGGTCTGCCGGCACTTCTCCGCCCGCGCGGCGTTCTCGCAGCAGAACCGCACGACGGAGCACTACCAGTACACCGACACCCCCTCGGGCACCTACTGGTGCTCCACCCAGACCGGCTCGACCGACGGCGGCGGCTTCTCCATCACCGTGGGCGTGCCCTTCGACGATGCCCGGTGGTGGCGCGGGCGGGAGACCACGCACCGCGCGCAGTCGACCTGCCCGGACGAGTCGTGCTGCCGGCGACCGCCGACGGGCATGGCCCAGCGCTGGCGCGGCAAGGCGTGGCCGAGCGCCCGCGTGCACACGCACATGTTCTCCCCGCTCCCCCGCGGCGCGTTCCCGGGCGTCGACGACAGCGAGGTGTACGCGTTCCTCGACCGGCACGCCGAGGAGTGAGCGCGGCGCGATCGCGCCCGGCTACGGCGGGACCGGTTCCCCGCGCGGCCGGGGCGCGTCTCAGCGGGGTCGGACCGTCAGCGTCTGCGACGACGTGCCGACCGGTCCCGCCTCATCGCTGAGCACGGTCTCGGTGAGCCCGATCCCGTCCGGCCCGAACGACACACGGGTGTCGTAGCCGATCCACTCGCCGACCGGCTCGCGGAGCAGGCTCGCCGTCAGGTCCACGTTGGGATACAGCGCCTCCTCGGGACGGACGCGGGTCGCGATGCCGTTGGCGAAGTCGGCCGCGCCGAGAAGCCGGGCCCGCGCCGACACGGCCTCATCCGGCAGGATCGGGTGCTTCGGCCGCAGCCAGACCTGCGCGCGCCCGGCCTCGGAGGAGGCGCGGACGGCGTCGATCGAGCGGATCGCCCCACCGGGCCAGACGTCCGCCGCCGACCAGGGCTCCAGGCGGTCCCGCGGCGGCATGGCGTCGAAGGTCGTCCCGGCCATCGCTGCGGTGTCGATCGACTGGAGCAGCCAGGCCCGCAGCACCACCGCGGCCCGCCCCGCGTGGGAGAGCGTCGCCTCGACGAGCTCGATCGTCCGCCCGGGCCGCAGCACGCGAGAGCTCACCTCGAACGGCTCCATGGGGATCACCCCGAGGATGTCGTAGCTCGCGCGCGCCAGGTTCAGCGGGGACTGGTCTCCGCGCCGCACGCGGTGGTCGGCCTCGACGAGATGCGCCATCAGCCCGAGGACGGGGGCGATGTGCTGCTCCCGCTCGTTCCAGGCCCCGCCGACGTGCTCGGTGGGCTCGAACTCGGTCGCGGATCGGCGGAGGAAATAGCTCGTCACGAGATCCATCCTGTCAAGGATCGCCGAGGCACCCGTCCCGGCCGCCCTCAGCCGCCGATGAACGCGGCGTAGTGACGCAGGGCGGCGGCCGTCGCCTCGGTGTCGAGCGAGGGATTGAACAGCTCGGCGATCGGCTCCTCTCGATGGCGGCCCACGGCCGCGGAGTGCGACCATGCGCCGACGATCCGCCCGGAGGAGAGCAGGCTCGCCCGGACCATGCCGTTCTTGCCCGGGCCGATCCGGGTGGCGGCGTCCGGATCGGCGACGACGGAGCGGTCCGCGTAGGAGATGTAGTACTCGTCGAACATCGGCAGGGCGAACGTCGCGGCGTCGTCGGCGCCCCGTGCCCGTCGCGGGCGATCCGCTGCGAGGAACACCCCCTCCTCCACCTCCGTCACCCGGGCACGCGCCCGCTCGACGGCCTCCCTCGCCACCCCGAGCGTGAGGCCCGACCACCAGGCGAAGTCGGCCGCCCCCGCCGGACCGTGTCCGTCGATGTAGCGGACGAAGAACTCCGCGAGCGGATCGTCCGGCTCGGCGGCATCGGGGAGATGACCGTCGGCGAGGACGAAGAGCTGCTCGCGGGCGATCGCATCGTCGCGCGCGACCACCGGCCCCTGCACGAGGACGAGGTCCAGGCACAGGGCGCCCAGGATGTGCACCCCGCGCTGGCCCGCCGGATCGATGCCCAGCTCCGTCAGGTCGTCGAAGAGCTGCGCGCGCGTGCGCCCGCCGTCGGCCAGCCGGATGCGGAAGTCGCGCTCCACGCGGGCGAGCAGCTCGCCGTCGATACCGAGCTCACGATGACGCGCCGCCGTCTGTCGCCGCTGGCGCTCGGCGGTGATCCCCAGCATCCAGCGAAGGTCCCCGGCCGGGACGATGTGCAGCGTGCCGCGCATCGGCCACGAGCGCACCAGCTCACCCCGGTCGAACGCCCGATCGACCTGCGCGAGGGTGGCGGATCGGGTGCGGATGCCGAGCGCCCACCGCCCGGCGGCGAACTCCTGCGCCTGCACCGCGAGCATGTGCCGTGCCGCGGCCACCGGGGTGGCCGCGGGGGCGGTCAGGCGATGGGAGCGAAGACGTTCGGACAGCAGGGCGCGCGGCGTCATGAGGCCATGATGCCCGACCCCACCGACAGACGCCGTCCGGGGCGCGTTCCCGGGTTTCGGGGCGGGATTCGGGGCCGATCCACCCCAAGGTGGGCCCCGAAACCCCGGGATGCGCCCCGAAATCCGCCACTCAGCCGGCCAGCGTCACCTCTCGGCGCGCCGGGACGACCACGGGGTGCGAGCCCGCCATGACCTCCAGGACCCGGACGACCTGGCAGGAGTAGCCGTACTCGTTGTCGTACCAGACGTAGAGGACCACGTCCTTGTCGTTCGCGATCGTCGCCAGACCGTCCACGATCCCCGCGCGGTGGGATCCGACGAAGTCCGTCGACACGACCTCCGGCGACTCGACGTAGTCGATCTGCTGGCGCAGCTTCGAGTGCAGCGACACCCGGCGCAGGTAGTCGTTGAGCTCGTCCTTGGTCGCGGGCCGCTCCAGCGACAGGTGCAGGACCGCCAGGGAGACGTCGGGCGTCGGCACGCGGATCGCCGACCCGGTGAGCTTGCCCGCGAGCTCCGGCAGGGCGCGGGCCACGGCCTTGGCGGCGCCGGTCTCGGTGATGACCATGTTCAGCACCGCGGACCGGCCGCGGCGGTCGCCCTTGTGGAAGTTGTCGATGAGGTTCTGGTCGTTCGTGAAGGAGTGCACCGTCTCGACGTGTCCGCGCACGATGCCGTACGCCTCGTCGACGGCCTTGAGCACCGGGGTGATGGCGTTCGTGGTGCACGACGCCGCGGACAGGATCCGGTCCTCGTCCGCGATGTCGGTGTGGTTGATGCCGTGCACGATGTTCTTCAGCGCGCCCTTGCCGGGTGCCGTGAGGAGCACGCGCGCCACTCCGGTCGACCGGAGGTGGCGGCTCAGCTCCTCCTCGTCCCGCCAGCGCCCCGTGTTGTCCACCACGATCGCGTCCCGGATGCCGTAGGCGGTGTAGTCGATCGTGCCGGGATCGTCGGAGTAGATGACCTGGATCCGCGTGCCGTTCGCGATGATCTGCTCGGCCTCCTCGTCCACCGAGACCGAGCCCTCGAAGCGTCCGTGCACCGAGTCACGCAGCAGCAGGGACGCCCGCTTGACGAGGTCGTTCTCGGATCCGCGGCGCACCACGATCGCGCGCAGCCGCAGCCCGTTGCCGCCTCCGGTGTGGGCGATGAGGATCCGCGCGAGCAGGCGTCCGATCCGGCCGAAGCCGTAGAGCACGACGTCCGTGCGCTCGGCGGTCCGCCCGGTGCCCGCGGCGGCGAGCGCGGCGCGGACGTGCGCGCGGAGGTCGCCCCCGGCGGCGGCATGGTCCTCGACGATGCGGGCCACGTCGATCGACGCGGCCTCGGGAGCCAGCTCCCGCAGAGCCTCCAGAACCGCGAGCGTGTCCTCGAGGGCGAGCTCGGCGTGGCCGAGCTGCGCGACACGCTCGTGCACCTCAAGGATCCCGGTGGTGGACAGCCCCAGCAGGCGGTGCCCGTGCAACGACGTCACGACCTCCCGCTCGCGGGTGAGGGCTCCGATGAGCGGGATCATCCGCTCGGCGAGTTCTTCACGGGCCATCCAGTCGTCGCGTCGCGCGGCGAAGTCGTTCATCTGCGTCCTTGCGGGGTGGTCGTGCGCCGGGGTCCGGGCGCGTTCGAAGGCGGGCCGATCGCCCGCCTTTCCAGCGTACGGAGCCGTCGTCGCGCGCCCCGGCCGTTCGCGGACGCAAGAACCCGCATTCCTTTGGCCTCCGCAAGATCGTTCCCGCCGCCCGCCCGGGCGCGCCCGGCCTCAGCCGGACAGCGCCATCACGCCCATGATCGCCGTGGCGATCGCCATCCCCGTCCCCTCCGCCACGAGCAGCCACCGGGCGCGCCTCGCCGGGTCGCCCGCGAGCGCGCCGCGAACGTGGTGCAGGG
>NZ_BCRA01000081.1 GCF_001552355.1 Microbacterium resistens NBRC 103078
GATACCGACACCGACACCGACACCGGTGAGGAGACCGGCGAGGACACACCCGCCGGCGCCGAGCACACCACCGCGGTACCCGTCGACGCCCACGGCCAGACCGCCGCCGACACCACCTGCGCCGGACGATGAAAGCGCCCGGAGTGGTACCGCGGTGCGAGAGAGAGTTTCGAGCTACGGACTGATTCGCCGGGGCGCTGATTCCGAGATCGTTGAGTTGTCGGGGAAAACCCGGCACAGAGCCTCTCAACACAGACAGGAATCATCATGAAGAGCTTTGCGAAGATCGGAACCTGCACCGCCCTCGTGGGCGCCATCGTCCTCGGCGGCGCCGTGGCGGCGAACGCGCACGGTTACGTCGGGAACGACAAGAACACGGGTGCGGGCATCTCGGACGTGCAGTCCCGTGCGTCGATGAAGGGCAACACGGACATCGGGAACATCCAGTGGGAGCCGCAGTCGCTGGAGGCCCCGAAGGGATTCACCCTGGACCCGGCCACCGGTGGTCCGGCAGACGGCAAGCTGGGTTCGGTGGGTCGTGCGGACGCCGTGAACCTGGACCAGCAGTCCCCGGACCGGTGGAAGAAGAACGAGGTGAAGGTCGGTCAGGAGCTGACCATCGCGTGGCACTACACCGCCCCGCACCAGACCACGGACTGGCGCTACTACATCACGAAGAACGGGTGGGACCAGAACAAGCCCCTGACCCGTGCGGACCTGCAGCCGCTGGCGGAGTACAAGCAGGCCATGGGCCCGGCGACGAACACCCCCTCGCACAAGGTGAAGCTTCCCGCGGACCACACCGGTAACCACGTGATCTACGCGGTGTGGGACGTCGCGGACACCTCGAACGCGTTCTACAACATGGTCGACCTGCACATCGACGGCCAGGCCGGGCCGGAGCAGCCCGTCGAGGCCCCTGCCGACCTGTCGGGCCTGCTGGCCGGCGAGGTCACCCACAACAGCGCGAAGCTGTCGTGGAACGTCGCCCAGGGTGCGGACCGGTACGACATCGAGCGCTCCACCAACGGTGGCGACTTCTCGAAGGTCGGGAGCGTCAAGGAAGCGACGTACACGGACGTCGACCTGGCCGCTTCGACCGAGTACACCTACCGGGTCACCGCGGTCAACAACGGTGGCGCCTCCGCCCCCGCGACGACCACGGTCGTCACGAAGGACGCCCCGGTCGACGCCGCCCCGACCGCTCCCGGTCACGTGCACTCCATGGGCACGACCAGCGACAGCGTCGACCTGATGTGGACCGCGTCCACCAGTGCCGCGGGCATCGACCGGTACGAGATCCACCGCGCCTTCCAGGGCGGGGTGTTCACGAAGATCGCCGAGACCTCGAAGACCCGCTACCTGGACACGGCCCTGAAGGCCTCCACGGCGTACGAGTACAAGGTGATCGCGATCGACAAGAACGGCCAGTTCTCGGACGCGAGCAAGACCTTCACCGTGACCACCAAGGCCGAGGAGACCGGCCCGGTCGACCCGAGCGTCCAGGCCTGGGACTCCAAGGCCTTCTACACCAAGGGTGACCGCGTGAGCCACAACGGCCACATCTACGAGGCCGTGCAGTCCCACCAGGGCCACGGCGACCCCAACTGGATCGACGCCCTCTCCCTCTGGAAGAAGATCGGCTGAGACCCCGGGAGCCGGCTGCCCCATGAGCCGGCTCCCCTCCCGGAGAGAGATCCCCAGTCCCTCTCCCCCCGTGATGCGCGCATGCCCCACCCGGGCATGCGCGCATCACCCTTTCCGGACGAACGGTGGCATCACCGCGACCGGGACATCACGGCGACGACGGGGCGGGCGCGTCCGGCAGCCGCAGCCCGGCGGGTTCGAGATAGTGCTTCTGGAAGGCGGCCCGTCGCATCCCCGCGCATCGTGCGGCGGCGGCGAGCGTGACCGGCGCCTGTGCACCGGTCACGCCGAGGATCCGGGCGAGGCTCTCCGGACGCTCGGTCGTCCCTCGCTGTTCGAGCTCCAGCCGTCGCTCTCTGTGGAGGAGCGTCGGGTGCAGCTCCCGGCGCTCCTCCTGGCTCAGCAGGTTCAGGTCCCGCGCTCGCCGGACGAGGACGGGGAGCGGGAGCCCCCACCGCGCGCGCATCAGCTGCAGTCCGTGGTCTTCGGCGCCGACCGACGACAGATCCTTCTGGGCGGAGGCGGAGGGCAGGAGGAGCTCGTCCGCGAAGCGATCGGCGTCGTCCTCCTGATCCCTGCTGGCCGTGAACGCCGTGTGCATGATGAGGTGCCCCGCCGCATGCGCCAGCGCGTAGCGGAACCGCGTCGCGGAAAGCCCGTCCTTCACCAGGATCAGGGGCGGTGCCGCGTCCGGCGATCCGAGGGCGACGGCATCGGGTCCCGAGGAGGGAAGGCTCCGCTCGATCACGAGGAAACCCGCCGCTTCGAGCAGGCTCGTCAGGTCCGGGATGGGCTCGTCGCCGCACCCCCAGAGCGCTCGGACACGGCGGGCGATCTCGCGCGGGCTGCGTGTCTCCTCGATGGGGAATCGCAGCGGAGCCGGCTGTTCCTTCGTCGGTTGAGCACGAGCGCACAGCGCGCGGACGGAGAAGCGCGTCAGCGTACCCAGGGCGCCGAGCCGACGGACGTCCGCGATGGGCATCGCCCGGGTCCTGCGGATGTGCTCGACGCAGGACAGTGCGGCCATCGGCACGGCGGGGGAGTCCACCAGTTCTGCGGGGCAGTTCAGCGCGGACGCCAGGGCGCGGCGCCGCTCCGGATCCGCGTCGACCTCGCCCGACTCCCGCCGCGAGATCCACGTCGCGGACATCTGCGCCCGACAGGCGAGGTCGCCCTGCGTCCAGCCCTTGGCGCGGCGCAGCAGGGTGAGCAGTGACGTCGGGCGGTCGGTCGTTCTGCTCATCACGGTCCCCGTGGCGTCACGACGCGAGCATGTCGTCGCGCGTGCCGGACCGATGGCCCGGACCGACATACTAACATCTTAAATATCGGGATCGCTCGGACCCCGTCGACATCGCTCATCGGGCGAGGAATGAGAGCTCACATGATCGCCATCGTGCGCAAGGCGCTGGTCGAGGCCGTGTCCACCTTCGTGTTCGTCTTCACCGTGATCGGTGTCGTGAACAGCGCCGACCCGCTCGGGCCGCTCGCGATCGGCCTGGCGCTCACGGTGCTGGTCTACGCCGCGGGTCACCTCTCCGGTGCCCACCTGAACCCGGCCGTGTCGCTCGGGGTGCTGATCCGGGGCGGCCTGGACGCGGCGAGCTTCCCGCTCTACCTGTGCGCGCAGTTCGTCGGGGCTACGCTGGCGGCGTCGGCCAGCCTGGTGGTCTGGCCGTTCGCTCCCGAGGCGCTCGCCGTACGGGAGTGGCCCGCCTTCCTCGTGGAGTGCCTGGTCACGTTCGTGCTGGTGTGGGTGGTTCTCAACGTGGCGACCTCCAAGGATCACCCGACGAACTCCTTCTACGGCCTGGCGATCGGCGGCACGGTCTTCGTCGGGGCGGTCGCGGTGGGAGGGATCTCCGGCGGCGCCTTCAACCCCGCCGTGGCCTTCGGGCTCGCCCTCACCGGGCACTTCGGCTGGGGCTCGTTCTGGGTCTATCTGATCGCGCCGCTGCTGGGCGCCGCTCTCGCCGCCGGCCTCTTCCGCACTCTGTGCGCGGACGAGTTCATCGGAACCGGCGCGAGCTCATCCCCGGAGTGACCCGGGCGGGCGGGGCGCTGGCACGTCGTGCCCCGCCACGACCGCGCGGTTCAGCCCGCTCAGGCCGTGGCGTTCTCGGGCGGAAGAAGGTGCGCCCGCTCCACGGCCAGCTCGGCGCCGATCGCGTCGCCCTCGCGGATGCGCTCAGCCAGCTCCTCGAACCGGTCGGCGAAGATGGCGAAGTCGAAGAGCTTGTCGACGGTGGCGACGCGGAGCTTGAAGGCCAGGCCGTCGATCGTCTGCTCGAACAGCGCGAACAGCAGCGGGTTCCCGCACTCCTTGGCGATCATGCGCCAGAGCGCGCTCGCCGCGGCGTTCGTTCCCGGGCCGTCATCGGCGCGAAGGTGACGGACGACGACCGTGAACTGCTTGAGCACGTCCTTCTTGACTCGACCGGACAGGCGGGGCACGGCGAGCCGCGTCACACCCCCGAGGATGACGCCCAGCGTCTGCAGGGCCGCGAGCGCCTCCTCTTCGACCGGGACGGCGACGCGGGTGTAGCGGTTCGGGGCCATCTCCACGAGCCCGACCCTGCTCAGTTCGTTCAAGGCGTCGCGGATCGGTGTGCGGGACACCCCCAGCCAGGCCTCGATCTGGTCGTCGTGGAGGCGCTCGCCGGGCTGAAGAGTGCCATCCAGGATCGCCTCGCGGATCCGCTGGAGCACGGTGTCCCGGAGGAGCGTCCGCTTGGCCGGCTCTTGCTCCGCGTTCTTCGGCACAGGCATTCCGGTGTCCCTCTCCTACGGCGGCGTATCGCTCGATTCTATCTTCGTCGCATTCTGAGATGCCGCATGTCAGCACGGGCAGCTCTGGCGTGGACTTGACTGAAATGTTAAATCTCACATATGATGGAGGAGAGCTCGACGACGCAGCTCCTCGAGTCTTCTCCCCAGTCGGCTCGGGCATTGCGAGGACCCCGTCGAGGTGTCTAATCCCCCCCAGCGCCTCGATCCTCCACGAAAGGGCCGGACGGCATCACGCCGCCGGCCCTTTCGTCATGTCCGCGGCGGAGATCTCGGTCGACCGCTGATCGGTCCCGCGAGGTGGTGCGCCGAACGACAGGCGGACCCGCCCGGGGCGATGTCTGCCCGGGCAGGCCCGGCGCCCTCAGGCGCGCCGCGGCTATGTGAAAACGGGCAGGTTCGCGCCGCGGCCCCTCCCGTCGCGGGTGCGCGGGAGTCGAGAGGTCAGTGATATATGAAATACTAGTACTCTGAGGTCGGGCCATGCTCGACAGGGAAGCGAGGGTCCACCGCATGCACGAGATGTCGCCGCTGTCGGTCGCGCTGGTCGCCGACTTCGAGGCGACACGAGCCGTGTGGCGGGCGCTGCAGAGCGCGGTGCCGCTAGCGATGGTCGAGTCGTTCGATCTCAGTGACGTCCAGTTCCTCGCGGCCGCATCCGCGCGGTCGCACTTCCTCGTCGGGGTGGGGGACAGCTGGGAGGAGGGGGTGGCGTCGGCGGCGTTCGACGCCGTCATCGCGGACGAGGAAGACCTCTCGGACTTCGTGCGCCGTGCCCGGACCTTCGAGAGCCTCCGTCGCGATCACCGGCCGTTGCCGGATGAGAAGCCCCCGGTGCAGCCGTGGACCGAACGGTGGGCGCAGGTCGCGGATCGGCTCGGCGCGCGCGTCCGCGCTGCTTTCGAACGCGCGGGTCATCCCGTCCGGGTCGACCACGTCGGCTCGACGGCCGTCCGCGGGCTCCCTTCCCCGGGGGTCGTCGACCTCCAGGTCGGCGTCGACTCCCTGAGTGCGGCGGACGCGGCGGCCGACGCCCTGCGCGCGGCGGGATTTGTGAACCTTCAGTCGTTGACGCCCGGGGCGCCGGGGATGCGGGACGTGCCGCGGGGCCCGCACGCCCTCCGGCGGGAAGCGCGAAAGCGGGTCTTCGCGAACGTCGACGAGGCGCAGCGGGCCATCGTGCACGTGCGCCGCACGGGCTCGGCGAGCTGGCGCCATGCGCTCCTGCTGCGCGACTGGCTCCGTGCCGACGCCGTCGCGCGGAACGACTACGCCGGCGTCGTGACGATGCGGGTTGCCTCCGACGACGCCAGCGGCGGCGTCGCGTACGCGCGCGCCAAAGAGGGCTGGTTCGACCAGGCGTTCGCGCGGGCGGAGGCGTGGGCGGCCGCGGCGGACTGGTCTCCGGCGGCCGTGGCGGCGCGGGTGCCCGGGCTGAGGCGAGATCGGCGAGACGCCGGTGCCCGGTCGGAGCCCGGCACGCGCGACCGGCCCGCCATGGGGCGCCTCGTCCCCGGCGTGGGCATCGCCTCCACTGAGTAATTGGGGAGATCTCCGGGCGATCCCTGCTCGCATCGTACCTAGGACCTACGGCGAGGTTCGGTCGCCGGTCCGACGATCCAGAGGGCGTACTTGGCGAGAGTGGTCCTGTGAGCAAGTCGAGGCGCCAGGGCTTCGCGAACCACCGCTCAGGATACTCCCAGGTGAAATATAAATTTCAGATGTTAGTATTTAAGGGTTGGCCGCCGCTCTGCCGCAGGGCAGAAGCGTCTCGGCTCACAGCCATCGACATCCAGCAAAGGAACAAAGCAATGACTGACACCAACACGAAGGCCGAGAAATCGCTCAAGAAGCGATACCTCACGATCGCCGCCCTCTCCGTCCTCGCCGTCACCGGCGGCGCGATTGGAGCGACGGTGACCACAGAGTCCACCATCTCCGAGAACAAGATCACCATCACCGAGAAGCCTGCCAGCGCAGTGATCGAAGTGACGGGTGAGCCCCTCAAGTTCGAGGCAGAGGAGGGCCAGAGCATTCTCGATGCGGGCGCGGGCCTGCCGAGCGGTCCGGGCGCCAACAAGACCACCTATACCGTGACCAACAAGGGTGATGCCACTGCCAAGGTGGAGATCAAGAAGATCGACGATATCGACATGCCGCACCTTCCCTTTGTCGACCCTGAGACGAGAGCTTCGTTCATCGTCACGGACTCACAGAACCAGATGAAGGTTCTTCAGGATCTGGCGGTTGCGGAGGGTAAGGAGAAGGGTTTCCAGAAGAACACGTTTGAGGTCGCTCCTGGCGCCAGCGTGACGCTCACGGCCTTCCTCCGGTACGACTCTCGATGGAACGGGGAGGGTCCCGGGACGGGAATCGACAAGCGGGATGCGAATAAGTTCCTCCCCGTGTCGAACACCTTCGACGTGCAGTTCGACTACGTGACCAAGTAGCCCCTCGCCGAAATGCGAATAGGCGTTGGCGGATGGGGACTTCATCCGCCAACGCTCATTCGTGCTCTCAGTCGCCGCGATCGTTGTGCCAGATGGTCGTGCCGTGCCAGCCCAGGGAAGGGGCAGAGTGAGTTTCCTCGTAGCGGTGGCGGTCTTCGCCACGCTTGTTCATCCGTCGTCGGCGGCGACCGCCGCCGACGACGGATGCGTGCGGTTCTCCGGACGCCCGCTCAATCTCATGATCACAGAGGGGGGCGACCAGGGAACGTCTACGGGAGTCGTCACGAACGACTGCGCGACCGATGTCACGGCAAAGGTCCGAGTCATCCCCGGTCAGACCACCGGCGATGCCGGGACAGCTCAGCGGCTCACCACAACATTCGCCATCGACGGCACTGTGGTCCACGTGGCCACATGGGACGCCGACTCCGCCTCGGCCGTCCCTTTACTCATCCCCGCGACGTCCTCGGTCGAGTTGATCATGCGCACGGCCCTGCGCCCGTCGGCCGAACCGCCTACGCCCGGCGTGTACACGGCGGACTTCGCGATCGACTGGCTGGCCCGGGAACGACCGGCCGAGCCGTTCCCGCCTGAGTCGTTCCCGGACGGGATCCTCGGCGTGACCGGGGCGGACCCGTCCGTCGCGCTGGCGCTCGGGACCGGCGCCGCCGCCGCGGGGCTCATGCTGCTCGCGGGTCGGGGCCGTCGCCGGGACCGGACGGAGTGACGGCGGCGGGGCGCAGGGCGCAGCACACGTCGTACCGGGGTACGAGGACCAGGTTCCGGCTCCGGTCCGATGTCCTCGGGGAGCGCTCTTGACATCGTGGAGATGTCGGAAAGTCCCACCTACCAAACCAAGGAGAACGACGATGCGTCCCGCGCTCTTCCTCAGCATCCGCGCCGTGGTCTACGCGATCCTGATCGCGGTCTCCGTGCCCTTCGCCTGGCAGTTGACGACCGGAGGCGAGAGCCTCGTCGTCACGGGCACGTCCATGACGCCGACCTACGAGCGCGGCGACGTCGTGTTCATCGACCGGGTCACGGACCCCGACCCGACCTTCTGGAAGGAGGGCGAGATCGTCGCCGTCGCCTTCTCTTCCTCCAACCTGGACGAGGACCGCTACATCCACCGCGTGGAGCGCGTGCTCGACGACGGACGCGCGGTGCTCAAGGGGGACGGCAATCCTGAGGAGGACGTCTCTCCGGTGGATCTCGACCAGGTGGTCGGCGTTCCGGTCGGAGCCCTGCACGGCCCGAGCGCTCAGGTCTACGTCTTCACGCAGCAGTGGTACGGGCGCCTCATGATCTTCGGGCTGGGGATCCTCACCCTCATCCTCGTCGAGATGCTCGCCCATCGACACAAGGTCCGGCGAACGTCCCCCGCGGAGCAGCCGGCTGCCGTGGATGAGACGGGTATCGCGGACGAGACGGTTCCCGCAGGCGAGGCGGCTCCCGCGGAGGAGACGGTTCCGGCAGAGCAGACCGCAGACGAAGTGGCTCCCGCGAACGAGCCTGACGCCGCGGAGCAGCCGTTCCTGCGGAGAACGCGTCGTGAGCGCGACCGGGTTCGGTCGTGAGCGGGAAGGGAACGGCGATGACGAAGGAATATGAAGTTTCACATGGTGATGTAGAATCCCCGGAAAGCCGCTTCGGGTGGAGCGGCCTCATCGACGTCGACTGGGGAGTCATCATGCCGGTTCCGAGTGGAGGCCCGGAGACGAAGGCCCCGCGCACCCTGCTCAAGGACACCGTGCTCGCGCGCCTTCGCGAGGCGATCCTCGACGGCACGTTCGAGCCGGGGGAGCGCCTGTACGACGACCAGATCGAGGAGTGGCTCGGCGTGTCCCGCACGCCGGTGCGCGATGCCGTCAACGAGCTCGCGCGGGCCGGCCTCGTGGAGATGGCGCCGAACCGGTACACCCGGGTCGCCATCCCCCGCGACGAGGACGTGGTGCACGCGCTGCAGACCCTCGGAGTCCTCCTCGGCGGCGTCGTCCGCAGCGCCGTGCCCGTCCTCGCGCCCGAGCGGCGGGAGGGGCTGCAGGAGGAGTTCGCCGCTCTGGCGGCGCAGCTGCGCAAGGGTGAGACGGCGGCCGTGGACCGCGCCTCTGTCGCCCTGTGGCGCTCGATCGCCCGTGACAGCGGCAATCCCCTTCTCGCCCACCTCTGCGAGCAGACGATCGACGGACTCGCCTTCCGGCTCCGCGCCCCCTCGGCGGCCGCCCGCCTCGACCCCGATGCGCACGCCGCACTGTACGAGACCCTCGGGGAGCGGATCGCCGCGGGCGATGCCACGGGGGCCGAGGCCGCCGTGTCCGCTCTCCACCTCCTCCCGACCGGCGACGGGTCGCCCGTCGCTCCCTGACCCGTCCGATCGGCCTCTCCACCCCTAAGGGTCCCGCTGAACGGGGCCGGAATGGGTACGATCGCACCCATGGAGGCCGTAGACGTCGTCCCGCCGGCCTCGCCGCCCGAGGAGGGCCTCAGCGTCGAGGCGAGACGACGGCTGGAGCGCCCCCGCGGCTGGTGGGCCCGGCACCCCTGGGTCACGGACTCCCTCGTCGCGATCGTGTACGCGGTCCTCGCGTCGGTGACATTCCTCTACGCGGAGATCGTCGACCTCATCCTCGACCCGCCCTCCGCGGTCGTCCCGATGCTCCTCCTCGCCGGAAGCGTCGTGGCCGTGCTTCTGCGCCGGCGCTGGACCGTGACCATGAGCCTCGTGGTCTGGGCGCTCGCCGTACTGGCCTTGTTCTACAACGGCTCACCGGATCCGTTCGCCGTCCCCGTGATGATCTTCAGCCTGGCGGTGCACCGCACCGGCTGGATCGCCTTGTGGTACTTCCTGCTCGCGGCGGCGACGTTCTCGATCGGGCCGTTCCTGCCCGGGACGCCCATCGACACGACCGAGGAGCAGGTCTTCGTGAGCGTCGTCCTGTTCGCGGGCGCCCTCATCGGGCTGCTGGCGGGCGTCGCCGCGCGCGGACGCCGACTGTACGTCGCGGCCCTCGTGGACCAGACGGCTCAGCTGGAGCGGGAGAAGCGGATCGTCGCCGAGCTCGGCGCCGAGCGGGAGCGCACGCGGATCGCGCGGGAGATGCACGACATCGTCTCGCACACGCTCACCGTCGTCGTCACCCTGGCGGACGGCGCCGTGGCGGCGAAGGAGGAGAGCGCGGCGCGCGGGGCGATGGCGGCGGCCGCCCAGGCGGCGCGGGGCGCGCTGGCGGACCTGCGACGACTCCTCGGCGCCCTCCGCGACGACTCCGCCGCTGCCTACGCCCCGCAGATCGACTCGGCATCGATCTCCGACGCCGTGGATCGCTTCGTCCGGGCCGGGCTCCCGGTGCACCTCGACGTCCGCGGGGAGAGCACCGGCGACGCGGTCGCCCGGCTCGCCGTGCTCCGCGTGGTCCAAGAGGGGCTGACCAACGCGCTCCGCTACAGCGTCCGCCCGCAACGGGTGGAGGTGCGGATCGAGAACGACACGGACGGGACCCGGGTCCGTGTGGAGAACGACGGCGCCGTGGTCGGTGCGGAGTCCGTCGGCGCGGGCCAGGGGCTGCTCGGGGTCCGCGAGCGCGTCACGATCCTCGGCGGGCGGATGCACGCCGGCCCGGTCGGCGACGGGCTCTGGGTTCTCGAGGCGTGGATTCCGGCGACGGCGCCGGACCGGCAGGAAAGAGAGGCACAGCATGGCTGAGACGGTGCGGGTGCTGCTGGTCGATGACCAGGAGCTGGTGCGGATGGGACTCCGGCTCGGGATCGACGCCGAGGACGACCTCACCGTGGTGGGGGAGGCCTCGAACGGCGACGAGGCGATCGAGCTCACGGCCTCGCTCGCCCCCGACGTCGTTCTGATGGACGTCCGGATGCCGGGACTCGACGGCATCGCCGCGACGAAGCACATCGTCGAGGCCTCGCCCGACACCCGGATCATCGTGCTCACGACGTTCGACCTCGACGAGTACGCCTTCGGAGCGCTCCGGGCCGGCGCCAGCGGGTTCCTGCTCAAGGACGCGGGTCCTGCCGCGCTGTGCGACGCGATCCGCGCGGTGCACGCGGGCGACGCGGCGATCTCTCCCCGGGTCGCGCGCCGGATGCTCGATCTGTTCGCCGACAAGATGCCCGCCGACGCGACTCCGCGGCCGACCATCGAGGCGCTCACCCCGCGCGAGACCGAGATCCTGCAGGCCATCGGCGAGGGCCTCAACAACGCCGAGCTCTCGGAGCGGTTCTTCCTCACCGAGTCGACGGTCAAGACGCACGTGGGGCGCATCCTCATGAAGCTGCAGCTCCGGGACCGGGTGCAGGCCGTCCTCTTCGCGCATCGCAACGGCCTCGTCTGATCCCGGTCCCGGCGCTGCGGCTCAGCCGTCGAGACCCGGGGCGTGCGGCCGACCGGGCCGCCGGTCGCGGGAGAATCCCAGGAGCACCAGGATCACTCCGACGATGAGGATGTTCTTGAGGATGTACTGACCCTCCAGGCTTCCGACGAACGGCGCGTGCCAGGTGAGCTCCGGGAACAGGAACAGCGGGGTGAACGTCGCGCACATGTGCCCGAGCATCGCGACGAGCGCGAGGAAGCGCAGGCGCGGGACCAGGAGGGCCACGCCGAGACCGACCTCGAGCAGGCCGAGCATCAGGCGCGCGAGATCGCCCGTGACGAGTCCGCCGCTGAGCAACGAGACCGTGTCCACGGCGATGGCCTCGGCGGGGCTGCCGCCCGGGATCAGCTTGGGCGCGCCGAACCAGATCATGATCAGGGCGAGTCCGCCGCTCAGCACGGGAAGAGCGACGCGGCGGGCGATGGCGCCCACCCGCCTCTCGGCACCGGTCAGGAGGCGGCGCGCGGCCTCGAGGGCCGTCAGCGGGCGGTGAGTCGTCGCCGTCGTCGCGCTCGCCGCGGGCGGCTCGACGAAAGAGGTGGGCAGGGTCAGCGTGGGCGTGGTCATGGGGTCTCCTTGGGGATGGGTCGTGGTGTCGATCGGTGGTGCCGCCGCGCCGGGCGGTGTCAATCGCGGTACTCTCCACGTTCCCGGACGGGCGTCGTCCGCACATCGGACCGCGCGCCGATCTCCGTCGTCGCACCCGGGGACGACACCGGAGCCTCGCCGGCGTCCTCGATCCGCAGGGACACCTCGGCGAATCCGCCGGACGGCTCGCCGTCGGCATCGATCGCGGAGACGCGATAGACGTAGACGCCCGGAATGAGGACGGTCTCGTCGCGGAAGCGGGGAAGCAGCGTGTCGCCGAGCAGCTCGGGGAGGCCGCCGTCGACGGAGCGCTCGACGCGGTACTCCGTGCCCTCGCCGGCGTCGTCCCAGGCGAGGGCCACGGCGCCGTCGGGATCCGCGTGGGCCACGAGCCCGTCCGGGGTCGCCGGCGGGATCGGTGCGGCGGGAGCCTCCGGGCGAGGATCCTCCGGGTCGGGGGTCGCGGGAGTTTCCAGGTCGGGGATCGCGGGTGCCTCGGGGTCGGGCTGAGCCGGGAGTTCCGGGTCGGGGCTTGCGGGAGTCTCCGGGTCGGGGCCTGCGGGAGTCTCCGGGTCGGGCTGAGCCGGGAGTTCCGGGCCGGGGGGCGCGGGTGCCTCCGGGTCAGGCTGAGCCGGGAGTTCCGGGAAGGGGGTCGCGGGAGCCTCCGGATCGGGGGTCGCGGGATCCTCCGGTTCCGGTGCCGAGGGCGTCGGGCGTTCGGGGACGAAGCCCGGGGGAAGGGCCGCCTCGGGGCGCTCGACGGCGGGGGCAGCGGGCAGGGGAATCGGGGTCGGCGGCGCGGGGTCGTCCAGGATGGGCTCCGGCGCCTCTCTCGTCTGGATGGACACCCCGTTGCCGGTCAGAGTGACGGTGCCGCCGGCGCCGGTCGGCACGTCCTCCTGGGCGTGCGCGGAGGCGGGGCCGCTGAGGATGACGGCCGCGGCGACGACGACGGCGATGCCCGCGGGCGCGCCGAACCGGGGAGGCGTGTGCACGGTGGTGTCCTTCTGTCGGTGGGGATGCCGGAGGGTTCCGACGGGTCAACGATCGCGGATCCCGCCTCCCCGCGAATCGGACCGCGGGCCGCATTTGTGCGTCGTGCCCTGGTACGACGTGATGCGGACGCCGCCACCGCCAGAGCCCGGGGGGTCACGGCTCCGGGAAGGAAACGCGTAGAAATACGTAGGACGATCGGTCAGGTCGGGTGAGCCTACGTAGGTTCCTGCGGAGGAGAGCGACCTAGCCTCGATCACGATGACGCGGGGGGCTCTTCGTCGACGGGCGACGGTTCGGCGCCCCGTGAAGATGTCGTCCGCCGGGGTCGCGGGGGAGGCCGCCCCGTCGATCTCCGGCTCCGAGGACGCTCCTCGAAGCCGGGTCCGGCCGACGAAACCGCGCCGTCGTCTGGGGCGATGACGCGGATCGTCCGGCGGCGCACCGTGGGGACGGTGCGCCGCCGGCGGTGGCAGCACGCGGATGCGGCGCCCTGGCGGCGCAGCGGGAGGACCCGGCCGCCGCGGCGACTCAGAGAAGGTCGAGCGCGAGCAGCTCGACGCGGTTGGCGCACCCGTAGCGGCGGAGCATCCGCGAGATGACGCCCTCGATCGTGCGGGGAGACAGCCGCATGCGCGTCGCGATCGCACGGGTGGAGCTCCCGTCCATGAGCTGCGCGAGCACGTCGCGCTCCCTCGGGGTCGGAAGCAGCGACGCGACGAACGAGGACGACACCCACGGCTGATCCCCGACACTGCGGTGCACCTCCAGCGCATACCGCACCGCGGCCCGGCGATCCTCGGGCCGGTCGAGCGGACGCTGCCACACCTGCGTCAGCACCTGGAAGGCCATGAAGGCGGCACCGTGATCGAGCAGCAGCCGGATGACGTCGAACGCGGGGGACGGCCCGGAGTCCGACAGCAGCGCCGCGGCCACCGCCTCGCTGACCGCGATCCGGGTCGTGCGAACCGCCCCCGCCTCGGCGAGGATCCGCTTCGCCGCCTCCTCGCTCCCCGCCATCAGCGCCATGAAAAGCAGTTCCAGTCGCTGCGGGTGACGCCCCGCAGCGCCCGTCTCGTCCGCGACGCGCAGCAGCGCGTCGCGGGGCGTGGCACCCGCCGTCGGCGCGGCATATGCGCGCAGGCCTCGCCCGATGTCCTCCAGTGCCCAGAACCCCGCCGGAGTCCCGGACGCGCCTTCGGCGGGTTCCGCGCTCCTCCGAGGCGACGCGGCGTCGGAGGCCGGAAGCCGGCGGGCATCCGGCGCGATACTCGGATCCGTCGCCTCCGCCAGCGCACGGGCGAACGCTCCCAGACCGAACGGGTCGCTTTCGTCGAACAGCCGGGCGGCGCTCTGCGCCTGACGTCGCGCAGTCCCCGAGAGCCCCGCGCGAGCCATGCGGACGGCGTTCGTCACGTCCAGGACCGGTGCGAGGCGCGGCGAGCCGATCACGTCGTACTCACGGACCCACAGAGGCAGATCCGCGTCGACGGGACGCCATCCGTACTGCTCCTGGAGGATGAGGAGAAGGGCTGCGGCCGGATCGGTGTACTCGTGCAGGCCCGGCTCGCGGTGGGCGTCGTCGAGGAGCGTCAGGAGCATCTGTCGGCCCGTGTGCGGATCCCCGCCGAAGGCGAGATGCGCTCCCAGCCACAGCCGTGCGGTCATCTCCTCGCTCGGGCAGGCGCTGCCCGCGCTGGCGCGCATCGCGGGAGTGCCGACCGGGTCGCCGTGTGCGGCGAGGGCCTCGAGCAGAGGGGACGCGTCGAGCACGGCTCGGGCGACGGGGGCGAGGGAGGAAGAGCTCGCCTCGGCGAGGAGCTGCCGGAGACCGTCCCGCGCTTCGGGGCGGAAGAGGGCGAGCCGGGCAAGAAGGAGCGCTGCCTCCCTCCACGCGTCGCGCGCATCCGCGATCGGCGCGTCGCTCAGCTGTCCGGTCAGCGTCGGGATCGCCGCGAGCGCGGACGAGACGTCGCCGAGAGCGGCATCCGCCCTCGCCCGGAGGACCCGCAGGACCGGATCGTCGGCTCCGCCCCCGGCCGCGAGGACGCGGGCCTGCTCGAATGCCCCCACCCCGAGGGCGAGCCCGACGAGCCTTCGCGTCTCGTCCCGGGGGAACGTCTCCCCGATCCCGACCTGCCAGGTCGCGAGCCCGACCTCCGCGGAGTCGCCTATCGGCCCCGCGGCGAGGTGTCGTCCCACGTCATGCCAGAGACGCATGCGTTCGCCCGGCCGAGCGCGGTCCAGGAGCAGGGTGCGCAGCACGCCGATCCGCAGCCTCAGGCTGCGTCGCCGACCCGTGGCGAATCGCTCCACCGCCAGCATCCCCTGTTCGCGCAACGAGGCGATCCTCGCGTGGCCGAGGTGTTCGCGAGCCGCGGTCTCCGGGACGGAGTCCGCCAGTGCCGTCACCAGGAGCGCGTGCCGATCCGCCGACGACAGGCCGCCCATGAGGACGTCCGCCGAGGCCGACAGGGCCTCGCCGAGAGCACGAGCGCCCCGTCGGTCCCACGTCCATTCGCCGCCGTCGTGCACGAGCGCCCCCGCGTGGACGGCCGCGGAAGCCACCGTCTGCAGGATCCCGGGCTGCCCGCCCGTGAGAGCGGACAGCCGCGACGCCGCGACGACGCTCACCGGCCCGCCGAGGAGCTCGCCGGCGATCCGGCGCAGATGCAGGGCATCGACGGGCCGGACGACCTCCTGCCGGAGGCTTCCCGCGATGACCAGGTCGCGGAAGGCGGCCGGCTGCGAGGACAGGGTGGGAGTCAGCACGACGAGGAAGCCGTCCCCTCTCGCCGCGATGCCTCCCAGCCGCACGGCGTCGGCGGGGGCCAGCTGGTCGGCCCGTTCGATCAGGATGAGCGGCGGTGCCGTCCATTCGGCGAGGCGTGCGGGCTCCACGGCGTCGGGTGCGAGGAGCCAGGAGCCGTCGGTCGCGGCGTGGACGACGAGCTCCGTGCCGCCCTCGCCGGTGCGGAACGGCTGGACGACGATGCCGCCGTCGCCGAGGAGGGCGGGGTACAGGGATGGCGCGCCCCACATGCCCGGCAGGGCGATGACGACGCCGCCGAGACGACCGTCGAGGTGTTCTCTGCGCAGGAGCGCGGCAAGCCGGTCGAGCGGTCCCGGGCCGGTGGCGTCGTCCCTCGATGCTGCGGGAGAGCGCACGTGGACGCGCGTCATGTCCGCATCTCCGCCCAGAGCTCCTGCCGACTGTGTACTCCGAGCTTCCGGTAGACGTTGCGCACGTGCGCCTCGACCGTTCGCCGGGAGATCCGCAGCGTCTGAGCGATGGCGGTGTTGCTCAGCCCGTCGCAGACGAGGACGGCGATCTCGTGCTCCCGATCGCTCAGCCGGTCCACGGGGCGTCGGAGCCCGGACGAGCGGTTGCGACGGGTGCGGCCGACGCGCTCGGGCGTCGCGAGGAGTGACGCGTCGTGCGGGGCAGCGGGATGCGACGATCCGGTCGCGGGGGCGGTCGCTGCCGGTGTGTGCCCCGGCAGCACGGCGCCGGTCCGTGCGATGAGGCGGTCCAGCGCTGCCTGATGGACGAAGGACCCGGGGCGGGACAGAGCCTCGATCGCCTCGGTGCGGCCGGCCTGGTCGCCGGTCTCCCAGGAGCGGATGAGGCGCACGACCGACGCATCGAAGGGGGAGCGCGTCAGGAGGTCGCCGAGGCGGGCGAGCGTCGCGTCCGTGAGGTCGTCCGCTCGGCGGAGGATCACGGCGCGCACCGCGGGGAGGAGGGTGCCCGCCGTCGGTGCGGAGAGAACACGGGTGAGCTCCGCGGGCGACGCTTCCAGCACCTCCGCCAGGGGGAGGAGGCGGGCGGTGGCCCGGTCCAGCTCCGAGGGGGCGAGGTAGTGGACTCCGTGGAAGTGCGTGTCGGTGAGGCCGCCGTACTCGGACTCCCCGACGAGGAGCCCCAGCATCTCCAGGACCGGCCGGACCCTCCGGCGGAGGGGGATCTCCGTGTGCAGCTGGACGTACGCGTCGGCCATCTGCTCGCGCAGCAGGGCGTCCGGGGCGCCCCGGAGGTAGCCCCCCATCAGCTCCATCATCTGCCGGGCGCACAGACCGGGAACCATGCGTTCGTCGGCAGGGAAGAACCAGTCGACGACCTCCATGGCCTCCCGGGGCTCGCCGATGCAGAACTGCGCGAACCGGGTCGCCATCCGGAGCCATTCCTGCGCGTAGGCGGGGACATCGGTGGAGGCGGCCGAGCGGAAGGCGTCGAGCGCGCGAGCCGCGGGCACGGTGTCCCCCAGCGAGGCGTGCGCCAGCGCCCGCAGCGCCAGCACGTGAAGGTGTGCGACCCGGTGCGCCTGAAGCCGGGGGTCGGGCACCGGCGTCTCCCGGCCGCCGTATCGTTCCACGACGGCCGCGGCGCCCCGGTCGTGCCAGAGAAGGAGCATGCGCAGTGCGGTGAGCACCACGTCCTCCTCCGAGGAGGGGCCGGCCATGGCAGAGAGCCGGTCCAGGATCGCGGGAAGGGGGCCGGGCTCCTGCAGGGCGACGAGGTGGATGTAGGCGGAGAAGCGCAGCGCATCGGGCTCGTCGGGGCCCAGCGCCGCGAGGATCGCCAGTGCGTGTTTCGGGCGTCCGGACTGGAGCTCCACGCCGACCCGTTCGATCTGCGTGTCGGCGTCGTCGCGGGGGACGGCGTCGAGGAGGATCTCCGCGCGCGAGAGCAGACCGCGTCCCGCGCAGGCGCGCGCACCGTCCACGAGCTCGTCCGCCGTGCAGAGGATCCCCGCGCGGAAGGCGGTGAAGACGGAACGATCGGGGTGCGTGACACCGGCACTCCCCGCCCACACGTGCTGGCGTTTCTCGTGCGACAGCTCCCAGGCGCCGATCGACAGCTGGAGGGCGAACCGCAGAGCCCGGCAGCCGAGCCGGAACCGCGGGCCCTCCCACACGACGAGTCCGGACTCCTCCAGGGCGGGGAGGACGTGCGAGAGGTCGTCGGGGTCTGTCTCTTCACGGCTCAGGTCCCCCAGGAGGCAGAGCCGGAAGAGGAGATCCCGTGCGGGGACGCTCAGGGCGGGGATCTTCCAGGTCTCCGCCCGGAGCGCCGGCGACGGCTCGAGATAGGCGGGAACCCCGTTGAAGACCACGCGTCCGTCGACGATGGTCAGCCAGCCCTCGTCGAAGCCGTGGATCATCGTGGCGGTCGCGGCGGTCCCGTTCCCCGCGGAGACCTCGAGGAGATACTCCGTCACCGACGGCGAGGGCGTGGCGCCGCTCTCCCGGGCGATGAGATCGGCGAGGTCTTCGCGGGCGAGCGCGGGCACGACGACGTGTCGTCCCCGCGGGACGCTCAGCGCCTCTCCGAAGCGGTCGGCGGTGTTCCCGCGGGACGTGCAGATGGCGATGCCGAGACGCTCGTCCCTGGCCAGGATCTCGAGGACGTCGAGCGAGCGATCGTCCAGCAGCTCCGCATCGCCGACGACCAGCAGATGGCGTTCGGACCCGAGGAAGGGATCGAGCTCCTGCAGCATGCGCGACAGGGCCTCCGTCCGGGAGATGCCGGGATGCGCCGAGAAGACCGGAAGCGTCGGTCGTGCCCCCGCCTCCGCGCTCTCGGGACTCGCAGGTCGGTCGGCCTCGACGGAACGCGATCCTTCGGGGACGGCGAGGACGAGACGACGACCGGCGCGTGCCGCGACGCGGTTGAGCAGCGTGCTCTTGCCGATCCCGATGCCTCCTTCCAGGACCAGGAGCGGCGCGGTGAATCGGGCGCAGTGCTCGACGAGGAGATCCTCGATGCGACGTCGGTCCGACGACCCGCCGAGGCTCACGCCGTCCCCCGGCCGGCGGCGGGCGGGGCCGCGATTCTTCGGGCGGGCCCACCCGTCCTCATCACGCGTCTTCTCGCCGGCGTCGAGTGAGCGCGTCGGTGCTCCGGTGCCGCGCCGCGATGATCATCCCGACCCCTCCGATCAGCAGGAGGCCGGAGACGGCGAGCACGCCCAGGCCGATCTCGCCACCGGTCGGGGGCAGAGGGGGCAGCGGGGTCGGCGCCGGAACGGGGGTGGGGCTCGCACTCGGCTCCGGTGTCGGCGTCGGGCTCGGCTCCGGCGTGGGGGTCGGGCTCGGCTCCGGCGTGGGCGTCGGGGTCGGGCTCGGGGTCGGGCTCGGTGTGGGCGTCGGAGTCGGGGTGGGGGTTGGGCTCGGCGTGGGCGTCGGGGTCGGGGTCGGGGTCGGGGTGGGCGACGGCGCATCCGTCGCCACGTTCGCGGCAGAAGGGGCCGAGGTGACGGGTGCGGCGTCCGGATCCGGTGTCGTCCCCCGCGCGGTGGCGACGTTGTGGATCGGCGTTCCGGTGAGATCGGCCGCCACCACGTCGTAGGTGGCGGTGCAGGTGAGGGACTCCCCGGGGGCGAGGGAGGGGGCGTCGTCGGGGCAGGTGATGGCCGGCTTCTCCCCGTGTCCGCTGAACTCGGCCTCCTCGACGATGATGCCGCTGAGCGTCACGTTTCCGGTGTTGGTGACCAGGAAGGAGTACGTGATGCGTTCTCCCTCCTCGGTGACGCGGTCACGGTCGGCGCTCTTCACCAGCGTGAGCTCTGGGTGTGCCTCCTGCGGCACCTGTGCGCGGGACGGGTCGGACGTGATCGGGTCTCCGGTGGGCGGGGTGGCGGTGGCGGTGGCGGTGTTCTCGATGGATCCGCGGTCCACGTCGGCCTGGGTGACCATATAGGTCGCGGTGCAGGTGACGGTGTCGCCGGGGGCCAACGATGCGGCTCCGTCTTCGCAGGTGATGTCGGAGAGGTCGCCGGTGCCGGTGAAGTCGCCTTCGTTCACGGTGATGTCGGTGAGGGTGACGTTGCCGGTGTTCTCCACGGTGAACGAGTACGTGATCGTGTCACCGGTGACGAGTTCGGTCTTGTCCGCGGTCTTCACGACGGTGATGCCGGGTTCCTGCTGGGCAGGCACCCGGGCATCGGAGGGGTCGGAGGTGAGCGGATCCCCGGTCGGGGGAGTGCCGGTGGCGGTGGCGGTGTTCTCCACCGACCCGCGGTCCACGTCGGCCTGGGTGACCATATAGGTCGCGGTGCAGGTGACGGTGTCGCCGGGGGCGAAGGACCTCGTGTCGGCGGGGCAGTCGATCGCGGAGAGGTCGCCGGTGCCGGTGAAGTCGCCCTCGTTCACGGTGATGTCGGACAGCGTGAGGTTGCCGGTGTTCTCCACGGTGAACGAGTACGTGATCGTGTCACCGACGACGAGTTCGGTCTTGTCCGCGGTCTTCACGACCGTGATGCCGGGCTGGGGGCTAGAGGGCACCTGCGCATCGGAGGGGTCCGAGGTCACGGGATCACCGCCCGCGGGGGGAGTGCCGGTGGCGGTGGCGGTGTTCTCGATGGATCCGCGGTCCACGTCGGCCTGCGTCACCACATAGGTGGCGGTGCACGTCACCGTCGCGCCCGGGGAGAGGGACGCCGCTCCGTCCCCGCACGTGACGTCCGACAGGTCACCCGATCCGGTGAAGTCCCCCTCATTCACGGTGACGTCGTGCAGTGTGACGTTGCCAGTGTTCTCCACGACGAACGAGTACGTGATCGTCTCGCCGAGGACGAGCTCATCCTTGTCGGCGGACTTGACGAGCGCGACCCCCGGCTCCTGGGCCAGGGCGATCGTCACCTCGGCGTCGTCGGAGTGGATCGGGTCGACGTTGTTCGGCGGCGTCCCGGCCGCTTCTGCCGTGTTCTCGATCTGCCCCTGATCCACATCGGCCTGCGTCACGACGTACGTCGCCGTGCAGGTGGAGGTCTCGCCCGGCGCGAGAGATGCGGCGCCCTCGTCGCAGACGATCTCGGAGATCTCGCCGGAGCCGGTGAACTCCGTCTCGGTCACGACGATGTCGGTGAGCGGGATCTCCCCGGTGTTGGTCACGGAGAAGGTGTACGTGATCGTCTCGCCCAGCGCCGCCTCCCGCCGGTCGGCCGACTTCGTCAGCGCGATCGCGGGGGCCAGCAGGTCCACCGTGGCCGAGGCCTCCGCTGAGCGGGGATGCTCGGTCATCCCCGTCGGCGGTGTGGCGGTCGCGACGGCGGTGTTGTCGATGGTTTCGCCGCCGCCGTCCTCCGGAACGAGAGTGTAGGTCGCCGTGCATGTGGTCGACGCGCCGGGAGCGAGGACCCCATCCGGGCACTGAACGGCACCGAGCTTGCCGGCGCCGGTGAACGCGGTCTCCTCGATCTCGATGTCGCTCACCGAGACGTTCCCGGTGTTGGTCACACTGAAGGTGTAGGTGACGGTGTCTCCGATCGCCGCTTCGGTCGGATCGACGGTCTTCTCCAACGACAGCGAGGCGGCGCGGTCCGCGGGGACGGAGACGTTGCTGCGCGGCGTGTCGACCGGCTCGTCGCTGCCCACGGGCGTCCCGCTGGCCGTGGCGGCGTTGTCGATGGCGCCGTTGTCGATGTCCTCCTGGGTCACCTCGTACGTCGCCGTGCAGGTCATGGCCTCGCCGCCGGCCAGGGAGGTCTGCGGGCAGTCGATCGCCGACAGGGAACCGGATCCTGTGAAGTCGACGTCGTCGACCGTGACGTCGCTGAGGGTGACGTTGCCGGTGTTGGTGACGTCGAAACGGTAGGTGACGACCTGTCCGACCTCGGCATAGGAGCCGGTGTCGGCGGACTTATCCAGCGTCAGGCTCGGGTCGGCGGGGATCATCACGGCAGCGGAGGACTCGTCCGACACCGGCGTGGTCTGCCCCGGAGGCGGAGTGGCGGACGCTGTGGCCGTGTTGTCGATGACTCCCGCGTCCACATCGGCCTGCGTGACGACGTAGGTGGCGGTGCACTCCGCAGTGGCGCCCGGCGCGAGCGGGCCGGAGGGGCAGGAGATCTCCAGCGGGCCGCCTGTTCCGGAGAACGACTGCTCCTGGATCTGCGGGTCCTGGACCGTGACGTTGCCGGTGTTGGTCACCCGGAAGGTGTAGGTGACGGTGTCGCCGGCTGCGGCGACGGTCTCGGGCGACACGGACTTCTCCATGTCCACGGCCGGGCGGGGGTCGCCGGGGATGCTCTCCTCGGCGGTGTTCGAGGACACGGTCTGCGTATCCCCGGCCGGTGTGCCGCTGGCGCTGGCGGTGTTGTCCAGGCGCCCGGCGTCGACGTCGGCCTGCGTCAGGGTGTAGGTGGCCGTGCAGGTCATGCTCTCGTCGCGGTTCAGCGTCCGGTCGTCGGGGCACGTGATGTCCGACATCTCTCCGCTGCCGGAGAAGGAGTCCTCGCTGATCGACACGTCGTCCACCGGGACGTTCCCGGTGTTGGTGACGACGAACGTGTAGGTGATCTCCTGCCCGACGACGTAGGAGGCGGCGTCGTGGGGCGAGGCGGACTTCGTGAGCTCGAGCGCCGGGGCGGGCGTCGTCACGGGGGTGCGGGTGCGGGACTCCCGCGACGTCTGCGGGTCGGTCGTGCCGACCGGGGTGCCAGTGGCGGTCGCGGTGTTCACCACGGTGCCGTTGTCCTGGTCCTCGGCCGTGATGGTGTACGGCGCGTCCGCCGTGCAGGTGACGGTCTCGTCCGGTGCCAGCTCTCCGGCCGGGCAGGTGACGGAGCCGATCTTCGGGTCGTCGACGGTGACCGGGTTCAAGGGGAGCTCACCGGTGTTGGTGACCTCGAACGTGTAGGCGATCCGGTCCCCGGCGTCGGCCAGGCCGTTGCCGTTCACATCTTCGGGCGCACCGGCCTTCTTGGCGAGCGAGACGCCGGTGGGCTTCCGCGTGTTCGTGAGCGTGCAGACCACCACGTCCCCGATGCCGACATGCACGTCGGCGGAGTAGCCCGGCTGTCGTCCGGAGGGCAGGGTCGCGTCCCGTTCGCCGTTGCGCGTGCAGGACCAGGACGCGTCGTAGTTGGTCATCAGACCGGAGTTCATCCGCTCGCGGAAACGGAAGACCGGGTCGCCGCCGCTGTCCACGACCTCCTGGAGCCCGGTGCTCGCCGTGGTGCCCGTCGGACCGGTGCCGTCCTCGAAGTGCCAGGCCCCGCTCTCATCGTCGATGGTCACCTGGAAGTCGTCGCCCGCGAACCGGGACTCGACCTGCTTGCGCAGTTCGACCTGTGAGATCAGCACGCCGAAGGCCACGGCCTGGCGGCCGCCGCCGACCATGCGCTGTGTCCAGAAGTCGGGGTTCTCGCTGGCGAGGATGGGCCCTCCCGTCTGTGGCGACGTGTTGTGGCCACCCGCGGAACAGGTCACCTGCGTCGTGCCCACGCCCGTGAGTCCGCCCGGGCATGCGTTGCCGATGCCGGGGTCGGAGCCCTGAGCCGTGAGCGAGTAGATCGGGTGGCTCGACGTCCAGCGGATCGACTCGTTGCCGTCGGTGCTCTCCGCGTCCGCCCCCACGAGCGAGAACGACTGCATCTCGACGCCCTGCGGGTTGAACATCCGGATGTTGCTGAGCGTGAGATCTGTCGTCGTTCCCCCGGTGGTCTGGTACATGGCGGGTCGCCCCGGGATCCCCCGGTAGTCCACGTTGCCCAGGTACGCCCCGCCCCACGTCGGAATGGCGGAACTCGACACGCCCCCGCCTGACGCCTTGAGAGTGAAGGTCATCCGGGAGCCGCCCGGGAGCATGACGACGATCTCCTGACCGGCGGCGCTGGTCGCCTCGGATGCGTTGTAGCCGGCGAAGTTGAACCAGCACAGGGCCTGCGCGTACTTGCCGGTGCCCGGCGTGGCGAAGCCGCACGTGGTGTTGGTCACCGCGTGGGCGGGGGCGGTGGACAAGCCCACCAGCCCGGCGACCGCGACGAAGGCGCTGAGAAGCAGAGCGGTGAAACGCGATGCGCGTCGTCCGGATCCCCCGGCCCGTGATCCCGTGAGTCGGGTGCGTCCCGTGGGTCGCGTGCGTGCTGCCATGCTCATGCCTCTCGTGCGCGGTTGCGGGAGAGGTGCGTGCGCCTGCCGCAGCCACGGCGTGAGCAGCGAGTCCCCCGTTCCTACTCTGGCGCGCGGGAGCGGCATTGTCCAGAAAGATCGCTCATATTGCACGCCAGATATGCCCCCGAGAAGGGTGGAATTCCGGCGAATGCAGAGTCGATCCGCCCCCGTTGCATCGTTGGCGTGCCACATCCAGCGACGACAGCCGATCCACAGCTGTCATGCACGTCTGCAAGCTTGCGATCGTGTAATGTTGCAGGGCTGCAAATTGTTGTCGCCACCGTCGGCGCCCGCGTCGATCCGTCGGCGGCGGGCGCGACGTCATCCCTCGTCCTCGGAAGGCCGCATGACCACCGCCACCGACACCACGGAGAAGGCCGAGACGGAAGCTCCCGCCTCCGCGCCGATCATGACCCACCGGCAGATCATGCTCGTGATCTACGGACTCATGGCCGGGATGTTCCTCTCCTCGCTCGCCCAGACCGTCTTCGGCACCGCGATCCGCACGATCGGCGACGACCTGCACGGCCTCGACCAGCAGGCCTGGGTCACGACGGCCTTCCTCATCACCTCGACCATCTCGGTGCCGCTCTACGGAAAGCTCTCGGACATCTTCGGGCGACGCCCGCTGTTCCTCATCGGCATCGTCATCTTCATCCTCGGCTCGCTGGCCTCGTCGTTCTCGACCTCGATGATGAGCCTGGCGGCCTTCCGCGCGTTCCAGGGCGTCGGGGCCGGGGCGCTCATGGCGCTGCCGCTGGCGATCATGGGCGACATCCTCGCGCCGCGCGAGCGGGCCAAGTACCAGGGCTACTTCTTCGCGGTCTTCGGCATCTCGACGGTGATCGGCCCGCTCGTGGGCGGCCTGTTCGCCGGCGCCGACGAGATCCTGTGGATCGACGGCTGGCGGTGGTGCTTCCTCATCAACATCCCCATCGGGCTGGTCGCGCTGTACATGGTCACGCGGTTCCTGCACCTTCCGAAGGTGGCCAAGCACCACGGGCCGCGCATCGACTGGTGGGGCGCCGCGGCGGTCATCGTCGCCCTCGTCCCGCTGCTGCTCGTGGCCGAGCAGGGCCGCGAATGGGGCTGGGGATCCGTCGCGGCGATCGCCTGCTACGTGACCGGTGCCGTCGGCCTCGTGGCGTTCGTCCTCATCGAGATCGCCATGAAGCAGGACGCCATCATCCCCATCTCGCTGTTCCGCTCCGGGACCTTCTCCATGGCGACGGTGATCGGCGTGCTCGTCGGCTTCGGCATGTTCGGGGCGATGATGACCATCCCGCTCTACATGCAGATCGTGGTGGGGCTGAACCCGACCGAGTCCGGGCTGTCGATGATCCCCATGGTGCTGGGCCTGATGATCGCCTCGCTCGGATCCGGACAGATCACCGCCCGGACGGGGCACTACCGGATCTTCCCCGTGCTCGGCACGCTGTTCACCGCCGTGGGCTTCCTTCTGCTGACGATCGTGCATTACGACACCCCGCTCTGGCAGGTGATGCTCGCCATGTTCGTGGTCGGGCTCGGCCTCGGTCAGCTGATGCAGTCGCTGGTGCTCGCGAGCCAGAACTCCGTCGACCCCCACGAGATGGGCGTCGCCTCCAGCGCGGCGACGTTCTTCCGCCAGATCGGCGGGACCCTCGGCACCGCGATCATGCTGTCGGTGCTGTTCACCGTGCTGCCGACGAACATCGTGCACGGCATCTCGGACAGGGACACGCTCACCGAGGCGCTCGACGCCGCGATGGACCCCGCAGTCGCGGAGAAGCCGGGCAACGTCGCGATCATGGACCAGCTCTGGGGGCCGATCGTCACGCCGATCGAGGCGAAGATCCAGGAGCAGCTCGACCAGGGCGCGGCGCAGGCCACGGCGGCCGCAGGCGCCGCCGTGACCGACGCGGTGACCCAGCAGGTGCAGCAGGGCGTCGCGGCGGGCGCG
>NZ_BCRA01000082.1 GCF_001552355.1 Microbacterium resistens NBRC 103078
AGGACGCGCAGGCGACCGCGCGGCCGCCCGCCGGGGCGCCCGCGCGGCGGCGATCCGCCTGCGTCGGTCATCGGCCCTCCCGGTCCTGCGCGTCGAGCGCGGTGTTGAGCTCCAGGACGTTGACCCGTGGTTCGCCGAGGAATCCCAGGTCTCGATTCTGCACCCGCGACTCGACGAGCGCGCGCACGTCGTCGGCGGCGATCCCGCGCGCCTCGGCTACGCGGGGGACCTGCAGCAGCGCGCACGGGAGGCTGATGTCCGGATCCAGGCCGGAGCCGGAGGTCGTGACCGCGTCGGCGGGGACGGCGTCCTCCGAGACCCCCTCGCGGACGGCGATCTCGGCGCGCCGCGCGGCGATCGCCTCGACGAGCTCCGGATTCGTCGGGCCCAGGTTGGATCCGCTCGACGACGACGGGTCGTAGCCGTCGCCGGCGGCGGAGGGGCGGGGGAAGAAGGACGAGAGGTCGTCCTCGGCGGGGAGCTGCCCGATCAGCGCGCTGCCGACGGGCTCCTCCCCGCCCGGCCAGCCACCGGTCCGCTCCCCGGCGGCGTCGACCTGCGAGCCGTTCGCCTGCCAGGGGAGGACGAGCTGACCGATGCCGGTGAGGGCGAGCGTGTACCCGACGCCGAGCAGGAGGGTGAGCACGAGCATGGCCCTCAGGGCCACGGCCCCCGTGCGGACGGAGGTGCGGACGTTCATGGGAGGCCTTTCGGAGAGGGGTCAGAAGCCGGGGAAGAGGCTCACGACGAGGTCGATGAGCTTGATGCCCACGAAGGGGACGATGACGCCGCCGATGCCGTACACGAGGAGGTTGCGCTGCAGGATCTGCGCGGCGCCGGCCGGCCGGTAGCGCACCCCGCGCAGGGCGAGCGGGATGAGGAAGACGATCACGATCGCGTTGAACACGATCGCGCTGGTGACGGCCGACGCGGGGGAGTGCAGGCCCATGATGTTCAGCGCGCCGAGCCCGGGGAAAGCCCCCATGAACATCGCGGGGATGATCGCGAAGTACTTCGCGATGTCGTTGGCGAGCGAGAAGGTCGTGAGCGCGCCCCGGGTGATGAGCAGCTGCTTGCCGATCCGCACGATGTCGATGAGCTTGGTGGGGTCCGAGTCGAGGTCCACCATGTTCCCGGCCTCCTTGGCGGCGGAGGTCCCGGTGTTCATGGCGACGCCGACGTCGGCCTGGGCGAGCGCCGGCGCGTCGTTCGTGCCGTCCCCCGTCATCGCGACGAGGCGCCCGCCCTCCTGCTCCCGGCGGATCAGCGCGAGCTTGTCCTCGGGCGTGGCCTCGGCGAGATAGTCGTCGACGCCCGCCTCAGCGGCGATCGCCTTCGCCGTCAGCGGGTTGTCCCCGGTGATCATCACGGTGCGGATGCCCATCCGGCGCAGCTCGCCGAAGCGTTCGGCCAGTCCCTCCTTGACGACGTCCTTGAGGTGCACCACACCGAGGACGCCCCCGGCCGCCGCTCGCTCGACGACCGGAGAAGCGACGGCGACGACCAGCGGGGTCCCGCCGGAGGCGGCGATCTCGTCCGCGAACCGGGCCGCCTCGGCGGCGGCGGCCTCCGCCCCGCCCTCCTCCGCCAGCCAGGCGCGGATCGCCGAGGCGGCGCCCTTGCGGATGCGCGTGCCGTCCGGCAGGTCCACGCCGCTCATCCGCGTCTGCGCCGTGAACGGCACGGCGACCGCGTCCTCGGGGGCCTGGACGGCGACCCCGCGCGCGGCGGCGAGCTCCACGATCGAGGCTCCCTCGGGCGTCGGGTCCGCGAGGGAGGACAACGCGGCCGCCCGCAGCAGCTCCTCGGCGGACACGTCGCCGACGGGGCGCACATCCGTCGCCCGCCGGTTTCCGTAGGTGATGGTGCCGGTCTTGTCCAGCAGGAGGGTCGTGACGTCGCCGGCCGCCTCCACCGCGCGCCCGGACATGGCCAGGACGTTGCGCTGCACGAGCCGGTCCATGCCGGCGATGCCGATGGCCGACAGCAGCGCGCCGATGGTGGTGGGGATGAGGCAGACGAGGAGGGCCACGAGGACCGGGATCCCCACGGGGGAGGCCGAGTACGCCGCGATGGGGCCGAGCGCGAGCACGACCACCAGGAACACGATGGACAGGCTCGCGAGCAGGATGTTCAGCGCGATCTCGTTGGGGGTGCGCTGGCGGTCGGCGCCCTCGACGAGCGCGATCATGCGGTCGACGAAGGTCTCCCCCGGCTGGGACGTGATGCGCACGACGATCCGGTCCGATAGCACGCGCGTCCCGCCGGTCACGGCGCTGCGGTCGCCGCCGGACTCGCGCACGACCGGGGCGCTCTCGCCCGTGATCGCCGACTCGTCCACCGTGGCGATCCCGGAGACGATGTCGCCGTCGCCCGGGATCGGCTCCCCCGCGGTCACGACGACCACGTCGCCGAGCCGCAGGTCCGCCGACGACACCTCCTCGGTCGCGGCGTGCGCGGCGTCCGGATCCGCGGCCTCGTCGTAGCCGACGACGCGGCGCGCGGTCGTGCTCGTCCGGGTCTTCCGCAGGGTCGCGGCCTGCGCCTTGCCGCGGCCCTCCGCCACGGACTCCGCGAGGTTCGCGAACAGCACCGTGACCCACAGCCATCCGGCGATCGCGGCCGTGAAGCCGGCGGGCACCGCGGCTCCGCCGGACGCGTCCGCGCCGAGGAACGGCTCGGCGATCGCGAGCACGGTGGTGAGGGCCGCGCCCGCCCAGACGAGCAGGATCACGGGGGTGCGCAGGAGCCGCGCGGGGTTGAGGCGGCGCAGCGCGCCCGGGAGAGCGGCGGCGAGCTGCCGCGGCCCGAACGCGCGCGGCGTGCGGGAGGAATGGTCCGGCGCGGACGGGTCTGCGACGGACGTGGGGTCGGGGACCGGGGCGCGGTCGGTGTCGGTGAGGGTCATGTCAGACGAGTCCTTCTGCGAGGGGCCCGAGCGCGAGCACGGGGAAGTAGGTGAGAGCGGTGACGATGACGGTCACCGCGGCGAGGAGCCCGGCGAACTGCGGGCGATGGGTCGGCAGGGTGCCCGCGGTCTCCGGGACCCGGTCCTGCGCGGCGAGCGAGCCGGCCAGCGCGAGCACGAGCACGATCGGCAGGAACCGGCCGAGGATCATCGCCACACCGAGCGCCGTCGCGAGCCACGGCGTGCTGGCGGTGAGTCCCGCGAAGGCCGAGCCGTTGTTGTTGGCGGCCGAGGTGAACGCGTAGAGCACCTCGCTGAGACCGTGCGGACCCGGGTTGAGGATGCTGATGGACACCACCTCCTCGCGGATGCCGGGGAGGGCGAAGCTCAGGGCGGTCCCGCCGAGCACGAGGGTCGGCACGACGAGGATGTAGAGGCTCGCGAGCGTGATCTCCCGCGGGCCGATGCGCTTGCCGAGGTACTCCGGGGTCCGCCCGACGAGCAGCCCGCCGACGAACACGGCGAGCACGGCGAGCACGAGCATCCCGTACAGCCCGGATCCGACGCCGCCGGGGGCGACCTCGCCCAGCATCATGTTGAGCATCGGCATCATGCCGCCGAGTGCCGTGTAGGAGTCGTGCATCGAGTTCACGGCACCGGTCGAGGTGAGCGTGGACGCACTGCCGAACAGCGTGGACCCGAAGATCCCGAACCGCTGCTCCTTGCCCTCCATGGCGCCGCCGGCCAGCGCCGGGGCCGCGCCGTTCCCCGCCGCCTCCAGCGCGGTCAGGGCGGCGGTCGAGATGAGGAAGATCCCGGCCATCACCCCGGCGATCGCGTATCCCTGGCGATCGTCGCCGATCATCCGGCCGAAGGCGCGGGGAAGCGAGAACGGGATGGCGAGGATCAGCAGGATCTCGACGAGGTTCGTCCAGGGCGTGGGGTTCTCGAACGGGTGCGCGGAGTTCGCGTTGTAGAAGCCGCCGCCGTTCGTGCCCAGGAGCTTGATGACCTCCTGGGAGGCGACCGGGCCGCCCGGCAGGGCCTGCGTGCCTCCGGAGAGGGTCTGCACCTCGGTGAACCCGGCGAGGTTCTGCGCGACGCCGCCCGCGAGCAGCACGAGGGCGCCGAGGACCGCGACCGGCACCAGGAGCCGGACCAGGCCCCGGATCAGGTCGACCCAGAAGTTCCCGATCGTGCCGCTGCCGCGCCGCGCGAAGCCGCGCACCAGCGCGACCGCCACCGCGATCCCCACGGCGGCGGAGACGAAGTTCTGCACCGTGAGGCCGGCGAGCTGCACGAGGTGCCCCACGGTCTGCTCCGGCGAGTACGACTGCCAGTTGGTGTTCGCGACGAACGAGGCGGCGGTGTTGAACGCGATGGGCTCGGGCACGGGCGGAAGGCCCAGCGAGAGGGGGAGCACGGCCTGCGCGCGCTGGAGCAGGTAGAGCAGGATCAGCCCGACGACCGAGAACGCGAGCAGGCTCCGCGCGTAGGAGCGCCAGGTCTGCTCCGCCGTCGGATCGACGCCGATGAGCCGGTAGATGCCGCGTTCGACGCGGAGGTCCTTCGCCCCCGTGTAGATGCGGGCGATGGCGTCGCCCAGCGGGCGGTAGAGCAGGACGAGGGCGACGAGGAGCACGCCCGCCTGCAGGATGCCGAAGCCGATGGCGGCCGCGTCCATCAGAACCGCTCCGGGGCGATGAGCGCGACGAGGAGGTAGCCGATGGCGGCGACGGCCAGGACGGCGGCGAGGATCTGCAGGACGATCATCCGCGCTCGCCTCCGTCCACGGCTTCGCGACGGGCGGGGCGGCGGGCGGGGGCGCCGATGCGCTCCGCGCCCCTCGCCGCCATCGCGACGAGCAGGAACAGCGCGAGCGTCAGCGCCAGATAGAGGAGATCGAACACGGATCGATCTCACTGCCCCGGCGGGCCGCGAACGGCGATCCTCACGGAATCCCTACGGCGGCCGGGCGGACCCATGCGGATCCCTGACGGCGGACCCGGTCCCGTCACCCGCGGGGCACGGACCGGCGCGGCACGGGCGGTCAGCGCGGGGGCGCGGTGGGCCAGTCCTCGGCGAGCACGGCGTAGTCCATGCCGTCCATCCACTCGCCGGACCGGTGCAGCGCCGTGCGCCGGCTGTGCTCCTCGCGGCGCATCCCGATCCGTTCCATGAGCCGCCACGACGGCTCGTTCGCGGCGAAGCACCCCGCGTGCACGCGGCGCAGCCCCAAGGGCCCGAAGCAGGCGTCGATCACCGCGCGGACGGCCTCGGTGGCGTAGCCGCGCCCGGCGTGGGCGGGATCCAGCACCCAGCCGAGCTCCGCCTGCGTGCCCCGCGCCGCGTCGACGACCTCGGCCTGCGCCCAGCCGTCCTCGACGCGCACCATCAGGTCGCCGACGATGACGGGGTCCTTCCCGGGCTCGCGGCGCACGATGACGAACGTCGTCGCCAGGCGCTCGGGGTCCGAGTACGTCTCGTGGAACACCGCGCGGGTGGCCGGCGCGCGACCCAGCCACCGGTTCACCTCCGGGAGCCGGCGGTACGCCCAGACGGCGTCGAGGTCGGCGGGGACGCAGCGACGGATCTCGAGGCGCTCGGTGCGCAGGGGCCAGGGCTCGGCGGCGGTCGATGAGGTCACGGCGCCAGGCTATCGACCGGCGGGGACAGACGCGGGCGTCCCGACGTGGCAGTCTCGATGCATGCCCTCCGCCGCCGATCCCGACGAGCTCGCCACGGTCGGCGCCGTCGCGGCGTCGCTCGGCGTGACGGTGCGGACCCTGCATCACTGGGACGCCATCGGACTCGCCTCGCCGTCGCGGCGCACGTCCGGCGGATACCGCGCGTACGACCCGGCCGATGTCGCGCTCCTGCGGCGCATCGTGCTTCTCCGCGAGCTCGGCGTGCCCCTCGCGGGCATCCGGACCCTGCTGTCCGCCGGGGCCGACGAGCGCCGTGCGGAGCTCACGCGGCGCCGCGCGGAGCTGGACGAGCGGATCGCTCGGCTGCAGGAGGTCGCCGCGGCGGTCGACCGGCTCATCGCCGCCGACGCCACCGGTCCGCTGCTCGCCGCCGACGAGGCGACGGACGTGTTCGGCGAGGACTGGGACCCGGCGTGGACGGCCGGGGCGCGCGAGCGCTGGGGGGATTCCGCGCAGTGGGCCGAGTACGCCGAGCGGGCGGCCGAGCGGGACGCCGACGACTGGCGGGCCGTCGTGGGCGAGCTGGAGGAGGTGCTGACGGCCTGCGCGGAGGCGTTCGGTGCGGGAGTCCGGCCCGAGGACGGCCGCGCGGCCGCGCTCGTGGAGCGGCACCGGCAGGCGATGAGCGCCTACTTCCACTGCACGCCGTCGATGCACGTGATCATGGCGCAGACCTTCTCCGGGGAGCACGCGGCGCACTACGACGGTTACGCTCCCGGTCTCGGGGAGTGGCTGCGCGCCGCGGTCGAGGCGTCCGCCCGCGCCCGCGGCATCGATCCGGCCCGCGCGCGGTGGGAGTGACCGCCGGG
>NZ_BCRA01000083.1 GCF_001552355.1 Microbacterium resistens NBRC 103078
CGGGGCGCTGGGCGCGCCGGCCCGACGAGCCGTAGACGGCGACCGGGCGTCCGGCGCGCTCCTGTCCGGGCACGGGCCGGGACCGTCGCCCGTAGATCAGCTCGGACGAGTCCAGCAGCCACGGCACGAGCGTGATCGTCACGCCGTGCACGAGCATGAGCTGGTTCGCCATGCGGCGCGCGCGGCGGTTGTGCAGCAGGCTCTCCCACCAGTGGCCGACGATGTACTGCGGCAGGTAGACGGTCACCACCGACGGCCCGTGCTTCGACCGGTACTCGCGGATGAAGTGCTCCACCGGCTGCGCGTACGTCCGGTACGGCGAGTCGACGATCACGAGCGGCACGGGGATCCGGTGCCGCTGCCACTCGCGCTGGAGCTGCGTGCCGTCCTCCGGCGTGAGGGCGACGTGCAGGGCCACGGTCTTGTCGTGCTTGGCCGCGATGGCGTAGTCGAGCGCCTTGACGACGGGCTTCTGCAGCCGGTTCACCAGGACGATCGCCACATCTCCCGCGGATCCGAAGTGGGTGGCGTCGTCGACGGCGATCTCGTGCTCCACGTCCCGGTAGTAGCGCTTCACCCCGACCATGAGGACCGCAAGCACGGGGATCGCGAAGAACACCATCCACGCGCCGTGCGTGAACTTCGTGATCGTCACGATCAGCAGGACGAGGACGGTGAGCGTGGCGCCCGCGGAGTTGATGACGAGGCCGGTGTAGGCCGAGCGGCGCAGCGGCGCGGCCTCGGCCACGGTCTTGGCGCGCGTGCCCCGCAGCACGCGGCGCCAGTGCCGCACCATCCCGATCTGCCCGAGGGAGAAGGAGACGAAGACGCCGATGATGTAGAGCTGGATCAGGGTCGTCAGGTTCGCCTGGAACACCACGAGCACGGTGACCGCGGCGATGCCGAGGACGATCATCCCGTTGGAGAAGACCAGCCGGTCGCCGCGGGTGTTCAGCGCCTTGGGGGCATAGCCGTCGCGGGCGAGCACCGCCCCGAGGAGCGGGAACCCGTTGAACGCGGTGTTGGCGGCGAGCAGCAGCACGCAGGCGGTGGCCGCCTGGATGAGGAAGAAGGGGATGCTCCCGCCGCCGAAGGTCGCCGCGGCGACCTGGGCCATGAGGCTGGGCTGCGGGTTCGCGCAGTCGAACCCGACGAGCGCGCACGGGTCCTCCGCGTAGTGCACGCCCGAGATGAGCGCGAGGGCGGTGAGGCCGGCGAACAGCAGCGCGGCGATCGCGCCCATCATCGCGAGGGTCGTCTGGGCGTTGCGGATCTTCGGCATCCGGAAGGCCGGCACGCCGTTGGACACGGCCTCGACGCCGGTCAGTGCCGAGCAGCCGCTGGAGAACGCGCGCAGCACGAGCAGGATGACGGCGGCCTGGCTGAGGTCCTCCGCCTGCACCGCGAACTCGGCGCTGGAGGCGACCGGTGCGTCGCCCAGGACCGTGCGGACCAGCCCCGTCACGATCATGACGGCGACCGAGCCGATGAAGACGTAGGTGGGGATCGCGAACACGGTGGACGCCTCCCGCACGCCGCGGAGGTTCACGATCACGATGAGGATCACGAAGCCGACCGCGAGCTCGACCCGCCACGGGTTGAGCTCCGGCACGGCGGAGATGATGTTGTCCACGCCCGACGCGATGGAGACGGCGACCGTGAGCACGTAGTCGACGAGCAGCGCCGCCGCGACGACCACCCCGGGGATCTCGCCCAGGTTCGTCGACGCCACCTCGTAGTCGCCGCCGCCGGACGGGTAGGCCTTGATGAGCTGGCGGTAGCTGAGCACCACGACGACGAGGAGGAGCACCACCGCCCCGGCGACCAGCGGGGTGAACGACAGGAAGGCCATGCCGCCCACGAGCAGGATCATCAGCAGCTCCTGCGGCGCGTACGCCACCGAGCTCAGCGCGTCCGACGCGAAGATCGGCAGCGCCATGCGCTTGGGGAGCAGCTGCTCGTCGGCCTGCTCGGAGGTGAGCGGGTCTCCCAGGAGGATGCGTTTGGCCAGTTGCGGGGCGTCCGCGCTCTCACGGCTCTCATTTGCCACGAGCGGCGACATTACGCCTGCGCGCGGCGGCGTG
The DNA here is from genome assembly GCF_001552355.1 of Microbacterium resistens NBRC 103078. Taxonomy (GTDB): domain Bacteria; phylum Actinomycetota; class Actinomycetes; order Actinomycetales; family Microbacteriaceae; genus Microbacterium; species Microbacterium resistens. The sequence goes on from NZ_BCRA01000083.1 coordinate 2,085, forward strand.
CAATGCGGGATCCGTACGTTTCCCTCACGATCCGCTCACGGCCCGCGGCGTGCCGCCTCGGTGCGGGCCGCGGGCATGGGCGGTCGCCGTGGCCGCGTAGGCTCGACGGGTGCAGGATCAGGTGCTTCTCGGCTTCCTCGCGACGGGCATCGGCCTGGTCTTCGGTGTCCTCCTCTTCGTGCCGTTCGTGGCGATCAGCTACCGCCGCCGCGGGCGGCTGACGGTCGGGCGCCTGCTGCTCTGGCTCGCGGCGCTGATCTACTTCTGGGCGATCTGGACGTACACCCTGCTGCCCCTGCCGGATCCGGACGGCATCCGCTGCGTGGGAGCGATCCTGGACCCGATGTCGGTCGTGCGCGACGTGCAGAAGGCGTTCGCCCGGTCGGTCCACCCGTTCACCGACCCCGCGATCCTGCAGCTCGCGCTGAACGTGCTGCTGTTCCTCCCCCTGGGGTTCTTCCTGCGGGTGCTCGGCGGACGGGGCGTCGTCACCGCGCTCGCCGTCGGGTTCGGGCTGTCGCTGTTCATCGAGACGACGCAGCTCACGGGCGTCTGGACGATCTACCCGTGCGCCTACCGCTTCTTCGACGTCGGCGACCTCATGACGAACACGGCCGGCGCCGTGCTCGGATCGCTCCTGTCCCTCGTCGTGCCCGCCCGGCTGCGGGGCTCCGCGGCGTCGCCGGATGCGGATCGGCCGCGCCCCGTGACGCGGGGGAGGCGCCTGCTGGCGATGCTGTGCGATGCGATCGGCTACAGCATCGTCGCGTTCGGCGCCGGGGTGGTGATCCTGCTCGCCCGCCTCTACATCCTCGGCGAGTCGACGGCGCAGGGCGACGACGGCCTCACGACGCTCATCGGCACCGGCGGCACCAGTCTGGTGTGGCTGATCTGGATCCTCGTCACGGGCCAGTCGCCGGGGGACGCGGCGGTGCAGCTGCGGTATCGCGGCGGACCGCTCTCGGCCGCGCTCGCGCGAGTCCTGCGCTGGGCGGCCGGCGTGGGCGGGATCTCCGCGCTCGCCCTCGTCGGCGCGGCGGGGGAGGCATGGGTGTGGCCGCTGATGGCCCTCGCCGTGGTGCTCGCCCTGTTCACCCGCGGCGGGCGGGGACTGCCCTGGCTCGTGTCCCGACAGGAGCTGACGGACGCCCGCGAGCCGGCTCGTTCGCCCAGGACGAACGCACAGCCGAATCAGATCACGGGTGCGTAACGTCGAGCGCATGAGCACGGTCCCCGTCGACGATGCGCTGAACGAGACCTTGAACGAGGCGCGGGAGCTCCGCGACGAGTTCCAGCGTTTCCTCCACGAGTACGAGTTCGGGATGCGCGAGATCGAGACGAAGATCTCCATCCTGCGCGACGAGTTCACCCACCATCACTCGTACAACCCGATCGAGCACGTGAAGAGCCGGCTGAAGTCTCCGGACAGCATCGTGGAGAAGGTGGCGCGGCGGGGGATCGAGCCGGACTTCGACTCGATCCGCACGCACATCACCGACATCGCGGGCGTGCGCGTGACCTGCAGTTTCGTGGCCGACGTCTACCGCCTCTTCGACCTCCTGACCGCGCAGGACGACGTGTCGGTGCGGATCGTCAAGGACTACATCGCGACGCCGAAGCCCAACGGGTACCGGAGCCTGCACGCGATCCTCGAGGTCCCCGTCTTCCTCTCCACCGGGCCGATCACGGTGCCGGTCGAGGTGCAGTTCCGCACCATCGCGATGGACTTCTGGGCGAGCCTGGAGCACAAGATCCACTACAAGTTCGCCGGGGCCGTGCCCGCGCACCTCGTCGACAGCCTCACGTCCGCGGCCGAGGCGGCCAGCGCGCTGGACGCCCGCATGGAGCAGCTCCACCACGAGGCGCACGGGACGCCGGTCGGAGCCCTGCCGTCCCCCCGCACCCGGATCGTCCAGGTCTGAGGGCTCCGGCGCGGCGCAGGATCAACCGAGGAACTCCCGCGCGGCGACGGTGAGCGCCTTCACGCCGACCTCGATCGTCGGATGGATCTCCACGGCGAAGTACGGCGAGTGGTTGGTCGCGATCGCGCTGTCCAGCGTGCCGCTGGCGACGGCCTCGGCGAAGCGCGCCGGATCGATGCCGCCCCAGAACCAGAACACCAGCGGGACCCCCGCGTCGCGGGCGAACCACGACACGTCCTCGCTGCCGGTGAACAGGCCGGGATCGATGACGTTGTCCTCCCCGAACGCGGAGCGGAACGCGCCGATGGCGCGCTCCGCGGCGTCGGCGTCGTTGATCGTGGCGGGCAGGGTGTGCAGGGTCTCGATGGTGGGCTCCGCCGTCGCGCCCGAGGCCAGCGCCTCTGCGCGCACGATCCGCTCGACGCTCGCGAGGACCTTCTCGCGCAGGACCTCGTCGGGGTAGCGCAGACTCAGCTCCAGCGTGGCCTCGGCGGGGATGATGTTGTTCTTCGTCCCGGCATGGATGGATCCGACGGTCACCACGGCGAGGTCGTGCGGGTCGACCTCCCGGGAGACGACCGTCTGCAGGCGCATCACGGTCGCGGCGGCCATGACCACCGGATCGACCGTGGAGTGCGGCCGCGAGCCGTGGCCGCCGCGGCCGTGCAGGGTCACCGTGAGCCCGTCGGACGCCGACATCTGCGGGCCGGGGCGCACGCCGATGACCCCGGCGGGCAGGGGCGTCACGTGCTGGCCGATCACGACGTCCGGACGCGGGAAGCGGTCGAGGGCGCCGTCGTCCAGCATGGCCCTGGCGCCCGCGCCGAACTCCTCCGCGGGCTGGATCACGACGACCAGGGTGCCCGACCACTCGTCCTGGGAAGCGACGAGCTGCTCGACGGCGCCGATCATGGCCGTGACGTGCATGTCGTGGCCGCAGGCGTGCATGACCCCGACCGCGCGCCCCTCGGCGTCCAGCCCCGTGGCCGTGCTCGCGTAGGGGAGCCCGGTGAGCTCGGTGACGGGGAGGGCGTCCATGTCGGCGCGCGCCCAGACGACCGGTCCCTCGCCGTTGCGCAGCACCCCGATCACGCCCGTGACGCCGACCCCCTCGGTCACGTCGAGGCCCAGATCGCGCAGGTGCCCGGCGGCGATCGATGCGGTGCGCGTCTCCTGGAACGACAGCTCGGGATGGCGGTGCAGGTCGATGAACAGCGCTTCGAGATCGATCGTCATGCCGCGAGCCTATCGCCGGGGTGTCCGGCGCTCGCGGTCCGTCGCCGGTCCCGGCGCCCCTCGGCGGGAGGCGAGGACGGCGGATCGCGCGGTGCGGGCGGCGAGCGGCGAGGGAATCCGCCTGCGGATGTCCGACGTCTCTGCTTGGATGAGCGGGTGCAGAAGACACCCGAGGCGCGGACGGCCGGGACCGGGGCTCTCCTCTGGCTCGCCGTGGCCACGTTCTCGATGGGCATCGACGGGTATGTGCTCGCGGGTCTGCTGCCGCAGATCTCCGAGGATCTCGGCGTCACCGAGGCCGCGGCCGGGCAGCTCATGTCGGTCTTCGCGCTCACCAGCGCCGTCGCCGGCCCGGTGCTGGGCGCACTGACCGGGCGCTGGGAGCGCAAGGGGACGATCCTCGTCTCGCTCGCGGTGTTCGTGCTGGGCAACCTGATCGTGGCGATCGGGCCGACGTACGCGTGGGCCATGGCCGGACGCATCGTGTCCGCACTCGGCGGCGGCCTGCTCAACGCGATGGTGGCCGCCTACGTGATCGCCAAGGCCCCGCCCGAGCGGCGCGGGCGCGCGCTGGCTCTCGTCCAGGGCGGGTGGCTCGCGGCGACGGCGCTGGGCGTGCCGATCGGGCTCGTCGTCGGGCAGACGGGATGGCGGATCCCGCTGTACATGGTCGTCGTCGTGGGCGCGGCGGCGCTCGTCGGCATCGCGCTGAAGGTCCCGCACCTGCGCCTGCCGCCGCTGAGCCTGCGTGCATCGCTGCGTCCTCTCGCGGAGCCGAAGATCCTGTTCGCGCTGCTGATCCCGGCCGGGCTGATGTGCGCGAGCTACTTCTGCTTCACCTACGCGGCACTGATCTTCGAGCCGCGGATCGGCGCGGGGCTCGGGATGGTCGCGGTGCTCTTCGGATACGGGATCGTGAGCCTCGGCGGGAACCTCGTGTCGGGGTGGATGACGGATCGCACCACCCCGGTGCGCGTGATCACGACGATCATCGTCGGAGTGCTGGCGGTCGCGGTCCTCGGGTCCTTCGGCCTGCTGCTGCCGGGGGTGCTCGGTGCGGCGGCCGCCGTGCTCTGGTTCCTCTTCACGGCGTTCTTCAACGGCGGGTCCGGGGTGGCGCTGCAGGCGCGGCTCGGGGCGATGGCGCCGGAGTCTGCGGCGTTCGTGCTGGCGCTCAACACGAGCGGCATGCTGCTGGGCAGCGCCCTGGGCAGCGCGAGCGGCGGGCTGGCCCTTGCGACGGGGGTGCCGCCGGACGGACTGCTGCCGTTCTCCGCCGGGATCCTGGCCGTCACGCTCCTGCTGCACGTCGTCAGCGTCCGCTGGTCCGCGCGCGACGACGAGCGCGAACGCCGACTGCTGCCCGCCGGCCGCTGACGGGGCACGCCGCTGACCGGGCCCGCCGGCTGCTGATCGGACACGCCGGAGAGGCTCAGCGGCGGGTCGTCGTTCCGCGGACCACCAGCTCGAAGGGGAGCGCGGTCGGACCGGCGGTGCCCGGCTCGGCGAGCGTGCGCAGCAGCGCCTCGGCGGCGCGGCGGCCCTGGAGCAGCGGGAACTGGTCGACCGTGGTGAGCTGGAAGAACCCGCCCAGCTCGTGTCCGTCGATCCCCACGACGGACAGATCCTGCGGGACGCGGTAGCCGAGGTCGCGGGCCGCGAGGATCGCGCCGATCGCCATCTCGTCCGACGCGGCGAAGATCGCGGTCGGTCGGCGCCCAGGGCGTCCGAGGAGCTGTTTGGCCGCGCGGAAGCCGCCCTCGACGGTGAAGTCGGCCGGCTCGAGGAACGTCGGTCGCGGGGTGATCCCGGCGCGTTCCAGCGCCTTCTCGAACCCCTGCCTGCGCTGCGTGGGGATGTGGAAGTCCAGATCGAACTCCGGGCTCGCGCCGATGTGCGCGATGTCGCGGTGCCCCAGGCTGAGGAGGTGCTCCGTGGCCAGTTCGGCCACGGCCAGGTCGTCGACGGTGAGCGTCGTCAGCGACGGATTCGGCCCGCCGATCGCGATCACCGGCAGTGCGAGATCCCGCAGTCTCTGGGTCTCCTCCTCGTCGAGCTCGATCGAGACCGCGATGAGGGCGTCCACGCGTTGCCGGCGCAGGAACGTCGAGAAGACGTCCCTGCGCACCTCCGCGTCCGCGGTGATGTTGTACAGCGTGATGTCGTAGCCCGCCTTCATGAGCGTGCTCGACACCCCCGACAGCACGGTGCTGAAGAACCAGCGGTCGAGGTACGGCACGATCACGCCGACGTTGCGGGTCCGCCCGGATGCGAGGCTGGAAGCCCGCGACGACACGACGTAGCCGAGCGCGTCCGCCGCCTCCTGCACCTTCGCGCGTGCGGCCTCGGAGACGTGGCCGCGCCCGCTGAGCGCCCGTGACACCGTCGCGGTGGAGACGCCGGCCCGCCGTGCGACCTCGTCGATGCTCACCACGTCCGGTCCCCGTCCGCTCGCCGCCTCCCGGTGCGGTGTCGACCGCCCCGCTGCCCGCCCGGGCGGTGCCGTCCCGATCTGCACACTCGGTCCCGATCTGCACAGGTTTCGGTGAAGAACCTCCGCGAATCGGGCCGACCTCCGCGGATCGGGACCCCGTTCCGGGGGCGTCGCCCCGGGGCAGGAACGCCGGACCGCGCGAGTGCCCCGGGGCCGCGCGACGGTTCGGCGGTCCCGGGACGACGGTGTGGTCCGGCGCTCACGCGGTCAGCCCCGCACGTACCAGGCGGCGGTGTTCGGCGGCAGTGCGGTGCCGGAGAACGGCTCGCTCTGCACGACGAAGCGCGCATCGGCGGGCAGCTCGATCGGGTCGTCGCCGAGGTTCGCCGCCACGTGCAGGTCCCCGCGGCGGAACGCGACGGCGTTCGGGTCCAGGTCCTCCCACACGAGGCTTCCCGCGCCGAGGCCGCGCTCGCGGCGCACCCGCAGCAGCTCCTGGTACAGCGAGAGGGTCGATCCCTCGACGCCCCGCTCGACGTCGCGCGCGTACTCGGCCCACTCCGGCGGCTGGGGGAGCCACGAGGCACCGGTGTCGTTGAAGCCGTAGGCGGGGGCGTCGGCGACCCAGGGCAGCGGCACGCGGCAGCCGTCGCGGCCGTAGCGCTCGCCGTTGGTGCGGAACCAGGTCGGGTCCTGCCGGAACTCGTCCGGGATCTCCATCGCCTCGGGAAGGCCGAGCTCCTCGCCCTGGTACAGATAGGCGGATCCGGGCAGGGCGAGCATGAGCGTGGTCGCGGCCCGGCCGCGGGACAGGCCGATCGCGCGATCCGGCTTTCCGGGAGAGTTCGGGCCGATCCCCTCGCCCTGCGGGTTGTCCGCCGTCAGCGCCAGGCGCGAGGCATGCCGGACGACGTCGTGGTTGGAGAGGACCCACGTGCTGGGCGCGCCGACCGCGCCGAACTCGTCCAGCGACTCGCGGATGACGTCCCGCAGCGCGCTCGCGCCCCAGGGGGTCATCAGGTACGGGAAGTTGAAGGTCTGATGCATCTCGTCCGGACGCACCCACAGCGCCGTCTTGGCAAGCGTGGGCAGCCACGCCTCGCCGCACAGCGCGCGATCGCCGTCGTATTCGGCGAGCACCGTGTGCCAGTCGCGGTAGATGTCGTGGACCTCGTCCTGCCCCCAGTACGGCACGTTCTCCTCGCCGCCGCCCATCGAGTCGGCGTCGGCGACGGGGGCGTAGTCCGGAAGGCCCGCCTCCTTGACCATGCCGTGCGCGACGTCCACGCGGAAGCCGTCGACGCCCCGATCCAACCAGAAGCGCAGGATGGAGCGGAACTCCTCGCGCACCTCCTCGTTGGTCCAGTCGAAGTCGGGCTGGGTGGCGTCGAAGATGTGCAGGTACCACTGGCCGGGCGTGCCGTCGGCCTCCGTGATCCGCTCCCACATTCCGCCGCCGAAGACCGACTCCCAGTTGTTGGGCGGAAGCTCCCCGTTCTCGCCGCGACCGTCGCGGAACACGTAGCGGGCGCGCTCGCGGCTTCCCGGTCCCGCCTTCAACGCGGCCTGGAACCACGGGTGCTGGTCCGAGGAGTGGTTGGGGACGAGGTCGACGATCACGCGGATCCCGCGGGCGTGGGCCTGCGCGAGCATCTCGTCGAAGTCGGCGAGCGTGCCGAAGAGCGGATCGACGTCGCGGTAGTCGGCCACGTCGTAGCCGGCGTCGCGCTGCGGGCTGGTCATGAAAGGGCTCAGCCAGATCGCATCGATCCCGAGCTCCTTCAGGTCGTCGAGGCGGGACGTGATGCCGGGGAGGTCCCCGATCCCGTCACCGGAGGCGTCCGCGAAGGAGCGGGGGTAGATCTGGTAGATGACGGCGGACCGCCACCACTCGGAACCGGGTGCGGATTTCTGCTCGAGCTCTGCCATGCGCCCAGGCTAGTGCAAACGCTTACACCCCCGCCAGCAGGCCCGTCGAATCGGTTCGGGCCGGCGGGCGGGGTGCAGGTTCGCGGTTCGTTCCTGCGGAGTTCTGCCGTTGCGGCGGAGGATGCGGCGGGGTTGCTCCGCTGTTGCGGTGGTTCTCCGCGCGAGCGGAAGTGCGCGGCGATCCCGGCCGACGCTGAGCCGATGCCGCACCACGGCATATCGGGTCCCGGACCCGGAGTCCGGAGGGGACGCCCGGGCGGGACGTCAGTCGCCGAGGACGACGTTGATCGGCGGCTCGCCCGCGAGCATCCGCTCGATCTGGGTCTTGACGAGGCGCGCGATCCGGGGGTTCATCGCCGTGGACGCTCCGCCGACATGCGGGCTGATCAGGAGGTTCGGCGCGGACCAGAGCGGGTCGCCTTCGGGGATCGGCTCCTGCTCGAAGACGTCGAGCGCGGCGCGGAGTCGTCCGGATTCGAGCTCGGCGCCCAGCGCCGTGGTGTCCACGATCGATCCGCGGCCCACGTTGACGAGGAGCGCGCCGTCCGCCAGACGGCGGAGCAGCTCCGCGTCGAAGAGATGCCGTGTCTCGTCGCCGCCCGGGAGGCTGAGGATGACGATGTCCGCGTCGGGCAGGAGCGCAGGGAGCTCGTCGATCCCGTGCACGTCGATCGCTCCCAGACCGTCGACGTCCTCCCGGCGGGCGGTGCGCGCGACGGCGGACAGCTCGACCTCGAACGGGGCCAGGCGCCGGGCGATCGCCGTGCCGACGCCGCCGAAGCCGACGAGGAGCACGCGCCGGTCGGCCAGGCTCTCCGCGAAGACCGGCGACCAGCCGCCCTGCTCCTGGGCGCGCACGAACCGCGGGAGCTGCCGCTGCGCGGCGAGGGTCAGGGCGAGGGCGAGCTCGGCGGTGGAGGTCTCGTGCACGCTCGCGGCGTTGGCGAACGGGACGCCGGCGGGCAGATGGTCGGAGACCCCCTCGTAGCCGATCGACTGGCCCTGGACGAGCCCGACCGACAGCCCGGAGAGGGCGGCGAGCGCCCCCGACCCGCCCATGTACGGCGGCACGACGATGTCGAGCCGGGTGGCGGGAGGGGCGTCCCGGAAGTCCCAGATCCGCAGGTCCACGTCGTTCTGCCACTCGGCGCCGGGCAGGGCGCGGAGGTTCGCGGCGAGGCGTTCGGTGGGGACGGTCACGACGAGGCTCACCCTCCCGAGCGTAGCCGCCGTTGCGGGGACCGAGGAGGCGATGGCGATCGACCGCGCGTGCCGAGGTGCGTCAGGCGGCGACGCGGGCGACGGCGGCGATGGCGCTCGTGAAGAAGCCCAGCCCGTCGACGCCGCTGCGCATGGCGGCGGCGGTGTCCGGGCCGAAGCCGGGCTCGGTGGCGTGCTCCGGGTGCGGCATCAGGCCGACGACGTTGCCCGCCGCGTTGGTGATGCCCGCGATGTCGCGCAGCGACCCGTTCGGGTTCACCCCGGCGTAGCGGAACGCCACGAGCCCCTCGCCCTCCAGGCGATCCAGGGTCTCCTCGTCGGCGATGTAGCCGCCCTCGCCGTTCTTCAGCGGGATGACGATCTCCTGGCCGGCGGCGAAAGCGCTCGTCCAGGCCGTGTCGGCGTTCTCGACCGTCAGCTTCTGGTCGCGACGGACGAAGTGCTGGTGGTCGTTGCGGATCAGGCCGCCGGGCAGCAGGTGCGCCTCGACGAGCATCTGGAAGCCGTTGCAGATCCCGAGGATCGGCATGCCGGCGGCGGCGGCCGCCTTGACCTCGGTCATGATCGGCGACAGGGCGGCGATGGCGCCCGAGCGGAGGTAGTCGCCGTAGCTGAAGCCGCCCGGGAGGACGAGCGCGTCGACGCCCTCCAGGTCGTGCGAGCCGTGCCACAGCGCGACCGGCTCGGCGCCGGCGATCCGCACGGCGCGCTGCGCGTCGCGGTCGTCCAGCGAGCCCGGGAAGGTGACGACTCCGATCCGGACGCTCATTCGACGACCTCGACGCCCACGACGTCCTCGATCACGGAGTTGGACAGCACCTCGGCGGCGACGCGGCGCGCCTCGGCGAGCACGTCCTCGGTCACCTCGCCCTCGACCGTCAGCTCGAAGCGCTTGCCGATGCGGACGTCGGTGAACGCGTCCACGCCCAGGCGGGCGAAGGCGCCGCTGACGGCCTTCCCCTGCGGGTCGAGCAGTTCGGACTTGGGCATGACGTCGACGACGATGGTGGGCATGAACGGCTCCGGAAGTCGCGGGCGGGAGGGCGGGGCCAGTCTATCGCGCGGGATGCGCGACGCCCGCTCGCCTCCGGCGGTCCTCCGCGGCCCCGGTCCTGTTCTCCTGCGGTCCGGATCCGCGGGCCGATCTGCACAGGAGAACCCGTTCTGCACAGGAACGGCGGGCTGACCTGTGCGGATCGGGACGGAGTGTGCGGATCGGGACGGGGCGTGCGGATCGGGCAGCGCGGGGGCTGCCGGAGCGGAGGGCGGGTCAGGAGGAGCGGAACACCGTGTGCACGTCGCCGATGACGTCGCGACCGCCGAGGTCCGCGATCTCGAAGAGCACGGAGACGCCGGCGACCCGGTGTCCGAGCTCCTCGATGATGCGGCGACCGGCGGCGAGCGTGCCGCCCGTCGCGAGCACATCGTCGATGAGGAGGATGCGGGATCCGGCGGGCAGGTCGTCGTGCATTTCGATCGTCGCGGTGCCGTACTCCAGCGCGTAGTCGACGGACGCGGCCGGCTGCGGGAGCTTGCCCGCCTTGCGGATCGGGACGAAGCCGGTTCCCGCCGTGATCGCGGCGGCCCCGGCGAGGATGAACCCGCGCGCCTCGACCCCGGCCACGACGTCGAAGCGCCCGGCGAACGGTGCCACGAGAGCGGCGGTCGTCGCCCGCAGCGCCTCCGCGTCCGCGAGCAGCGGGGTGATGTCGCGGAAGACGATGCCCGGCTCCGGATGGTCCGGAATGGAGCGGATGAGGGCTTCGGCGCGCGCGAGCGCGTCGGGGGCGGGTGCGGCGGAGGTCACCGATCCAGCGTAGGGGGTCGCGTCGGCCGCCCGGTGTCCGGCCGCCCGGGCCGTGGGCCGGGCCCGACCGGGTCCCCGGGAGCCCGCGGTCGCCGAGGGTCGCCAGGACCTCCCGGAGTCGGGTCGTGATGGTACCGTGGGAGCGCTCTCAACGATCGGCTCCCGGCGCGACGCCCGCACGGGCCATGAAGGAGGACCGCATGTCCCGCTCGTTCCCCGCCGGCTTCCTCTTCGGAGCGGCCACGGCCGCCTACCAGATCGAGGGGGCGGCGTTCGAGGACGGCCGGACGGCCTCGATCTGGGACGCGTTCGCCCGCGTCCCGGGCGCGGTCGCGAACGGCGACACCGGTGACGTGGCCTGTGACCATTACCACCGGGCGGACGAGGACATCGCCCTGATGCGCGAGCTGGGCCTGCAGTCGTACCGGTTCTCCACGTCCTGGGCGCGGGTGCGTCCGGACGGCGGCGCGCCGAACCCCGCCGGGATCGCGTTCTACGACCGGCTGGTGGACGGCCTGCTGGCGAACGGGATCGTGCCGTGGCTGACGCTCTACCACTGGGACCTCCCCCAGGCGCTGGAGGAGCGGGGCGGATGGACGGCGCGCGACACCGTGGACCGCTTCGTCGAGTATGCGCTGACGATGCACGACGCCCTGGGCGATCGGGTCGCGCACTGGACCACCCTGAACGAGCCGTGGTGCTCGTCCTTCCTCTCCTACACCGCCGGGGTCCACGCCCCGGGCCGCCGCAGCATCCGCGACGGGCTGCTGTCCTCCCACCACCTGCTGCTCGCCCACGGCCGGGCGCTCCAGGAGCTGCGCCGACGCGATCCCGCGCTCAGTCTCGGCCTCACCCTGAACCTCACGGTGGCCGATCCCGCCGACCCGGACGATCCCGCCGATGTGGACGCCGCCCGGCGGATCGACGGCCAGTTCAACCGCTGGTTCCTGGACCCGATCCTGCGGGGCGCGTATCCGGCCGACGTGGTGTCCGACATCCGGGAGGCGGACGCGGACGCCGTGTCCGCGTTCGAGGAGGCGGTCCGGCCGGGCGACCTGGCCACGATCGCAACGCCGCTGGACGTGCTGGGCATCAACTACTACCACGGCGAGCTGCTGTCGGGTCATCCGCAGCCCGGAGGCGACCGGGACGTCCACGACCCGGGCGCCGGCGTGACGCGGCCGACCGGCTCGCCGTTCCCCGCCGCCGAGGGCGTGCACTGGGTCGAGCGGGGGCTGCCGCGCACCGGCATGGACTGGGAGGTGCAGCCCGAGGGGCTCACCCGGCTCCTGCAGCGCGTCGCGAACGAGGCCCCCGGCCTGCCGCTCTACGTCACGGAGAACGGATCGGCGTACGACGACGTCGTGGTGGAGGAGCCGGGCGCCGGAGGTGCGGCGGGGGCGAAGCGGGTCCCCGACGAGGAGCGGACGCGGTTCCTGCGCGCGCACGTCGCGGCGACGTGGGACGCGCTCGAGTCCGGCGTCGACGTCCGCGGCTACTTCGCCTGGTCGCTGCTCGACAACTACGAGTGGGCGTGGGGGTACGAGAAGCGGTTCGGGATCGTCCGCGTCGACTACGAAACCCAGGAGCGGATCGTGAAGGACTCCGGCCGCGAGTACGCCCGGATCATCGCCGCGCGCGCGATCTGATCCCCCGTGCGGCCCCACCCCTCGCCGAGTGGTCAGAAACTGTGGCCATGGCGGCCGTGAACCCACAGAAACTGACCACTCGACAGAGGGGCGGCGACCGGGCCCGCGTGCGCGAGAATGGAGGGATGAGGGGCACGCCATGAGCGCGTCGAGGGCGACGATCGAGGAGGTGGCGGCCGCGGCCGGAGTGTCGCGGTCGACCGTGTCGCGCGTGGTCAACGGGTCCAGCGCCGTGAGTCCGTCCGCGCTCGCCGCGGTGACCGACGCGATCGCCCGGCTGCAGTACACGCCGAACCGTGCGGCGCGCTCCCTGGCCAGCCGCCAGACCCACGCGATCGCGCTGGTGGTTCCGGAGGACACGTCGCGCTTCTTCGGGGACCCGTTCTTCGCCGCGGTCGTCTCCGGGATCAGCGCGCGCATCGCGAAGTCGGACTACCTCCTGAACCTGCTCATCGCCAGCGACGACCCCGGCGACAAGATGACGAGCTTCGTGCGCAACGGCGGCGTGGACGGGGCGATCATCGTCTCGCATCACACGAGCGACACCTTCGTGGACCGGATCGCGGAGAGCGTGCCGGTGGTCTTCGGAGGCCGCCCGAGCCGTGCGCGACCGACCGACTACGTCGTGGACGTGGACAACGTCGCGGGCGGACGCGACGCCACCGCGCACCTCGTCGAGCGCGGGCGGCGGCGCATCGCGACGATCACCGGTCCGCTGTCGATGCCCGCCGCGCAGGACCGGCTCCAGGGCTTCCGGGACGCCCTCGCGACGGCCGGGCTCGCACCGGCGGCGGTGGAGGATGGCGGCTTCAGCGAGGAGGGCGGCGCAGAGGCGGCCCGCCGCATCCTCGCCGCGCCGGGGCCCCGCCCGGACGCGATCGTCGCGGCGAGCGACCTCATGGCGCGCGGGGCGCTCTCGGTGCTCCGCGGCGCGGGGCTGCGGGTGCCGGAGGATGTGGCGCTCATCGGGTTCGACGACTCGCACGCGGCGGCGGCCGCGGATCCGCCGCTGTCCACCGTCCGCCAGCCCATGCACGCACAGGGGGAGATCATGGCGGGCATCCTGCTCGACGTGCTGTCGGGCGGGGAGCCGCCCCGGGTGAGCATCCTGCCGACGGAGCTCGTCGTCCGATCCTCGTCCTGAGCACGTCGCGTCAGGAGCGCCCCATCCGCGCGAAGGCGCCCAGCACCGTCCGCTCCGACTGGAGGAGGTACTTCTCCAGCTCGCGCACGCCGGCCTCGGGGCCGTCGGCGAGGAACGCGGTGAGCACCGCGCGGTTCTTCCGCACGAACGGTTCGTGCAGGGCCCGGGGGTCGTCGATCTCGAGGAAGGCCAGACGCAGCTCCGCGGCGACGTCGCGATACGTGCGCGCGAGCCGGGGGCTGTCGGCGAGCGCGACGATCGCGTCGTGGAACGCCATGTTGGCGCTGCCGACCGCTCGCCAGTCCTCGCTCGCGATGTTCGCCTCCGCCTCGGCGACGGCATCGGACATGCGCTGCACCGCGGGGTGCTCGGGCTCGGAGGCGCGCAGCGCCGCGCACTCGATGGCGCGGCGCGCGCGGTAGATGTCGACGACGTCGGCGATGGACGGGGAGGCCACGGATGCGCCGCGGTGCGGGACATGCTCGATCAGGCCCTGCTCGGACAGGACCCGGAACGCCTCGCGGAGCGTGTTGCGCGAGACGCCCAGGCGTTCGGCGAGCGCCGACTCGGACAGTCGGGAGCCCGGGGCGAACTCGCCGTCGATGATGCGTCGCCGCAGCTCGTCGGCGAGCGGGCCCTGATGCGTCGTCACCCCCACATGCTAGGCGAGCGGTCGGACGGCGGGTGGATCTGCCCCTAATATTGTTGAACAATCTGGGCGCATCTGTTCTACACTCGGACGAAACCGCCCCACCGACGACGTTGGGAACCACGTATGTCCGATTCCTCCCCGCAGACCTCCGCCGCCTCCCTCGCTCCCGAGGAGCACGCGCGCGCCGCCGCCGCGAAGAAGCGCGCCGGCCGCAGCGCCGTCATCGGCGCCATCTTCCTCATGGCCACGAGCGCCATCGGACCGGGCTTCATCACCCAGACCGCGACGTTCACCGCCACGATGGGCGCCGCGTTCGCGTTCGCGATCCTCACCTCCGTGCTCGTGGACATCGCCGTCCAGCTCAACATCTGGCGGATGATCACCTCGTCCGGCAGACGCGCCGGGGAGCTCGCGAACAGCGCCATCCCGTTCTCGGGTCACGTCATCGCCGTGCTCGTAGTGATCGGCGGCCTCGCGTTCAACATCGGCAACATCGCCGGCGGAGGTCTGGGCCTGAACGCCCTCCTCGGGATCGACCCCAAGATCGGCGGGCTGATCACCGGCGCGCTGGCCATCATGATCTTCCTCATCAAGAAGGCGGGCCGTGTCATGGACGTGGTCCTCGTCGTCCTCGGCGTCGGGATGATCGTGATGACGGTCGTCGTCGCGATCATCGCCCAGCCGCCGATCGGCGACGCGCTCCGGCAGACGATCGTGCCCGACCAGCTCAACTTCGCCACGATCACGACGATCGTCGGCGGCACCGTGGGCGGCTACATCACCTACTCCGGGGCGCACCGCTACCTCGCGTCGGGGCACGTCGGCCCGGAGGCGGCCGGTCCCGTCATGCGCGCCGCGGCGAACGGGATCCTCGTCACCGGCATCATGCGGTACGTCCTGTTCCTGGCGATCCTGGGCGTCGTGGCCAGCGGCGTGGCACTGGATCTGTCCAGCCAGGCCGCCAACCCCGCCGGCCAGGCGTTCGGCGCGGTCCTCGGCGAGGCCGGGCTGCGGATCTTCGGCGCCATCTTCTGGGCCGCGGCGATCAGTTCCGTCATCGGCGCCGCCTACACGTCGGCGACCTTCCTGTCCACGTTCCACCAGCGCTTCCTCGGCGGCTGGTCGCTGCAGTGGGCGACCGTCGTCTTCATCGTGGTCTCGCTCGTCGTGTACCTGCTCATCGGCACCGCCCCGGCCGCGATCCTCGTCTTCGTGGGCGGCTTCAACGGCCTGATCCTCCCCATCGGGCTGACGGTGTTCATGTACATCGGGTGGTTCCGTGCCGATCTGCTCGGTGTGACGCGCTACCCGCGCTGGCTGCTCGTCGCCGGTACCCTCGTGACCGCCCTCACCTGGTACATGGGCGCCGTCTCGATCGGCCCCATCTTCGCCTTCCTCGGAATCGGAGCCTGACATGCCCGTGATCGACCTCAACTCGGACCTCGGCGAGAACGTCCCGGACCGGATCGTCAGCGACGACGCGAGCATGCTCGCGATCGTCACGAGCGCGAACGTCTCGTGCGGCTTCCACGCCGGCAGCCCCGAGGGGATCCGGGAGACGCTGGTCGCGGCCGTCGCGCACGGCGTGACGATCGGCGCGCACCCGGGCTATCGCGACTACGAGAACTTCGGGCGCACCGCGGTGGACATCGACTCCGCGACCCTGCAGGCGCACGTCGAGTACCAGCTCGGCGCGCTGGACGGGCTCGCCCGCGGCGCGGGCGGCGCCGTCGCCTACGTGAAGCCCCACGGCGCGCTGTACAACACGATCGCGCGCGACGAGCGCCAGGCGAAGGACGTCGTGGCTGCGATCCGGGCGATCGACCCGGATCTGGTCCTGCTCGGCCTCGCGGGGGGAGTCGTGCTGGAGGTCGCCGAGCGCGCGGGGCTCCGCGTCGCGGCCGAGGCGTTCGCCGACCGGGCCTACCAGCCGGACGGGCAGCTCGTCTCCCGCACGCAGGAGGGCGCCGTGCTGCACGATCCGGCGGCGGTCGCGGCACGCATGGTGCGGCTGGCGGAGGAGGGCGTGATCCGGGCGGTCGACGGCACGGACGTCCGCGTCGAGGCGCAGTCCATCTGCGTCCACGGCGACAGCCCCGGCTCCGTCGCCATGGCCGCGGAGACCCGTCGTCTCCTGGAGCAGGCGGGCGTCGCCATCGCGCCCTTCGCCGGATCCGCGTCCTGACATGGCCGGCACAGAGCACCCGGGCACAGAGCACCCGGGCACAGAGCACCCGGGCACGGACCGCCTGGGGACGGACCGCCTGGGGATGAGGCGCGGTTCCTGATGCGCATCCTCACCGCCTCCGACCGCGCCCTGCTCGTCGAGGCCGCCGACCTCGACGAGTCGATGCGGCTGAACCTCGCCTGGGCCGAGGTCCCGGGGATCGCGGAGCTCGTCCCGGGCGCGCGCACCGTCCTCGTCCGGTTCGACCCGGCCCGCACGACGGCGGACGCGCTCGCCGCGGTGCTCGCCGACACGGTCGTGGACGCCGCGCACGTGCCGCACGTCGGGGAGGCGACGATCCCGGTCCGGTACGACGGCGAGGACCTGGCGGACGTGGCGGACCTGCTGGCCGTCTCGGCCGAGGAGGTCGTGGCGCGCCACCTCGCGGCGCAGTGGCAGGTGGCCTTCTCCGGCTTCGCCCCCGGCTTCGGGTACGCGGTGGGGTCGGATCCGCTGTTCGACGTGCCGCGACGGTCGTCCCCGCGCACGCGCGTGCCGGCGGGGTCCGTCGCGCTCGCCGGGCACTTCACCGGGGTCTACCCGAGGGAGAGCCCCGGCGGCTGGCAGCTCATCGGGCGCACGGACGCGGTCATGTGGGACATCGACCGGGACCCGCCGGCGCTGCTCGCACCGGGGACGCTCGTGCGGTTCGTGCGCGCGGACCGGGAGGCGGCCGCCGGGGCC
>NZ_BCRA01000084.1 GCF_001552355.1 Microbacterium resistens NBRC 103078
ACCTCCGGCGCCGCACCGCCGCCCCCGCGCCCCGGCGCCGCGGGCCCGCGCACCCCCTCGGGTCCCGGGTCGTCGTCAACGGGCTCCTCCTGCTCGGCTCGCTCTACATGGTGCTGCCGATCCTCTGGCTCGTGTTCGCCGCGACCAAGAGCGCGTCCGAGCTGTACGGGACGCCCGGGTTCCACTTCGGATCCGCGCTCGTCCAGAACGTCGCCGACGTCCTCACCGAGGCGGACGGCGTGTTCGTCCGGTGGATGCTCAACAGCGTCCTCTATGCCGGGGTCGGCGCCCTCCTGGGCGGGCTCATCTCCGTCATGGCGGGATACGCCTTCGACAAGTTCCGCTTCCGCGGGCGTAGCGCGCTCCTCGGCGCCGTGCTCGTCGGCGTCCTCATCCCGAACACCGCCACCGTGCTGCCGCTCTACCTCCTCGCCAGCAGCGCCGGGCTCACCAACACCGTGTGGGCGGTGCTCGTCCCCGTGCTCTGCAACCCGTTCGGGGTGTATCTTGCGCGTGTGTTCAGCGCGGCGTACGTTCCCGACGAGGTCCTGGAGGCCGCCCGGGTGGACGGCGCGAGCCCGGTCCGCTCCTTCGTCAGCATCGGCCTGCCCATGCTCACCCCCGGGTTCGTCACCATCGCGCTGTTCCAGTTCGTGGGGATCTGGAACAACTTCATGCTCCCGCTGGTGATGCTCCAGAACCGGGAGCTGTTCCCCGTCAGCGTCGGCATGTCGATCTGGCAGGGCTACACGCTGCCGCAGCCGGAGTTCACGCCGATGGTCATCACCGGATCCTTCCTGTCCGTGATCCCGCTGATCGTGGCGTTCATCCTCCTGCAGCGCTTCTGGCGCGCCGGCCTGGCCGCGGGGAGCGTGAAGTGAGCCGTCCGACCATCCTCTTCGCCATGCCGGAGGACTTCCACGACCGCGTGTTCGACGACGCCCGCCGCTCGGCCTTCGCCACCGTCGGGGACGTGCTGGGGCGGGTGGAGGAGTTCGAGTCCCCCGCCGCCCGCGGCCTTCTCGCCCGCGCCGAGGTCCTCGTGACCGGGTGGGGCAGCCCGCTGCTCGACGCCGAGGCGTTGGATGCGGCGCCGAGGCTGTCCGCCGTGCTCCACGCGGCAGGCTCCGTCAAGCACCACCTGACCGACGAGGTGTGGCACCGGGGGATCCTCGTCAGCTCCGCCGCGGCGACGAACGCCTTCCCCGTCGCCCAGTTCACGCTGGCGATGGTGCTGCTGGCCGGCAAGCGCGTCCTGCCGATCGCCCGACGGTACGCGCGGACGCGCACGGAGCTCGACGCGCAGGCGGAGTTCCCGGGGGTGGGGAACGTGGACAAGCGGGTCGGCATCGTCGGCGCCTCCCGGATCGGGCGCCACGTCATCGCGCTGCTGCGCCCGCACGGGTACGACGTCGTGGTGCACGATCCCTTCCTCGCCGAGGCGGACGCGGAGGCGCTCGGGGTGCGCGCCGTCGATCTGGACGAGCTCGTCGCGACGAGCGACGTCGTCTCGATCCACGCCCCGTCCCTTCCCGAGACACGGCACATGCTCGACGAGCGCCGGATCGCGATGCTCCGGCCGGGCGCGACGCTGATCAACACGGCCCGGGGCGAGCTTATCGATCAGGACGCGCTCACCCGCCGGGTCCTGCGCGGCGACCTGTACGCGATCCTGGACGTCACGACGCCGTGGGTGCTGGAGCCGGACCATCCGCTCTACGCTCACGAGAACGTCCTGCTCACGCCGCACATCGCGGGCTCGCTCGGCACCGAGCTGCGGGGCCTCGCCGACAGCGCGCTGGCGGAGCTTCGTCGCCTCGCGGCGGGCGAGCCCCTCGCCCATCCGGTCCGCGTCGAGGAGCTGTCCATCACGGCCTGACATCCCTCGCTACCTTCGCCGAAACCCCCTCTGCCCATCGAAACCCCCTCCCAGAAGCGGATCTGAAGGGGGGTTTGGGCGGGCAGAGGGGGTTTCGCGTGCAGGAAGTCGGGGCAGAGGGAGGCCGGGGTCAGGAGCTCGCGCGGACGACGAGCGTCGGGGGGAGGAGGAGCGCGCGGACGGGCTCAGGCGGAACCCGCGCGGAGGGGTCGGCAGCAGCGAGAGCGGAGGGGGCGGCAGCAGCGAGAGCGGAGGGGGCGGCAGCAGAGCGATGGGAAGCAGTGGGATCGGCAGACGCGGGGGGAACGGGCGCGGAGCCCTCGATCCGCGCGACGAGCATCCGGACCGCCTCCTCGCCGAGGGCGTCGAAGTCCTGGCGCACCGTGGTCAGCGGCGGGCGGAACTCCGCGGCATCGGCGATGTCGTCGAACCCGACGACCGCGACGTCGTCCGGCACCCGGCGTCCGGACTCCGCGAACCCGCGCAGCGCACCGAGCGCCATCTGGTCGTTGGCCGCGAAGACGGCCGTGAGCCCCGCGGCACCGGCAAGACGCTCCGCCGCCTCCCGCCCGGATCGTGCACTCCAGTCGCCGCGCACGACCCGGGGCGCGGCGACCCCCGCCTCGGCCAGGGCCGCGCGCCATCCGCGCTCCCGCGCCTGGGCAGCGAACGACGCCTCCGGACCGGCGATGTGGTGCACGGTGCGGTGCCCGCGGTCGAGGAGGTGCCGGGTCGCCTCCCTCGCCCCCGCCTCGTGGTCGGTGCCGATCACGCCGAATCGGTCGTCCGGCGGCGAGTCCACCACGACGAGGGCGAGGCGTCCGGGATCCGCATCGCGGGCGAGGAGCGCGGCCTCGTTCAGCACGACCGCTCCGTCCGCCCCCTGCTCGTCGAGCCGGTCGAAGGCGGCGGCGATGTCTCCGTCCGCGCCGAGCGTGACGACCGTGAGGGCGTAGCCGCGACCGGCCGCCGCCTCCGCCACGGCCTGGAGCATGCGGGAGTTGCCGACCGTGGCGAGCGTCTGCGCGACGACGCCCAGGGTCTGGGATCGTCCGGTCCGCAGGGCTCGGGCGGCGCGGTGCGGGCGGTAGCCGAGCTCGGCCATGGCCTGCTCGACCCGCTCCCGCGTCCCCGGATCCACCCGCGGGCTGCCGTTCACGACGCGGGACACCGTCTGACCGGAGACTCCGGCGCGCGCGGCCACCGCCGCCATGGAGACCCGCCGCTGCGCCATGTCCGCTCCTGTCGCCCTCGCCGTCCAAGGCTCTGGAGTGTTGACGTTATCACGCCCTCCCGGCTACCGTGTTGACGTGAACATGGATCCCTCGTCCGGCGACGGCTCCCCGGACGGACCCGCGACGACGGCGGTCGTCGAGCTCGGCGCCGGCGTGGTGCGGCGCGCGGCCCGGCTGGCCGACGGCCGGGAGCTGTTCTATTACGACGACGCCGACACGGCGCTCGGCCCGGAGCGCGCCGTGGACGCGCGCACCCTGGATCCGCGGCCGGAGACGGCCACCATGCGGTACGACGTGCTGACCGGGGACTGGATCTCCGTCGCCGCCGCGCGGCAGAACCGCGCGTTCCTCCCGCCGAAGGAGCAGGACCCGCTCGCCCCGCAGACCCCAGGAAACCCGTCCGAGGTCCCCGCACGGTATGACGTCGCGGTCTTCGAGAACCGGTCGCCGTCCTTCGGCCCGGCGCTCCCGGGCCCCGAAGCGCCGCCGTTCGATCCCGATCCCTCCGGATTCGGCCACGCGCGCCCCTCCTACGGCCGGTGCGAGGTCGTGTGCTTCTCGCCCGAGCACGAGGGGTCGTTCGGCACCCTCACGCCCAGCCGCGCCCGCACCGTGATCGAGGCCTGGGCGGATCGCACGAGGGCGCTGTCCGCGCTCTCCGGCGTGGCCCAGGTCTTCCCGTTCGAGAACCGCGGGAAGGAGATCGGCGTCACCCTCCCGCATCCGCACGGCCAGATCTACGCCTATCCCACGGTCACGCCGCGCACCCGGCGGCTTCTGGATCGGATCTCCGCGCACGGCCCCGACCTGTTCGCCGACCTCCTGGCGTTCGAGCGCGAGGGAGGACGGGTCGTGATCGCGGGCACGCACTGGACCGCGTTCGTGCCGTTCGCCGCCCGATGGCCCGTCGAGGTCCACCTCCTCCCGCACCGTCACGTGCACGACCTCGCCGGTCTGTCGGAGGCCGAGAAGGACGAGCTCGCCCCGCTCTACCTGCGCCTCCTCCGCGGTGTCGACGCCCTGCACGGGTATCCGGGCGGCCCGGCGTCCGGCCCCGCGGGGAACGCCGAGGCTCCCGCGCCCCGTCCGACCCCGTACATCGCCGCGTGGCACCAGGCGCCGGTCGCCGGTGCCCCGGGCGCGCACGGCCGCGACGCGATCCGGCTCCGCCTGGAGCTGACCTCGCCGCGCCGCGCCGTCGACCGCCTCAAGTACCTCGCCGGCTCCGAGGCGGCCATGGGCGCCTGGATCGCCGACATCCCGCCCGAGACGGCCGCCGCGACCCTGCGCGACGCCATCGCCCGGGTCGGGGACGACCCTGTGGAGGACACCGCATGACCGCGTCGGATCCGGCCCCCTCCTCGGCGTTCGACGACGCCCGTGCGCTGTTCCGTGCTGTCACCGGCGGCGACCCCTCCGGCGTCTGGTCCGCGCCCGGGCGGGTGAACCTCATCGGCGAGCACACCGACTACAACGAGGGGTTCGTCCTGCCGTTCGCGATCCCGCAGCGCACGTACGCCGCGGCCCGCCGGCGCGACGACGGCAGGATCCGCGTCGCCTCGACGCTCGCCGACGAGCCCGTCGAGGTGGCCGTGGCCGACCTGGATCGCCTCTTCCCCACCCCAGCCGGCCGCTCCCCCTCCGTCCCGGAGTGGGCGGCGTACCCGCTCGGCGTCGCCTGGGCGATCCGGGAGGCCGTCGGCGGCGCCACGACGCCAGGCCTCGACCTCGTGTTCGCGTCCGACGTGCCGCTCGGGGCGGGACTGTCCTCCTCCGCCGCGATCGAGGGTGCGGCCGGATCGGCCGTCGACGCGCTATGGGAGGGCGGACTGGATCCCGTCGCCCTCGCTCGCGCAGGCCGCCGGGCCGAGAACGAGGCGGTCGGCGCCCCGACGGGGATCATGGACCAGATGGCCTCCATGCTCGGCGTCGCCGACGCGGCCACGTTCCTCGACTGCCGCACGCTGGAGACGCGTTCGGTCCCGCTCGGATTCACCGCAGAGGGCCTGGCGGTGCTCGTGATCGACACCCGGGTGAAGCACGCACACTCCACGGGCGGATACCGCGAGCGCCGGGCCTCCTGCGAGCGCGGCGCCGGGATCCTCGGCGTCCGCGCCCTGCGCGACGTCTCCATCACGGACCTGGACCGCGCCGCCGCCGCGATGGACGACGTGACCTTCCGGCGGGTCCGCCACATCGTCACGGAGAACCAGCGCGTGCTCGACACCGTCGCCCTCCTCGACCGCACGACGCCCGGAGGCGGCCCGCGCGCGATCGGGGAGCTGCTCCTGGCGTCGCACGCCTCCATGCGCGACGACTTCGAGATCTCCGTGCCGGAGCTGGACACCGCCGTGGAGACCGCCCGGGAGGCCGGCGCCGTCGGAGCGCGGATGACCGGCGGCGGCTTCGGCGGCGCGGCGATCGCCGTCGTGGACGCGGAGCGGATCGACGACGTCTCGTCCGCGATCCGTCGGGCCTTCCGCGATGCCGGCTTCTCCGCGCCGCACCTGTTCCCGGTGGCGCCGGCGGCGGGTCCTCGCCGCGACGCCTGAACCGGCCGCGCGTCACGGGCGGTCAGGCGGGTGGGGGAGAATGGCCACGCGCGATCCGCGCGACGGAAGGAGATCCATGTCCTGGCTTGTCACCGGCGGTGCCGGCTACATCGGAGCGCACGTCGTGCGCGCCCTGGCGGGGGCGGGCATGAAGCCCGTGGTCCTCGACGACCTCTCCAGCGGCCAGGCGTCGTTCGTCCCCGGGGACGTGGCGTTCGTCGAGGGCAGCATCCTCGACCGCGACCTCGTCGAGCGCACGCTCCGGGAGCACGGGGTCACCGGGGTCATCCACGTCGCCGGGTTCAAGTACGCGGGCGTCTCCGTCCAGCGTCCGCTCCACACGTACAGCCAGAACGTCGAGGGCACGCGCGTGATCCTGGAGGCCATGGAGGCCGCGGGCGTGACCAACATGGTGTTCTCCTCCAGCGCCGCCGTGTTCGGGACGCCCGACGTCCCGCTCGTGGTCGAGGAGACCGAGAAGCGTCCGGCGAGCCCGTACGGCGAGTCCAAGCTCATCGGCGAGTGGCTGCTGCGCGACCAGGCCGTGGCCACCGCGGGCACGGACCGTCCCCTGCGGCACACGTCGCTGCGGTACTTCAACGTCGTGGGGTCCGCGGATCCGACCGTCTACGACGTCAGCCCGCACAACCTCTTCCCGATCGTGTTCGAGGCGCTGCTCGCCGGCAACACGCCGCGGATCAACGGGGACGACTACGACACCCCCGACGGCACCAACGTGCGCGACTACGTGCACGTCGGCGACATCGCGCTCGCGCACGTCGCCGCCGCGCAGCGTCTCGAGGCCGGGGAACCGATCGAGGCCGCCTACAACCTCGGCTCCGGCGACGGGCTGTCCGTGCGCCAGATCATGGAGGCGATGGCCCGGGTGACCGGGATCGACTTCGTCCCCGAGATCGCCCCGCGCCGCCCGGGCGACCCGGATCGGATCGTCGCGACGGGCGAGCTCGCCGCGCGGGACCTGGACTGGCGGATGCGGCACTCGGTCGACGAGATGGTCCGTTCCGGCTGGGAGGCGCGGCGCAGCGCCGGCTGACCCCCCTGCTCCCTGCCCCCCCCCGGTCCACGGTCACCGGTCCCGATCTGCACACCCGGTCCCGATCTGCACACGGATCGGCGACATCCGTGTGCAGATCGGGACGGAGTGTGCAGATCGGGACGCGGTGAGGGGCGCGGATCGGGACGCGGTGAGGCCGCGGGTCGCACGGGCTCGTAGCATGGCGGGATGCTGATCCGTCCTGCCCTGGCCTCCGACGCCCCCGGCATCGCCGCCGTGCACGTGCGCTCCTGGCAGACCGCCTACCGGGGCCTGATGCCGCAGGAGGTGCTCGACGGGCTCTCCGTCCCGCAACGCGAGGAGGGCTGGCGGCGGATCCTGTCCGCCGCGACGGACGGGGCCACGGCGCCCGCGTCGGAGCCCGCCGAGCCGCACGCCCGCACGATCGTCGCGGACGACGACGGACGGATCGCGGGATGGGCCTCCTACGGGGATCCCCGCGAGGAGGCGCCCTCGGGAACCGGCGAGCTCTGGGGCATCTACGCCGATCCCGATCACTGGTCCCGCGGCGTCGGCCACGCGCTGATCACCGCGGTCGAGGAGGCGTTCCGCGCCGACGGCCGCCGGCGCGCGTACCTCTGGGTGCTCGCCGGCAACGACCGCGCGGCGAGCTTCTACGAACGGCACGGCTGGATCGAGGACGGCGGCACGAAGGTCGACGAGCGTCCGGGACTGGTCCTGCACGAGCGCCGCCGGGTGATCGCCCTCGCCTGATCCCGGAACCCCGAGGCCCGAGGGCGCGGCTCAGTCGAGGGCGCTCATGACGTGCTTGATGCGGGTGTAGTCGTCGAAGCCGTACTGCGAGAGGTCCTTCCCGTACCCCGAGTGCTTGAAGCCCCCGTGCGGCATGTCGGAGACGAACGGGATGTGGGTGTTGATCCACACGCAGCCGAAGTCCAGATCGCGTGAGAAGCGCAGCGACCGCGCGTGATCGCGCGTCCACACCGAGGCGGCCAGCGCGAACGGCACCCCGTTCGCGAGGGCCAGGGCCTCCTCCTCGGTCTCGAACGGCTGGACGGTGAGCACCGGCCCGAAGATCTCGCTCTGCACGGCCTCGTCGTCCTGGCGCAGCCCGGAGACGATCGTCGGCGCGAAGAAGTACCCCCGCTCCCCCTGGCGGTGCCCGCCGGTCTCGATGCGGGCGTGGGCGGGGAGCCGGTCCACCACGCCCTGCACCTGCGCGAGCTGCGCGGCGCTGTTGAGCGGCCCGAAGAACACGCCCTCCTCGCGCGGCCCGCCGGTCCGGGCGTGGGATGCCGTGCGAGCGACGAGCGCCCGCACGAACTCGTCATGGATCGATGCGTGCACGAGCACACGGGTCGCCGCGGTGCAGTCCTGCCCGGCGTTGAAGAACGCCGCGGACACGATCCCCGCCGCCGCCTTGTCCAGCGCCGCGTCCGGGAACACGATCGCCGGCGCCTTGCCGCCGAGCTCCAGGTGCACGCGCTTGAGGTCCGCGGCGGCGGACTCCGCCACCGCCATCCCCGCCCGCACGGATCCGGTGATCGCCACCATCTGCGGCGTGGGGTGGGCGATGAGCGCGGCGCCGGTCGCCCGGTCGCCGAGCACGACGTTCAGCGTCCCGGCCGGCGTGTGCTCCGCGACGATCTCCGCCAGCAGCAGCGTCGACAGCGGCGTGGTCTCGGCGGGCTTCAGCACGACCGTGTTGCCCGCCGCGAGCGCCGGCGCGATCTTCCACACGGCCATGTTGAGGGGGTAGTTCCAGGGCGTGACCTGCCCGATCACGCCGACGGGCTCACGGCGCACGTAGGACGTGTGCCCGGCGAGGTACTCCCCCGCGGCGCGCCCCTCCAGGCTCCGCGCGGCCCCGGCGAAGAACCGGAGCTGATCGACGGACTGGTCGATCTCGTCCGCCACCAGCGTCGCGCGGGGCTTGCCGGTGTCCTGCGACTCGAGGTCGGCGAACTCCTCGGCACGCGCCGCCATGGCGTCCGCGATCCGGAACAGGGCGAGCTGCCGGTCGGCGGGCGTCGTGTCGCGCCAGATCGAGAAGGCGTCCGCGGCCGCGGCGTACGCGGCGTCGACATCGGCCCGGTCGGAGACCGGCGCCTGCCCGTAGGCCTCCTCGGTGGCCGGGTCGATGAGCTCCATCCGGCGCGTCCCGTGGGCGGGGACGGAGCGGCCGGCGATGACGTTCTGCAGCAGGCGGGTCGACATGGGCCCAGCCTAGGAGATCCACACGCACCCCGCAGCCCATTGATTCAACGGAATCCAGCTGTTTTCGCCAAGGAAACAACGGATTCAGTTGCAATCTGACGCAGCCAGTGTCAGGATCGGGGCATGGACGACAAGCCACGGACTCCGGTGCTGGACGACATCTCGAAGCGGATCATCGAACTGCTCCAGGAGGACGGCCGTCGTCCCTACGCGGAGATCGGCCGGGCGGTCGGTCTCAGCGAGGCCGCCGCCCGCCAGCGCGTGCAACGGCTCGTCGAGGCCGGTGTCATGCAGATCGTAGCGGTCACGGACCCCCGCCAACTCGGGTTCTCCAGCATGGCCATGCTGGGCGTGCGGGTGAGCGGCGACCCGCGCGTGGTCGCCGAGGCGATCGCGGCGATCCCCGAGATCGCCTACGTCGTGGTAACGCTGGGATCCTTCGACATCCTGGCCGAGGCGATCTGCGAGAGCGACGAGGACCTGCTGGACCTCATCGCCACGCGGGTGCGCGCGATCGAGGGGGTCTCCTCCACGGAGTCCTTCCTCTACGCCGGGCTGCACAAGGACCTCTACAACTGGGGCACCCGCTGAGGCGGGCCGCGGGAAGCACCATGGGAACCACCGTCTTCGAGCGCCGTCGTCCGGCGGACGCCGTGATCGACGCGTCTCTCCAGGACACCGCCTTCGGGGTCTTCTGGCTCGACGATGTCGACCGCACCGAGCATCCTCCGCTGCGCGGCGCCGTCCGGGCGGACCTCGCGATCGTCGGCGGGGGATACACGGGGCTGTGGACCGCGATCCGCGCGAAGGAACGGAACCCGGAGCGCCGCGTCGTCCTCCTGGAGGCCTCGCGCGTCGCCTGGGCCGCCTCGGGACGCAACGGCGGCTTCTGCGAGTCCAGCCTGACCCACGGCCACGAGAACGGCCTCAGCCGCTGGCCCGAGGAGATCGACCGCCTGGAGGAGCTGGGCCGGGAGAACCTCGACGGGATCGCCGCGACCGTGGAGCGCTACGGCATCCGCGCTGACTTCGAGCGGACCGGCCAGCTCGTCGTCGCCGTCGAGCCGCACCAGGTCGATGGGCTGCGGGAGGAGGACGGCTTCCTCGACGAGGACGCCGTCCGCGCCGAGGTGCACTCGGACACCTACCTCGCCGGGGCGTGGGATCGGGACGGCTGCGCCCTCGTGCACCCGGCGAAACTGGGCCTGGAGCTCGCCCGCGTCGCGACGCAGCTCGGGGTCGAGATCCACGAGCGCACGCTGGTCCGCGGGGTCGAGGGGGACGGATCCGGTCCGCTGACGCTCGTCACCGAGCACGGGAGCGTGCAGGCGGACGCCGTGGCGCTCGGGACCAACGTGTTCCCCTCGCTGCTCCGACGCAACCGGCTGATGACCGTGCCGGTCTACGACTACGTCCTGATGACCGAACCCCTGTCGAACGCGCAGCTCGCCTCGATCGGCTGGGAGAACCGCCAGGGCCTCGCCGACAGCGCCAACCAGTTCCACTACTACCGGCTCACGGCGGACAACCGGATCCTGTTCGGCGGCTACGACGCGATCTACCACTTCGGCGGCAAGGTGCGCCCGGAGTACGAGGACCGGATGGAGAGCCATCGTCGCCTCGCCGCGCACTTCTTCACGACGTTCCCGCAGCTCGAGGGCCTGCGGTTCACGCATCGCTGGGCCGGGGCCATCGACTCGTGCAGCCGGTTCTGCGCGTTCTTCGGCACCGCCCGCCGCGATCGGGTGGCGTACGCGACCGGATTCACCGGTCTGGGCGTCGGAGCGGCGCGGTTCGCGGCCGATGTGATGCTGGACCTGCTCTCGGGTGAGGTGACCGAGCGGACGGAGCTGCGGATGGTGCGGGAGAAGCCGATCCCGTTCCCGCCGGAGCCGGCCGCCGCGATCGGGATCAACCTCGTCCGCGCCGCGATGGACCGCGCGGATCATCGCGAGGGGCGACGAGGACCGCTGTTGAAGACGCTGGACGCACTGGGGATGGGGTTCGACTCATGACGGAACTGGCACCGGGCACGGCCGCGGACGCGACGACGCTGCCGCTCGAGCACGCCGCGCTTCCCGCCGACGAGGTGATCGACGGCACGCCCACCGCCGCCGCCTCCGAGCTCTCCACGCTCGGCGGCGTGCGGATCGGCGTATGGGAGATGAAGCCCGGCACCGCGACCGACGTCGAGGCCGACGAGGTCTTCGTCGTGCTCTCGGGCCGCGCGCGGATCGCGTTCGAGGACCCGGAGCTGCCCGATCTCGCGGTGGGCCCGGGCTCCGTGGTCCGCCTGGGCGAGGGCCAGCGGACGGTGTGGACCGTAACCGAGACCCTCCGCAAGATCTACATCACCTGATCTGCGCCTCGCCGCTCACCGCGCGGCACCGCCGGGCCGCTCACCGCCCGAGCACGCGAACACCGCTCGAACACGCGATCTCCGCCGGAACACGCGGTCCGCGCCCCGGCGGTGACGCCTCGCCCCCGCGGACGCACCGCGCTCCATCCACCGCCGCCCGAGCACGCGAACACTGCCACAGCACGCGAACTCCGGGTGAGCGCGCGAACACCGCCGCGGGAGGCGGGGTGCGGCGCGGAGGGGACGGAGGCGCGTCAGCCGCCGTGGGCCAGGAGGGCGAGGTGAAGGGCGGCGAGGGTCTCGCCGTCGTCGAGATCCGCGCCGAGGAGGTCGCCGATCAGTGCGAGGCGCTGGTAGAACACCGACCGGGACAGATGCGACGCCGCGGCCGCCGCAGTCCGATTCGCGGGATGGGCGACCACGGCGGCGAGGACACGGAGCAGATCCCCGCCGCTCGCCTCGTCATGTCGGATCAGCGGGCCGAGCATCCGTGCGCTGTGCGCGCGCAGCCGGTCGTCGCCGCCGAGCTCGGCGGCGAGGCGTGCGAGCGGACGGTCCCCGGCGCGCAGCACCTCTCCCGGGGCCGCACGCCGCGCCAGCCTCCGCACGAGCGACAGCGCCGTGCGCAGCTCGTCGACGGACGACGCAGGCTCGCTCACCGCGACGGACCCGAGTCCCGCCAGCATCCGATCCGACAGGCCCTGACCCTGCGGGGCGGAGATGAGGAGGACACGTTCGGATCCGACCTGGCCGCTCAGGGTCGGCGCCGACGGACCGAACCGGGTCGCGAGGGCGCCGGGCGTCCACGCCTCCCCGCTGGGTCCACTGCCGCGCTCGACGGCACCCGCGCGTGCGACGGATCCGGCGTTCGCCGCCGCTCCCGCATCAGACGCGGCGCCCGTCACTGAGACCGCCCCCGCCCCCTGGACCACCGCGAACAGAGACCGCCCCGCCACGGGGAAGCCGGACGCCGCGAGCCGGGTCTCGATGTCGGCGGTGACGACGAACCGCTCCGCCAGCAGGGCGCCCAGCAGCAGGTCGCCGCGCAACCGCGCCCAGGCGTCGGACGGATCGGAGAGCCGGGACAGGGCGAGGGTCGTCGCCGCCTGCTCCAGCACGGTCGCCCGGCCGGCCGGATGCGGAGGGCCGGGAAGGGCGACGAGCTCGCCCCAGTGCGTCCCCCGCGCGGCGACGGGCACGCGCGTCCACGCCGCGTCCCGACGCCGCGACCGCTCGGTCCACCCGGCGAGCGCCTCGGCATCGGGAAGGTCGAACGCGTCGGCGACGACGACCTCGTGCGCGAGATCCTCCAGCACCACCGGCGCCCGCAGCGCCCTCGCGGTCTCGCGGACCACGACCTCCACAGCGGCCCCGCGAAGGCTCAGCCCGGTGAAGAGGTCGTGCAGGCGCTGCCGCTCCTCCAGCGCCTCGACCTGCCCGGCGATGATCCGGCGGTGCACGTCCTCGGTCACGGCGACGAACTTGACCTCGCGCTCCAGGGCGACCAGCGCGAGGTCCCGCTCGCGACAGGCTGCGACGAGCGCGGGCGGGGCGACGGCGAATCGCGTGCCGAGCTCGAGCACGATCCCCGCGAGATCCGCGTCGGCCAGCGCGTGGACGAGCCCGGCGAGAGCCGCGTCCGTCCCGGCCCAGCCGGCGCCCGTGGTCAGCAGCAGCTCCCCGCCGTCCAGCAGGGCCGCGACGCGGTCGCTGTCAGAGACGTGCACCCAGCGGACCGGGACGTCGAGGTCACCCGCGAGCACCTCCGGGTGCGCGTCCCGGAGGGAGGGGACCGTCAGCGCCTCCGCGACGGTCAGCACGGACCAGACACCGGATGACGGACGGAACGATGACGGACGGAACACGGTGCGGCGGGAGCGTCCACGGCACGCGGCAGGACGGGACCAGTCTCCGGACGTTCTGTCCGAATGTCGTCGAAGTCAAGACGATCTGCGGGCACTCCCCCATCCTGGTCAGTGTCAGCATGGGCACACAAGCGTACGGACGCAGCCGGGCAGATCGTCCGGCGATGCCCCAGAGACCCTTCTTCGAGGAGAACCCGTGACCCTGATCCGCCACTTCATCGACGGCGCCCTGACCGGCCCCGAGACGCCGGCCGGCGAGACGGCGCGCACCGGCCCGGTCTACAACCCGGCGACCGGCGAAGCGCATCGGGAGGTCGCGTTCGCATCGGCCGCAGAGGTCGATCAGGCGATCGCCGCGGCCGCCGCCGCGCTCCCGGGCTGGCGCGCCACCAGCCTCATCAAGCGCGCCGATGTCTTCTTCCGGCTCCGGCAGATCCTGGCGGAGCGCACGCCGGAGCTCGCGGCGATCGTCACGAGCGAGCACGGCAAGGTGCTCTCGGACGCCGCCGGCGAGGTCTCCCGCGGGATCGAGAACGTCGAGTTCGCGGCCGGGCTCGTGCACCTGCTCAAGGGCGAGCGCGCCGAGCAGGTCGCGCGCGGGGTGGACGTGCACTCCGTCAAGCAGCCGGTCGGCGTCGTCGCGGCGATCACGCCGTTCAACTTCCCGGTGATGGTGCCGCTGTGGATGGTCGCCTCGGCCATCGCCTGCGGGAACACCGTGGTGCTCAAGCCGAGCGAGAAGGACCCCTCCGCCGCGATCTGGCTGGCCCAGGCCTTCCAGGAGGCCGGGCTTCCCGACGGCGTCCTGAACGTCGTGAACGGCGACAAGGCCGCCGTCGACGCCCTCCTCGACTCCCCCGTCGTCAAGGCGGTCAGCTTCGTGGGCTCGACCCCGATCGCCCGATCGATCTACGAGCGCGCCTCCGCCAACGGCAAGCGTGTCCAGGCGCTCGGCGGGGCGAAGAACCACATGGTCGTCATGCCGGACGCGGACATCGACGCCGCCGCTGCCGCCGCCGTCTCGGCCGCCTACGGCTCCGCCGGCGAGCGCTGCATGGCCGTCTCGGTCCTGGTCGCGGTCGGCGACGTGGCCGAGCCGCTCATCGCCGCGATCACCGACAAGGTGCGCGATCTGCGCATCGGCGACGGCACGGATCCGGCGAGCGAGATGGGTCCGCTCATCACCCGCGAGCACCGCGACCGCGTGGAGTCCTACGTGACCGGCGCCGAGGCCGAAGGCGCGACGGTGCTCATCGACGGCACGGCGCAGGCGGACGGCCGGCGCATCGCCGCGGGGCGGCCCCTCCCGGAGAACGGCTTCTTCACCGGCATCAGCCTGATCGACAACGTCACGCCCGGGATGAAGCTGTACGAGGACGAGATCTTCGGCCCGGTGCTCTCGGTCGTCCGCGTGGAGACCTATGCCGAGGCGGTGAAGCTCATCAACGACCACCCGTTCGGCAACGGCACCGCGATCTTCACCCGTGACGGCGGCACCGCCCGCCAGTTCGAGTTCGACATCGAGGTCGGCATGGTCGGCATCAACGTGCCGATCCCGGTCCCGATCGGCGCGTTCTCGTTCGGCGGCTGGAAGAGCTCCCTCTTCGGCGACTCGCACATCTACGGCCCCGAGTCGATCCACTTCTACACCCGCTCGAAGGTCGTCACGACGCGCTGGCCCGACCACACCCCCGCACAGGTCGACCTCGGCTTCCCGAGCAACCACTGAGGATCCGGACGATGACCGACTACTCCGACCGCCACGGCACATCGCACCCCCTGCCGGACGCCGCCGCCGACGCACAGGTGCGGGCCGACGACCGTGCGCACGTCTTCCACTCGTGGAGCGCGCAGGCGCTGATCGATCCGCTCCCCGTCGCAGCGGGTGACGGGGCGACGTTCTGGGACTACGAGGGCAACGCCTACCTCGACTTCTCCAGCCAGCTGGTGAACCTCAACCTCGGTCATCAGCACCCGGACCTCGTCGCCGCGGTGCAGCGGCAGGCCGGGCGCCTGGCGACCATCCAGCCCTCGATGGCGAACGACGTGCGCGGCGAACTCGCCCGCCTCATCGCCGGCGTCGCACCGGAGGGCATGGAGAAGGTGTTCTTCACCAACGGCGGCGCCGAGGCCAACGAGTACGCGGTGCGCATGGCGCGCCAGGTCACCGGCCGCCGCAAGGTGCTGTCGATGTACCGCAGCTACCACGGCTCGACGGCCACCGCGATCTCGCTCACCGGCGACCCGCGACGCTGGGCCAACGACGGCGGCGACAACGGCACCGTGCGCTTCTTCGGGCCCTACCTGTACCGCTCCGCCTTCCACTCGACGACGGTGGAGGAGGAGTCGCGGCGCGCGCTGGAGCACCTCGAGCAGACGATCCTGCTCGAGGGACCGGGCACGATCGCCGCGATCATCATCGAGACCGTGGTGGGCACCAACGGCGTGCTGATCCCGCCGCCCGGATACCTCGACGGCGTGCGCGAGCTGTGCGACCGGCACGGCATCGTCTACATCGCCGACGAGGTGATGGTCGGATTCGGACGCCTCGGGGAGTGGTTCGGCATCGACGCCTTCGGCGCGAAGCCCGACCTCATCACCTTCGCCAAGGGCGTGAACTCGGGGTACGTGCCGCTCGGCGGCGTCGTCATCTCCGCGCGCATCGCGGAGCACTTCGCGCGCACGCCGTTCCCCGGCGGGCTGACCTACTCCGGGCACCCTCTCGCCTGCGCCCCCGGTGTCGCGACGTTCGAGGTGTTCGAGCGCGACGGGATCCTCGAGCGCGTGCGCGACCTGGGCAGCCGGGTCGTGGAGCCGACCCTGCGCTCGTGGGCGGAGCGTCACCCGAGCGTGGGCGAGGTCCGCGGGCGGGGGCTGTTCTGGGCCGTGGAACTGGTCCGGGATCGCGAGACCCGGGAGCCGCTCGTGCCGTTCAACGCCTCCGGCGCGGATGCTGCGCCGATGGGCGCGTTCGCCGCCGCGGCGAAGAAGGGCGGGGTCTGGCCGTTCGTGCACTTCCACCGCACGCACATCGCGCCGCCACTGGTGATCTCCGAGGAGGAGCTGATCCGCGGGCTCGCAGCGATCGACGACGCCCTTTCCGTCGCCGACGGCTACACCCGCTGACGACGCCGGGTCACCACGTTTCGACTCGTCGCTGCGCTCCTCGCTCAACGACCGAAAGAGGCACCACCGGTCGTTGAGCGAGCGCAGCGAGACGAAACGCACTCACCCCGGGAAAGCCGCGTTTCGACTCGTCGCTGCGCTCCTCGCTCAACGACCGAAAGAGGCACCACCGGTCGTTGAGCGAGCGCAGCGAGACGAAACGCGGCTACTGCTGCGGGGCGTTCCCGAGGGCGAGGAGCTGCGCGACCTGCTCGCGGTCCACACCCATCCCCGGGAATCCGGCCAGACGCCCGATCGGGAAGGACTGCATCATCTTCTCGATCGTGTCGTCGCCCATGACATCGGCGTCCATGGCCCCGCCGGCGCTCTCCCGCAGCGCGGCGAGCCGCTCCTGCACGATCGGCCCGACGACCGGATGCGCGAGCACCTCCGCCAGCGACGACTCCCCGGTGAGCGGCAGACGCACCTCGTCGCCGTCGATCTCGACGGAGACCGTGGAGCGGATGTCACGGCTGGACGCGGCCACGTCGATCCGGTACGTCCCGCCTTCCACGACGAAGCGGTCCACGCGCACGTCCCAGTACGCCAGGTCCTCGCGCCGGATGCGGAGCTCGACCTCGCGCGTCTCTCCCGCCGCCACGGCGACCGACGCGAACGCCTTGAGCTCGCGGGGCGCCCGCTCGACGACCGACGACTCCGGAGCCGCGTACACCTGCACGACCTCGCGGCCGTCGCGGGCGCCCGTGTTCGTCACGGGGACGGTCACGACCACGTCTCCGGACGCGTCGACGCGGGCCGTCGCGTCGCCGTACGAGAACGTCGTGTACGACAGCCCGTGGCCGAAGGGGAACGCCACGTCCATCCGGCGCGCGTCGTACCAGCGGTAGCCCACGAAGATCCCCTCGCCGTAGCGGACGTGCCCGAAGGATCCCGGGAAGCTCCCGAAGGCCGGGGTGTCCTCCAGGCGGTGCGGGATCGTCTCGGCGAGGCGGCCCGACGGGTTGACGTCGCCGAGCAGCACGTCCGCGGTCGCGGAGCCGCCGGCCTGGCCGAGGAGCCAGGCCTCGACGATCGCGGGGACGCGGTCGGCGAAGGGCAGGGCGACCACCGAGCCGTTGGACAGCACGACGACGGTGCGCGGGTTCGCGGCGACCACCGCATCCAGGAGGGCGAGCTGGTGCGGGGCGAGGTCGATGTGCTCGCGATCGAACCCCTCGGACTCCTCGGGATCCGTGAGGCCGAGGAACACGACAGCGACGTCGCGGGATCCGGCGAGGGCGACGGCCTCCTCGCGGAGCCGGTCCTGCTCGGCGGCGTCGGTGCGCGGGTCGAAGGCGAACCCGGGAGCGAAGGCGACCCGGTCGCCGGCCGCCTCGGTGAGCGCGTCGAGCGCCGTGTCGATGCGGGTCGGGTTGATGTGCGAGGACCCGCCGCCCTGGTACCGCGGGGTGCGCGCGAACTCGCCGATGAGGGCGATCGACGCCTCGGGGGCGAGCGGGAGGAGCGGCGCGCCGTCGACGGCGTCGTTCTTCAGGAGCACGATGGAGCGGCCCGCCACCTCACGCGCCAGCACGTGGTGGGCGTCGACGTCGAGGGGCCCGGCCACGGCGGGGCGCGCCAGCGCCTTGTCCACGAGGTCGAGGATCCGGCCCGCCGCGGTGTCGAGCACGGCGGCGTCGATGTCGCCGGCCTCGACGGCCGCGGCCACCTGGCGGTCCGTGGTGCCGTCGCTGAACGGCATCTCCAGGTCCAGGCCCGCCGCGAGCGCGGCCACGCGGTCGTTCACCGCGCCCCAGTCGGAGACGACCAGGCCCTCGAACCCCCACTCGTCCCGCAGCACCTCGGTGAGCAGCCACGGGTCCTCGGAGGCGTAGACGCCGTTGATCCGGTTGTACGAGCACATCACCGTCCACGGCTGGGCGTCCTTGACGACGCGCTCGAAGCCGCGCAGGTAGATCTCGCGGAGGGGACGCGGATCCACGTCGCTCGACGAGCGCATCCGATCGTTCTCCTGGTTGTTCGCCGCGAAGTGCTTGAGCGAGGAGCCGACCCCCTGCGACTGGATGCCGGTGACCAGCCCCGCGCCGATGACCCCGGCGACCAGCGGGTCCTCGGACACGTACTCGAAGTTGCGCCCGCACAGCGGCGAGCGCTTGATGTTGATCCCGGGGCCGAGGATGACGGCGACGTCCTCGATCGCGGACTCGACGCCGAGGGCCACGCCGACGCGCTCGGCCAGCTCGGGGTCGAAGCTGGAGCCGAGGCCGACCGCGGGCGGGAAGCAGGTGGCGGGCACGCTGTCGTTGATCCCCAGGTGGTCGTTGTCCGCGGCCTGCTTGCGCAGCCCGTGCGGGCCGTCGGTGACCATGATCGACGGGACGCCGATCCGCTCGATGGGCTTCAGCGTCCAGAAGTCGGCGCCGCTGGTCAGCGAGGCCTTCTCCTCGGTGGTGAGCTCGCCGAGACGATCGCGGGTGGCTTCGGACATGTCGACTCCTTCGTGAACGGGTGGCTCCACCCAACCAGTCCGCACCCCAAAAAGCAAGCATCGCTCGGTTTTCATTCCGGCGACCCGCCCCGGCCGATAGTCTCGGGGGATGGCTCGGCGAGGTGCGTACGCGAAGGGGATCGCGAAGCGGGAGGAGATCCTGCGCGCCGCCCTCGCCGTGGTCGCGCGCGAGGGGTACCACGGCGCCTCCGTGAAGGAGCTCGCCGACGAGGTCGGGCTGAGCCAGGCAGGACTCCTGCACTACTTCGACAGCAAGGACGACCTGTTCGTCGAGATCCTCCGGGCCCGGGACGAGCTCGACGCCGCCGAGCGCGTCGGCGCGCTGCAGGGCGAGCTCGACGAGCTGCGCGCCGCCTACCTCGACCTCGTGCGCCACAACGCGCAGGTGCCCGGGCTCGTGGAGCTGTTCACGCGGCTCTCCGCCGACGCCGCCGATCCCGCCCACCCCTCCCGCGCGTTCTTCGCCGAGCGCGGCCGAGCCGTGCGCGCCTCCTGGACGGAGACGATCGCCAAGGCCCAGGCCGCCGGGCGGGCGCCGACCCGTCTCGACCCGGAGGTCCTCGCGCGCCTCCTCCAGGCCGTGTCCGACGGCGCCCAGATGCAGTGGCTCGTCGAACCGGACATGGACATGGCGGCACTCGTGGACGCATTCTTCACGCTCGTGGACCCGTCGGGCGGATCCGTCGACGGCGCGTCCGCGGGCGGCGCCCGCGGCACCCACGCGCAGGACGCACAGGCGCAGGGTCCGCAGGACGTGCAGGACGCGCAGGACGTGCAGGGTCAGCCCAGCAGCGGCCGCACCGAGGCGTAGGCGTCCGGCTCGTCCCGCGAGGGCGTGTCGAACACGCGCGCGATCCGCTGCCCGGGGTCGTGGCGCGGCCACCCGGGATCCCCGGCGACGAGGAACGCCACGGCGGCGGCGTGGACCTCGTCCGCGAGCTCCTGCGGCGGGTTCGGGCCGGCGAGCGGCTCCATCGCCGGGCCGTCCAGGGCGTCGAAGAAGAACGGCACGTCGAGGCAGTGCTCCGCGAATCCGAAGTGCCCCGACGGCCAGGAGAACCGGTAGACCCAGGTGGGCGCGGAGCCGCGGTCGGCGGCGGTCCGCACGACCGCCGCCCGGAACATCCGGTCGGTCAGCACCCGCCCGGCCAGCCTCGCGGCCCCCTTCGCCGCCACGTCGGCATTGGCCGCGAGGTAGGCCTTCTGCGCGGCCTTCGGGACGCCGAGACGTCCGAGCAGCACGCTCTTCGGGACCCACCGCAGGGCGGCCGGGGCGTCGGCCATCGCCATTGTGAACTCGTCGTCCGTGGCGCCGAGGACGAGGGGCTTGTCGGCGCCGATGCCGGCGCGCAACGACTCCGGGGTGGGCCGGAGGAGCAGGTCCCCGTCGACGGTCGGGCCCAGCGGAAGCCCCTCCTCCACGATCGTGCCCAGGGCGTCGGGGCCGAGCTCGGTCGCGGCCTTCTGCAGGGCGAGGATCCGCTCCTCGCTCAACGCCGACCATCCGGCCCGCGTCGGCGCGACGCCGGCCTGCGCAGCGAGCGCCCGCCCGAACGCCTCGGACCGCTCGGCGCTCACGTCCGCGAGCGCCCCGGAGATCGCGTAGGCCCGGGCGAACAGATGCTGCGCGCACTCCATCCCGAGCAGGGTGAGCACCGCGCCCCCACCGGCGGACTGTCCGGCGATGGTGACCCGATCCGGATCGCCGCCGAACGCCGCGATGTTCTCCTGCACCCATTCGAGGGCGAGGAGCCAATCCCGCACGCCGCGGTTGGACGGGGCGCCCTCGATCCACCCGAAGCCGTCGAAGCCGAGCCGGTAGGAGATCGTCACCGTGACGACGCCGTCGCGGTTGAACGCCCGCCCGTCGTACCAGGGGCTCGCCGGGGAGCCAGCGAAGTAGCCGCCGCCGTGGATCCACACGAGCACCGGCAGCCCACGCTCGTCGTCCTCCTCCCGTCGAGTGGTCAGTTTCTGTGGGTTGCGGCCCTCCGAACCCGCAGAAACTGACCACTCGGGGAGGTGGGGGGTGAAGACGTTGACGTTGAGCGTGGCGTCGCCGGGCACGCTCGGCTCCGGGATGAGCGTCACCCCCGGATCCCCGCGCTGCGCGGTGGCTCCGAACTCCGCGGCGTCGAGCACGCCCTCCCACGGCGCCTTCGGGACCGGTGCGGCGAAGCGACGCTCCCCGACCGGCGCCTCGGCGAACGGGATGCCGAGGAACGCGGCCGACCGCGGATACCCCGCCCCGCCCGTCGTCGGGCGCCAGCGCCCGCGCACCGCCCCTGCGGCGGTGCGGACCTCGGGGTGGGCGGTCTCGGTGTGCTCCATGGGATTCCTCTCGGTCGGGTCTCGGAAGGCGGGATCGGGCGGGGTGAGGGTCATGGCTGCTCCACGTCGAGCGGATCGAAGGCAATAAGGCAATACCGAACGCGGTTTGGTTTCTTGCTCAGCGTGCCATCCCACCGCTTCCCGCACAAGGGATCCGGGCAAGAAAGTCGAACATGATTCGGTTTTGTCGCCCGCGTCAGTACCCTGGAGCCATGACTCCGCGAGGCGCTTATGCGAAGGGCGTCGCCAAACGCGAGGAGATCCTCCAGACCGCGCTGGGCCTCGTCGCCGCCCGCGGCTACCGCGCCGCCTCCGTCCGCGACATCGCCGAGGCCGTGCGGCTGAGCCCCGCCGGGCTCCTGCACTACTTCGGCTCCAAGGAGGATCTGTTCCTCGCGATCCTGCGCGCCCGCGACGAGCAGGACGCCATCCCGCACGCCGGTCGGCCGTTCCTGGACGCCTTCCTCGACGTCGTCCGGCACAACGCCGAGGTGCCGGGGCTCGTGCAGCTCTACACCCAGCTCGCCGCCGACGCGGCCGACCCCGAGCATCCCGCCCGCGCGTTCTTCACGGAGCGCACGGAACGGCTGGAGCGATCCGCGCGGGCCGCCGTGGTCGAGGCGCAGGCCGCGGGGCACATCCGCGCCGATCTCGATCCCGCGTGGGTGGTCCGCACGGCGCACGCCCTCGCCGACGGACTGCAGAACGCGTGGATGCTCGACCCGACGATCGACATGGCCGCGGACATCCGTCTCTTCCTGTCGCTGCTGCGTCCGTCCGCGGCGGGCGGCCCGGACCCGAGGGCGGACGGCGAGCACCCGCATGCCGCGGAGCCGGTGCCGAGCGGCCCGGTTCCGGCCGGATGGGATCCCGTGGCGGGTGATCCGCGTCCGCAGACGCGCGGCGCGAGCCCGCGAACGGGCGGCCCGGCGTCCCGCTCCGTCCCCGGTACGCTGACGCCATGACCGACTCGGACACCCCCGCCGGCACCGGGGCGGCCCCCGTCGTGACGACCTCCGCGGGCCCGGTCCGAGGGATGTGGCGCGGTACGCCCGGCACCCCGGCCGGCTCCGCCGCGTTCCTCGGGATCCCGTTCGCCGCGCCGCCCACCGGACGACGACGCTTCCTCGCGCCCGTCCCCCCGGAGCCCTGGACCGAGGTGCGCGACGCGACCGCGTACGGTCCGACCACGCAACGTGGGGACAAGGGCGAGACGCTCATCCCGGAGCCCAGCATCCCCGGCGCCTCGACCCTCAACGTCAACGTCTTCACGCCCCACCTCCCCGAGTGGTCAGTTTCTGCGGGTTCAGACGGCCGCAACCCGCAGAAACTGACCACTCGGCAGGGGGCGGGGGACGCGGCGGGGCTGCCGGTCATGGTGTGGATCCACGGGGGCGGGTACACCGACGGCTCCCCGGCCAGCCCCTGGTACGACGGGCGCGCCTTCACCCGCGACGGCGTCGTGACCGTGTCGATCTCCTACCGCCTGGGCTTCGACGGCTTCGGGATCATCGACGGAGCGCCCGCGAACCGCGGCGTGCTCGACTGGATCGCCGCGCTGGAGTGGGTGCGGGAGAACATCGCCGCGTTCGGCGGCGACCCGTCGCGCGTCACGATCGCCGGCCAGTCGGCCGGAGGCGGGGCGGTGCTCCGGCTCCTCGCCCTCGAGCAGGCCCAGCATCTCTTCCACGCCGCCCTCGCGATCTCCCCCGCCCTCGCGGACCTCCCGCGCGACCGCGTGGAGGCGCGCTCGCACCGCCTGGCCGAGCTCGCCGGATGCGACCCCGACCTCGACGGCTTCCGGAGCGTGCCGGAGCGGCGGATCATGAAGCTCCAGCCGCAGGCCGCGCTCCTCGGGCGCACCGGCATCGCCGCGGTCACGGCGACCCTCACCGACGGCCTGCCGTGGGGACCGGTGATCGACGGAGAGCTCGTCACGACCTCCACCGTGGACGCCCTCCGTGCGGGCGTCGGTGCGGACAAGCCGCTCCTGCTGGGCGCGACCGACGATGAGTTCACCATGGTGCTCGACGACGTGCGCGGCAGGCTCCGCCTCATCCCCGCCGCCTGGCTTGTCGCACGGTTTCTCCGGGACCGCCCGGTGCGCCGCGCCTGGCTCGCCGCGAACCGTCCGCAGCGACGGAAGGGGACCGCCGCTGTGCTTGGGCGCTTCGTCACCGACTCCGTGTTCCGATCCCTCGTCGTCCGTGCGGCGGAGGCGCGGGGCGCGGCGCCGACCTGGGCCTACCGCTTCGCCTGGGTCTCCCCCACCAAGGGGTGGTCGTGCCACTGTCTCGACGTGCCCTTCTGGTTCGACTGCCTCGACGACCCGCACGTGGCCCGCCTCGCCGGGGACGATCCTCCGCAGCAGCTGGCGACGGACATGCACGGCGCCGCCGTGGGCTTCGTCCGCACCGGGGATCCCGGCTGGGCACCATGGCGCAGCGCGCCGGGAACCGCACGGGTGTTCGGTGCTCCTCCCGGCGAGCCGCTCGTCTCGACGACGGCGTACGACGACGCCCTCCCCCTCGCCTGACCCCGCGTCCTCGTCCCCTGTCACGCCCGCGTCCTCTGGCACGCCGCATCAGGCATACGCTGCGGATCAGGCACACGCCGAATCAGGCACACGCGCGAGATCAGGCACGCAACCCTCAGATCCGCCTGAACCCGCGCGAATGCCTGAACTCGCGCACGAGCACCGCGCCAGCGCACGCCACCTCAGGCACGCGCTGAATCAGGCACACACGCCAGATCAGGCACGCATCCCTCAGATCCGCCTGAACCCGCGCGAACGCCTGAACTCACGCACCAGCACCGCGCTAGCGCACGCCACCTCAGGCACGCGCTGAATCAGGCACACACGCCAGATCAGGCACGCATCCCTCAGATCCGCCTGAACCCGCGCGAATGCCTGAACTCACGCACGAGCACCGCGCACCAGCACCGCGCCAGCGCACGCCACACGCACGCACAACACACACGCCACATCAGGCACACACGCCGGATCAGGCGCAATTGCTCCAGATCCGCCTGAACCCACCCGAACGCCTGAGCTCGCGGGCGGCCTCGGCGGCCACCCGCGAGTCGGCGTCAGTCGCG
The DNA here is from genome assembly GCF_001552355.1 of Microbacterium resistens NBRC 103078. Taxonomy (GTDB): domain Bacteria; phylum Actinomycetota; class Actinomycetes; order Actinomycetales; family Microbacteriaceae; genus Microbacterium; species Microbacterium resistens. Next base: position 24,209 of record NZ_BCRA01000084.1, read on the forward strand.
CACGGGAGCGAGCGTCGGGATCTCGTAGCGGTGCGGCGTGCCGAAGCGGTGCGCCGTGACCGAGACCGCCTGCTCGCGCAGGAACGTCAGCAGCTCGACGCGGCCGGCGGAGACGACCGGGTTCGCATAGATCGCCAGGCTCGGGGATCCCGCGACGGCCTCGGCGGTCGCGCGCGCACCGGCGCCGATGAGCCGGACCCGCCC
>NZ_BCRA01000085.1 GCF_001552355.1 Microbacterium resistens NBRC 103078
ACGCGCGGAGGCCGAGGACGCCGCGCGGACCGCCGACGCCCGCGGCGACACCGGCGCAGCCGGTGCGGCCTCCTGCGTGGCCGGGCGGCGCACGGCAGAATCCCGGCTCAGCCAGCGGCGCAAGCGGGTGCCGAACCGCTCCGTGGTGAGGATCTGGTCGGCGTGCTCGGCGGCCATCCGGGCACGCTCGGCGCGACGGGCGGCCTCCTCGATCTCGAGGGTCGTCACGCGGTAGCTGAGGTAGGGGTGCACATCCACGGCCTTCTCCTTCTGCTTCTTCTCTTCTTCGACACCCCTACGCTCCTCGCTAAGGCCCCCGTGCGGGATCGGGCGGATGCCCTATCTTCGGCTCCGGGCGCCTCAGACGACCCGGCCCGCGGATGCGGAGACGGGCGCGGCCGGGGCCGGCGCACTAGCGTGGAGCCATGCGCATGACCGCGATCCGCAGCGCCCGCCGGGGCCCGCTGCTGCAGGTCGTCAAGTCGGCCGCGGCGACCATCGCGGCGTGGCTGCTGGCGGGCTGGGTCGTGCCGGGGCAGCTCCCGGTGTTCGCCGCCATCGCCGCGCTGCTGGTCGTCCAGCCGAGCGTGAATCAGTCCTTCGCGAAGGCGATGGAGCGCAGCTTCGGAGTGATCCTGGGCGTCGTCATCGCGATGGCCCTCAGCCTCGTGCTCGGGCGATGGAGCTGGATCGTCCTGCTGGCGGTCGTGGTCGCCATGATCGTCGCGTGGGCGTTCAAGGCGACGCCGGGAACCGCGAACCAGGTGGCGATCTCGGCGATGCTCGTGCTGGCGCTCGGGTCGTCGAGTCCGGACTACGCCGTCGCCCGCATCGTGGAGACGCTCATCGGTGCCGCGGTCGGCCTCGTCGTGAACCTCCTCGTGGTGGCGCCCGTGCTCGTCGCACCGGCGCGCCGCGACCTGGCGCTCCTCGGCGGAGAGGTGGCGGCGAGCCTGGACCGCCTGGCGGAGGCGCTCCCGCAGACGACCAGCCCCGCCCGGCTCCAGGAGCTCATGCTGGAGGCGCGGCTGCTGCGCCCGATGAAGGCCGCCGCCGACGCCTCCCTCGCGGCGGGCGAGGAGTCGCTGGCCTTCAACCCGCGCGGATCCCGGCACCGCGACGAGCTCGCCGCCCTGCGCGCGCTCCTGGATCGGATCGGCCCCGTCGTGACCCAGGTGATCGGGATGACCCGCGCCTATCTCGACCACTACGATGACGCGCTGCCGGAGGAGCCGGCGGTCGCGGCCATCGCCGAACAGCTCCGCCGCGCCGGGCACGACGTGCGCCTGGCGGTGCAGCTCGCCGAGATCGCGCCCGAACCGGAGGCCCTGACCTCGACGATCCCCGCGCTCACCTCGCCCCTGTCGCTGCGGCCGCCGTCCTCCGCCCACTGGGTCCTCATCGGCTCTCTCACCGAGGACCTCCGCCGGATCAGGGCCGAGCTGCGCGACGAGGACTGATGCGGGTCACGGATCACGGGCGCCGGCCCGCGCCGCCTCAGGAGCCGATGAACTCCTCGGCCGGACCGAGCTCGGGCTCCTCCCGGATCTGCACGGTCGCGCCGAGACCGTCCGCATCCAGGACCCGCAGCTCGTTGCGGCCGGCGCGCCACAGCGGCTCGGGCGCGTAGAGCGTGAACTGCGGGCCGCGCGCGTCGTAGCGGCCGAGGAGGAAGCCGTTCAGCCACACCATGCCGCGGACGCCGCCGGGGAATGCGAGCCAGGCGTCGGCGATCTCGTCCTCGCCGCGGTCGAACACCGCGATCCCGACGCCGCCACGGTCAGCCACCACCGGGGCGGGAGCGGTTGCCGGGGCGGGAGCGGCCTCCGGCGCGTCCTGCGGGAGGATCCGGTGCGTCCAGCCGTGGACGAGCCGGCGGCCGATCCGCACGCCGTGCAGGATGCCCTTGCCCTCGCCCGTGCGGGAGCCGTAGTTGATCCGCCCGAGGCTCTCGACGAGGATCGTGAGCCGCCCGGTCCCGCCCTCGGCCGGCAGCGGGAGCGTCTCCTCACGGTCGCGGGCGAGCGTGCCGAGCCGGACGCCGTCGAGGAAGACGACCGCACGGTCGTGTAGCCCGTCGATCGCCAGGGACGCCTCCGCCGGGAACGACACGTCGGCCTCGTACGCGACGATCCCGTCCTCGGCGCCGAGCTCCTCGAACGTGCGCGGGATCGGCGACACGAGCGCGGTCGGCAGGGCTTCGACGAGGTCGAGGACGGACCGCCGCCGCTCCAGCGGCGCCTCGCCGGCCGCCTGGCGGCGGGGCGGCTCCGGGATCGGCGGCAGCTCGCCCTCGTGGAACCGAGCGAGCGCCGCCCGCAGCGCGTGGAACTTGGCGTTCAGCGATCCGTCCTCGCTGATCGGGGCGTCCGAGTCGTAGCTCGTGACGGTCGGCTGGAGCACGCCGTCGTGGTTCGCCCCGTTCCACAGGCCGAAGTTCGTGCCGCCGTGGGCCATGTACAGGCTGAGCGAGCCGCCGGCGGCGAGGAGCGCGTCGACCGTGGACATCATGCTCTCTGCGCTCCGCACGTGGTGCCGCTCGCCCCAGTGGTCGAACCATCCGCCCCACAGCTCGGCGCACAGCAGCGCCTCGCCGCCACGGCGCAGCGCCACCGCCCTGTGCACCCCGGTGCCGAACGTGAAGGAACCCATCGCCCCGTCCACCCCGCCATGCGCGACCATGTCCGCGGTCGTGCCGTCCGCGGTCGTCAGCAGCTCCACGATCCCCCGGGCGCGCAGTCCGTCGCGCAGATGCGCGAGGTAGGCGGCGTCGCTGCCGAAGGACCCGTACTCGTTCTCGACCTGCACGGCGACGACGGGTCCGCCGTGGGCCGCCTGCAGCGGCGCGAGGCGTGGGATCAGCGCGTCGTACCAGGCGTCGACCGCGGCGAGGAACGCCGGGTCGCTCGTGCGCAGCGCCCGCGTCCGCCCGCTGAGCCAGAACGGGATGCCTCCGTTGGACCACTCGGCGCAGATGTACGGACTCGGGCGCAGGAAGACGTCCAGCCCGATCTCCCCGGCCAGGAGGATGAAGCGCTCGACGTCCCGCCACTGTGCGAAGTCGGGCTCCCCCTCGACGCGCTCGTGGAAGTTCCACGGCACGTAGGTGTCCACGGTGTTGGCGCCCATCGCCGCGAGCCGGCGCAGGCGATCCTCCCACTGCGCCGGATGGACGCGGAAGTAGTGGACGGAGCCGGCGAGCATCCGATGCGGTCGCCCGTCGCGGAGAAGCGTTCCGTCCCGCCAGGTCAGGACGGGCGTGTGCGGCGTGGTCATGGGCGGCTCTCCATCCGGGATGTTGACGTCACCATCCTTGCATCCGCGGACCATCTGCGCACGCGGAGGCCGCGACCGGATCCTGATCCCCTCCCGCGCGACCGGCGCCTCGCCCCCGTCGATCCGGTCGCGGGGACGGCACGCGCGCGACGTACGCTGGAGCCATGCCGGACCCCGCTCTCGCCACTCTGGACGCCGTCCTCGCCGAGCTGGCCGCGCTCGAGGACCCGAAGGCGCGCGCCGTCAACGAGCGGCACGGCGACGCCCACGGCGTGAACCTCACGAAGATGCGCGCGCTGGCCAAGCGGATCGGCACGGACGACGCCCTGGGTCGCGAGCTGTGGGCGTCGGGCGACGTCGCCGGGCAGCTCCTGGGTCTCCTCCTCGTCAGGCCCCGCTCGTTCGGACCCGACGACCTCGACGCCATGGTCCGTGCGACGGACAGCGCCAAGGCGCACGACTGGTTCGTCAACTACATCGCGAAGAAGTCCCCGCACGCCGAGGAGATGCGTGAGCGGTGGATGACGGACGAGGATGCGGACGCCCGGGCCGCGGCCTGGTCCCTCACGACCGATCGCGTCGCGAAGAAGCCGGAGGGCCTGGATCTGGACGCCCTGCTGGACACGATCGAGGCGGAGCTCACGGAGGCACCGGCACGGCTGCAGTGGGCCATGAACGAGACCCTAGCGACGATCGGCATCCATCACCCTTCCCGGCGCGAGCGCGCGATCGCGATCGGGGAGCGCCTCCAGGTGCTGGCGGACTACCCGACCCCGCCGAACTGCACGTCTCCCTTCGCGCCGATCTGGATCGCGGAGATCGTCCGCCGCCGCGAGGGCTGACCCGCTCTCCTTCTGCCCCAGCCCCTCTCCCCGTCCTGCCCCAGCCGCCGAGACCCCCGCCCCCCCGACGCCGGGCCCCCCTCGCAGAAGCGTGTTTCCGAGGGGGTCTCGGCGGCAGGAGGGGGTTTCGACAGTCAACTGCCGCTCAGACAGCGCGGCCGATGTGACTGCGCGCGTGGGCGACGGCCGTGCCGAGGTCCTCGAAGAGGTGGTTCTGATGCCGCAACGACGAGAGCACGCCGACGCGCTCGGCGAGCGGGAGATGCTGCGGCGGGATGCCCTTGACCAGCACCGTGATGCCGCGGCGTTCCAGCGAGACGATGAGCTCGCTGACCACCTGGGCGCCGGTGGCGTCGAGGATCTGCAGCTGCGACATCCGGATCAGGACGACCTCGATGTCGCGCAACGCCGCCACGCGCTCGAGCATCCGCTCGGCGGCGCCGAAGAAGAGTGCACCCTCGAGGCGGAACACGGCGATGCGCTCGTCACCGGGCTGCGCGGCGCCGGGAAGCTCCTCGCGGTGCACGCCGCTGGTGCGGGCGAGCTGACGCAGGGCGAAGAAGCCCGCGGCGAGCAGGCCGATCAGCACGGCGTAGATGAGGTCGATGCTGACCGTGACCACGGCGGTGAGGCAGAACACGATCGCGTCCGCGCGCGTGGAGCGCAGAACGATGCGCACGGTGGAGGGCGCGATCATGCGGCCGGCCGTGACCATCAGCACGCCGGCGAGTGCCGCGAGCGGGATGTGCGCCACCACGGGCGCACCGACCAGGGCGATCACGAGCAACAGCACGCCGTGCGTCGTCGAGGCGAGTCGGGTGCGGGCGCCGGCGCGCACGTTCACGGCGGTGCGGGCGATCGCTCCGGTGGCCGGCATGCCGCCGAACAGGCCGGCGGCGAGCGAGGCGAGCCCCTGACCGACGAGCTCGCGGTCGGCGTCGTAGGGGCCGGTGTCGGCGAGGGTCGCGGCGACCCGAGCCGACAGCAGCGACTCGATCGCGGCAAGCGCGGCGACGGCGACCGCAGGGCCGGTGAGGGCGAGCAGGGTGGCCGGATCGACGGCGGGGAGGGCGGGAGCGGGGAGTCCCGCGGGCAGCTCGCCGATGGTGTCGACCGGCAGCCCGGCGATCCCGGCGACGAGCGACGCGACGACGATCGCGAGGAGCGACCCCGGGAACCGCGGATGCAGCCGCAGTGACACCAGCATGATCACGACGACCAGCCCGACCAGCAGCAGCGACCAGCCGATCTTCGGCCATGACGCGGACGCCAGCGACTGCACCGCCGCGACCATCGCGTTCGTGCTCTCCCCCGGTGCCGTACCGGTGGCGGTCGGGATCTGCTGCAGGAAGATGATCACCGCGATGCCGAGGGTGAATCCCTCGATCACCGGCCAGGGGATGTACCCGACGGCGCGGCCGAGGCGCAGCATCCCAGCGACGAGCACGATCGCTCCCGCGAACAGGCAGACGGCGGCGAGAGCGCCGGCGCCGTGAGTGGCGAGGATCGGCGCGAGGACGACGACCATGGCGCCGGTGGGTCCGGAGACCTGCACGTTCGAGCCGCCGAACACCGCGGCGACGATGCCGGCGACGATGGCCGTGATCAGCCCGCTCTCGGCTCCCGCTCCCGAGCTCACCCCGAAGGCGAGGGCGAGGGGCAGCGCGACGATGCCGACCGTGACGCCCGCGAGCAGATCGCCCCGCCAGGCGCGTCGCAGGCCGCGGTAGTCGGAGGCGGACGGCAGCAGCGTCCGCAGGGACCAGGTGTTCATGCCCGGACCGGGATGTCCGGCAATCCGCCCTGCTCGACGAGCTGCTCCTGCGTGGTCCGCAGGATCTCGCCGAGCAGGGCGCGAGCGACCCGCAGCAGGTCGGCGACCTGCGGGTAGGCGAGTCGGTAGTAGACCAGACTGCCGCGGCGTTCGGAGACGACGAGACGGTTGCGTCGCAGCACGGCCAGGTGCTGCGAGACGTGCGAGGCCTCGAGATCGATCACGTCGAGCAGTTCGGAGACGGAGACTTCGGGAGCGGCTGAGAGAACCTCGAGGATGCGGATGCGGATCGGGTGCGCGAGCCCCTTGAAGAGCCCGGCTTTCACCTCGTAGAGCGGGCGGTTCGGGTCACTCAGCATTCGGACTCCCCCTCCGGCCGCGCTGGTCTGATGAATTCATCATATCGCGATACGATCGACGCATGTCCGACACGCTGCCCCTGTGCCCCGGGTGCTCCAGCGAGCACGCCTACGAGATGGGCGCGCTGCTCGTCTGCCCGATGTGCGGCCACGAGTGGTCGCCGTCCGACGCCGCATCCGACGACGCCCCGGTCGAGCGCGTCGTGAGGGATGCCGTCGGAAATGTGCTGGCCGACGGCGACACCGTCGTCGTGACCACCGGCATCAAGGTCAAAGGGTCTCCGCAAGGCATCAAACAGGGCGCCAAAGTACGCGGGATCCGCCTCATCGACCCGGTCAACGGCCACGACATCGACGGCAGGGTCGACGGCTTCGGCGCGATGCTGCTGAAATCCGGCCTGGTCAAGAAGGCCTGAGCCTCGACGTCGCGGCAGCAGGGACCGCGCGTGAAAGGATCGAGACATCATGTCTCTCGATCCCTCCCTGCTCGGTCCGGCGGACGGCACCGCGCCGGATCCGGACGCCGTGTATGCCGCCTTCGTGGAGTGGGCCGAGAGCACCGGCATCCGCCTCTACCCCGCGCAGGACGAGGCCGCCATCGAGATCGTCTCCGGGCAGAACCTCATCCTGTCCACCCCCACCGGGACGGGGAAGTCGCTCGTCGCGGTCGCCGCGCACTTCGCCGCGCTCGCCGACGGACGCCGGACCTACTACACCGCTCCGATCAAAGCGCTGGTGAGCGAGAAGTTCTTCGCCCTCGTCGACGTCTTCGGCGCGGAGAAGGTCGGGATGGTGACGGGAGACTCGGCGGTCAACGCCGACGCCCCGATCGTGTGCTGCACGGCCGAGATCCTCGCGAACCTGGCGCTGCGCGAGGGACCGCAGGCCGACGTCGGTCAGGTCGTGATGGACGAGTTCCACTTCTACGGCGACCCGGATCGCGGCTGGGCCTGGCAGGTCCCGCTCCTCACGCTCCCCCAGGCGCAGTTCGTGCTGATGTCCGCGACGCTCGGCGACGTCACGGCCCTCGCCGCCGATCTCACCCGCCGCACGGGACGCGAGACGGCCGTCGTCACCGGGGTCGAGCGGCCGGTCCCCCTGCACTTCTCCTACGAGACGACCCCGATCCACGAGACCATCGACGATCTGCTGCATACGGACCGCGCCCCTGTCTACGTCGTGCACTTCGCCCAGGCCGCCGCGATGGAGCGGGCCCAGGCCCTGGCCAGCGCGAAGATCGCCACCCGCGAGCAGCGGGACGAGATCGCGGAGCTCATCGGCGGTTTCCGCTTCACGACGTCCTTCGGCAAGACGCTCTCGCGGCTGCTGCGGCTGGGGATCGGCGTGCACCACGCCGGCATGCTGCCGAAGTACCGCCGCCTTGTCGAGCAGCTCGCCCAGCGCGGGCTGCTGCGCGTCATCTGCGGCACCGACACGCTCGGTGTCGGCATCAACGTCCCCATCCGCACCGTGCTGCTCACGGCGCTGACGAAGTTCGACGGCACGCGGATGCGTCACCTGACCGCCCGCGAGTTCCACCAGATCGCCGGGCGCGCCGGCCGGGCGGGCTTCGACACGGCGGGCACCGTGATCGCCCAGGCTCCCGAGCACGAGACCGAAAACCTGGCGGCGATCCGCAAGGCGGGCGACGATCCCAAGAAGAAGCGGAAGATCATCCGCAAGAAGGCACCCGACGGCTTCGTCTCCTGGGGCGAGCCCTCGTTCCAGAAGCTCATCGCCGCCGAGCCCGAGACGCTCACCTCGCACATGCAGATCACGAGCGCCATGATCCTCAACGTGATCGGCCGTGGGGGCGACGTCTTCGCCAATATGCGCGCCCTGGTATACGACAACCATGAACCCCGCTCGCGGCAGCGGATCCTCGCCCTCCGCGCGATCGGGATCTACCGGACGCTTCGCGAATCCGGCGTCGTGGAGCAGGTCGTCGACGAGGAGACCGGGCGCACGAGCGTCCGGCTCACGGTGGACCTGCCGCCGAACTTCGCGCTGAACCAGCCGCTGTCGCCGTTCGCGCTGGCTGCCTTCGAGCTGCTGGATCCGGATGCGCCGTCGTTCGCCCTGGACATGATCTCCATCGTGGAGGCGACGCTCGACGACCCGCGTGCCGTCCTCAGCCAGCAGGAGTTCCTCGCCCGGGGAGAGGCCGTCGCCGCGATGAAGGCGGAGGGGATGGAGTACGACGAGCGCATGGAGGCGCTCGAGGAGATCACCTACCCGAAGCCGCTGGAGGAGTTGCTGGGAGCGGCCTTCGAGACGTTCAGCGCGGCGCAGCCGTGGATCCGGGACTTCGCCCTGCGCCCGAAGTCCGTGGTGCGGGACATGTACGAACGGGCCATGTCGTTCGGGGAATATGTCGGCCAGTACAAGGTCGCCCGATCGGAGGGCGTGGTGCTGCGCTACCTGTCGGACGCATACCGTGCGGCGTCGCAGACGATCCCGGAGCACCTGAAGACCGAGGATCTGCGTGACCTGATCGAGTGGCTGGGCGAACTGGTGCGCCAGGTCGACTCGTCGCTGCTCGACGAGTGGGAGGAGCTCGTCGCGGGACACCCCGTCGATCACGAGGACGGGCCCGTCGTGCCGCCGGCGCCGAAGCGGGTGACCACGAATCTGCGGGCCTTCCGGATCCTCGTGCGCAACGAGCTGTTCCGCCGCGTCCAGCTCGCCGCGCGCGAGGACGTCGATGCCCTGGCGGCGCTGGACCCGGAGTTCGGAGCGGAGGCGTGGGACGCGGCGCTCGACGGCTACTTCGCCGAGCACGACGAGATCCTCACCGGTGCGGACGCCCGCAGTTCGGCGCTGCTCCTCATCGACGAGACGGACGGCGGACGCCGGTGGCGCGTCCGCCAGATCCTGGACGATCCTGCGGGCGACCACGATTGGGGGATCGCTGCGGAGGTCGACCTGGACGCCTCGGACGAGGCGGGCGAGGCCGTCGTGACGCTGACGTCCGTCGACCGCCTCTAGGTCAGCGATCGGCCGGAGGACGGCGCACGCGCGGTGCACGGCGGACGGTGCACGGTGCACGCTGCTGCGGGGATCTGTCGTTGCCGCGGAGACCTCCCCCTCCCACGGAGATCTCACCCTCCCGAGGAAATCTCACCCTCCGGGCGGACGCATCCCCGCGATCCCTCCGCCGCAAGCGCAGAACTCCGCGCGAGCGGTGCCGAGGCGCACGGCGATCGCTGCGCACGGCGGGCGCTGCGACGGATGGGCGCCCGGCGGACTCGGAATCAGGCGCGCAGGTGCGGGCGCGCGGAGACGCGAGAGGTCTCCGGTGCGAGGATCGCGAGCACCCGCACGATGGTCGTCATGCCGAGGAGCCCGAGACCCACGGCGATGCCCTCGAAGACGGTCGCGGTGGCGAAGCCGACGGGCCACCAGAGCAGGATCCCCGCAGTGAGGACCACGAGCAGTCCGCCCAGGGTCACGCCGAGGAACCGTGGGCGCCGCGGCAGGACCCGGACGGTCTGCACCGTTGCCGCGGCGAACAGCACGAGCGCGGCCAGGGCGAACGCGAGGTGCACGATCGTGCGGACGTCTGTCGCGCCCCCGACCGACGGCGGGTCCGCCGCCGACGCCGTCGCGATCTCGGAGGGCAGCGGCGTGGTGCCGGTGCCCGCCAAGGCCGCGCCCGCCAGCGCCCACAGCACGACGGTGCGGCCGATCCGTCCGATGTCCGGGTCTCCGCAGAGGCGGTGCAGATCCCGGCCGATGTAGGAACCGACCGTGGCGACGAGGAGACCGGCGACCACCAGGGTTCCGTTGAACGCCCACCCGCCGGGTCCGATCCCCAGCTGGGAGAAGTTGCGCTCCCACCACCGTGGATCCGAGGCCGTCAGCATCGCGAAGAGCGTCCCGATTGCGAGGAACGCGAACAGCAGCGCGGACAGGTCCCGTGTCCGGAGCCCGACGCCGGCGAGGAATCCCGCACGCCCGCCCGCGGCCGCCATCGCTCCGGTGAGCAGGCCCCCGCCGAGCGGCGAGAGCTCCAGCCCGCGGAATCCCGTCGCGAGCACGGCCCCGGCGAGGAGGACGGCGTAGCCCGTCACCGCGCCGATCGCGACGGCGAGGGCGACGGCGGACACGTTCGACACCGTCGCCTGCCAGCGCGGCATGGCGGCGGTCTCACCGCGGTGGTGACGCACGGCACTCACCGCGAAGGCGAGCGCGGCCGTCACCCCGGCGATGACGGCCGCGGGAGTGCTCAGCGACCCGTCTCCGCTGAGCGGACGAGGCGCGCCCTGAAGAACCGGCACCGCGACGATCGCCGCCGCGACGAAGGAGACGGCCGTCGCCACGATCGCCTGTCCCTCGCGTCGGAGCCTCGCCTGCACGTCCATGCGGCCATCGAAGCACGCACCGCCGACGCCGAACGCCCTCGACGCGGCGCGCCCGGGGACGAGTCGGCCGTTGAGCGATCGACGCCGGGTCACCGCGTTTCGTCTCGTCGCTGCGCTCCTCGCTCAACGACCGGGAGGGGGCGAGCGCGTTTCGACTCGTCGCTGCGCTCCTCGCTCAACGACCGGGAGGCCGACGCGGGGGCGCGTCAGGGGAGGGCGACGCGGGCGTCGGCGAGGCCGCGGAGCACCGTGCCGTAGGCGCCGGCCCATCCGCCCAGCGCCGCGGGGACGATCGGGGGGATCCGGTGGAAGCTCGCCCGCGCCGTCGCCGCGTCTCGGGCGAGGGAGACGAGATGGTGCGGCGCCGCCGCGAGTCCCCCGCCGACCACGATGCACCCCGGATCCACCAGGGCGCAGAGCGTCAGGATCGCCTCGGCCAGGCCCTCCGCCGCATGCTCGACGACGCGCGCCGCCTCGGGGCTCCCCTCGCCGTACGCGGCGAGCAACTGCTCCGGACCGCCGCTTCCTCCCGCCGCACGCCAGGCCTCGGCCAGGGCGGGGGCGCCGATCACGGTCTCCAGGCACCCGCGCCGACCGCACGAGCAGACCCGCCCGCCGGGCTCGATCGTGATGTGCCCGAGCTCACCGGCAGACCCGTGCGCCCCGGGGACGACCTCGCCGCGGACGACGTGCGCCCCGGCGATCCCGGTCCCGAGCGCCAGGACGAAGACGTCCTCGTGTCCCGCGCCGGCGCCCCACGCGGCCTCGGAGATCGCCGCGGCGTGGCCGTCGTTGATGACCGTCACCGGGACGCCCGTGCGCGCGCCGAGCTCCTGCGCCAGCAGGGTGTCGTCCAGAGCGGGCACGTTCGTGGAGCGGATGACCGCGCCGCGCTCCTCGTCGACGATGCCGGGGATCGACACGACGATCCGCGCCGGCTCCGCGCCGGTCCCGCGCACCTCCTCGGCGATCGCGCGCAGGCCCTCGACCGGATCGTCCGCCGGGGTCTCCCTGCGGCCGCGGAGGATCGGCTCCGGGCGCTCCCGCACCGTCCCGTCCGCGAGCAGGAACTTGACGCTCGATCCGCCGACATCCAGACCGAGCACACCGCCCGAGCTCATCGGGCGGCCGCCCGCGCGGCGAGCCGCTCCTCCCGACGCCGCGCCTGCTGGTCCGGATCCGGCACGGGGACAGCGGCGAGCAGGCGCCGGCTGTACTCGTGCTGCGGTGCCAGCAGCACCTCGTCCGCGGAGCCGAGCTCGACGATCCGCCCCTGCAGCATCACCGCGACCCGATCCGAGATCTCGTGGACGACGGCGAGGTCGTGGCTGATGAACAGGCAGGCGAAGCCCATCCGCTCCTGGAGGGAGCGCAGCACCTCGAGGACCGCGGCCTGCACGGAGACGTCGAGCGCGGAGGTCGGCTCGTCCGCGATGATCAGCTCCGGCTCCAGGGCGATGGCCCGCGCGAGGCCGATCCGCTGCCGCTGTCCGCCGGAGAGCTCGTGCGGATACCGGTTCGCGTAGTCGCGCGGCAGCTCCACGGCCTCGAGCAGCTCGGCCACCCGGGCCCGGCGCTGCGCCGGCGTCGTGGCGTGGCGACGCCGCTGCACGAGCATCGGCTCCGCGATGGCCTCGCCGATCGTCATCCGGGGGTCGAGGCTGGATCCGGGATCCTGGAAGATCGCACCGGTGCGTCCGCGGAGCTCCCGCTCCCACCGCCGCGACACCCCTCCGCGCCCGATCCGCTCGCCGAACAGCGTCATGCTCCCGCCGGACAGGGGAAGAAGTCCCAGCGCGGCCCGGCCGAGCGTCGACTTCCCGGACCCGGACTCGCCCACCAGCCCCAGGATCTCGCCGGGTGCGATCCGGATGTTCACGTCGCTGAGGGCCTGGAAGGACCGCCCGCCGCGACGGTAGGTGACGGCCGCGTCCGTCAGCTCCAGCACCGGCGCGGGGATCGATGCGGACTCGGGCTCCCGCTCGACGACGGAGGCGAGGTCCGGCAGGGTCGGCACGGCGGCGAGGAGCCGCTTCGTGTAGTCCTCCTGCGGCTCGGTGAGCACGCGCCGCGTCTCGCCGACCTCCACCATGTCGCCCCGGTACATCACGGCCACGCGGTCGGCGATGTCCGCCACGACGCCCATGTTGTGGGTGACCAGCAGGAACGCCGTCCCGAGATCCGCCGCGAGGCGGCGGATGAGGTCCAGGATCTCGGCCTGCACGGTCACGTCGAGCGCGGTGGTGGGCTCGTCCGCGATGATGAGCTGCGGCTCGCACGCGAGCGCGATCGCGATCACGACGCGCTGACGCTGACCGCCCGACAGCTCGTGCGGGTAGCTCTTCGCGCGCCGCGCCGGGTCGGGGATCCCCACGCGGCCCAGCAGCTCCACCGCGCGCTCCCACGCCTCCGTCTTGGAGGGGGAGCCGTGATTGAGGATCGCCTCGGTGATCTGGTCGCCGATCCGCATGCTCGGGTTGAGGGCGGTCATCGGCTCCTGGAAGACCATCGAGATCTCGCCGCCGCGGACGCGGTTCATCTCCGCCTCGGGAAGGCCCAGCAGCTCGCGTCCGCCGAGCGTCACGGATCCGGTCACCGTCGCGGTGCGCGGCAGGAGCTGCAGGACGGCCATGGCGGTGACGGACTTGCCGGATCCGGACTCGCCGACCAGCGCCAGCACCTCGCCAGGGCGCACGTCGAGGTCGATGCCCTTGACCGCGTGGACCGGTCCGTCCTCGGTGCGGAAGACGACCGACAGGCCGGAGAGGGAGAGGAGTGCGTCGCTCATGCGGTCCGCCCCTTCACGTCGAAGAAGTCGCGCAGGCCGTCGCCGATGCTGTTGAACGCGCAGACGGTCAGCACGATGCAGAAGCCGGCGGGGAAGATGAGCCACCATGCGCCGGCGTAGGTGTAGGTGATGCCGCTCGTGAGCATCGCGCCCCAGTCGGTCGCGGGCTTCTGCAGGCCCATGCCGAGGAAGGAGATGTAGGCGACGAGGAGGATGGCGTCCGCCACCTGGAACGTGGCGTTCACGACGATCGTGCCCACGGTGTTCGGCACGATGTGGCGGAGCACGGCCCGCGAGTGGGACCCGCCCATCGCCTTGAGCGCGAGCACGTACTCCCGGGACTTCAGCGAGATGGACTCGGCGCGCACCAGCCGCGCGGGCACGAGCCACGACACGAGCCCGATCACGCAGATCATCAGCGGGACGCTCGGGCGCAGGATCGCGGAGAGGATCAGCAGCAGGAAGGTCGCCGGGATCGCGATGCCCGCGTCGACCACGCGCATCATGACGGTGTCCACGACCCCGCCGACGTATCCGGCGATCGCGCCCCACAGCGTCCCGATCACGGTCGCGAGGATGCCCGCGGCCAGGCCGATGAGGATGGAGATCTGTCCCCCGACCATGAGGCGTCCGAGCACGTCGTAGCCGACGTCGTCCGTCCCGAGGGGGTGGCCCGCGGTCCCCGGGGGCAGCATCACGCTCTTGAGGTCGGTGTGCACCTGGTCCGTGGGGTGCACGAGGGGTCCCAGGAAGCAGAAGATGAGGAACAGGACGATCGTGACGATGCCGAAGACGGCGAGCTTGTTCTGCAGGAAGCGGCGCAGCGCGCGGCGGCGCGGGCCCATCGTCCGCGGGGCGGGTGCGGCGGCGGTCGTGCTCACGAGAGCTCCTCTCGGGTGCGCGGGTCCAGGAGGGCCTGGATGATGTCGGCCAGGAGCGACCCGACGACCGTGGCGAGCGCGATCACGAGGATGCAGCCGAGCAGCACGGGGTAGTCGGAGGTCTGCGCCGAGGTCCAGAACAGCAGCCCCATGCCCGGGTAGTTGAAGAGTGACTCGACCACGATCATCCCGCCGAACATCACCGGCAGGTAGTAGCCGAGCATCGCGATCACCGGCGTGAGCGAGTTGCGCACGACGTGCCGCGTGATGACGACCGGCACCGGCGTGCCCTTCGCGCGGGCCGTGCGGACGTAGTCCTCGGAGAGGTTGTCGATCGTCGAGGAGCGCATGTACCGCGAGAAGGTCGCGATGATCGCGAGCGCGGCCGTGGCGACGGGCAGGACGAGAGCGGCCGGGTTCGCCAGCACGTCCCCGACCGTGTCCCCCTGCGGGGCCTGCGCGGGGAACCACGGCAGCCACTGGGAGAAGACGATCACGAGGATGAGGCCGAGGAAGAACGACGGCGTCGAGTAGACGATGAAGTTCCAGGTGGTGAGCGCGTAGTCGCTGGGCTTGCCCCGGCGCACGGCCTGGAAGATGCCCATCGGGATGGCGATGATGAGCGCCACGATCATCGAGATGAGGGCGAGCACCAGCGTCTTCGGCAGGCGCTGGCCGATCGCGTCGGCGACGGGGCGGTTCAGCTTGAACGAGTCGCCGAGGTCGCCGGTGGCGAGCTGCCCGAGGAAGTGGAAGTACTGCTGCCAGACGGGCAGGTCGAAGCCGTTCTCCCGGTTGAAGGCGTCGATCTGCTCCTGCGTGGCCTGCATCCCGAGGACCCCGACCGCGGGGCCCTCGGGGAGGGCGAGGTGGAGCAACGCGAACACGATCAGCGTCACGATGAGGATGACGACGACCCCCTGGCCGATCCGCCTGAGCAGATACCACCAGAACCGGTTCCGGGTCCGCTGTTCCTTCGTCGCTCGGTCCGTCGTCGCTGTGCGCGTCGCTTCCACCCCGCTCATCCGTTCTCTCTCAGTCGGTCCAGGACCAGCGCTGCGGCAGGAACGACGCGCCCGGGTCCTGGTGGGCGATGTCGAGGCCCTCGCGCACGACGGACACCTGGTACACCGGGTTCGGCATCCACATCACCGGGAGGTCCGTGGCGAGGAACTCGGAGTACTTCTTGGCGATGTCGGGGTCGGTCGAGTAGGCCATCTCCTGGACGAGCTTCTCGGCCTCCGGGTTGTCGTACTGGCCCGCGTTCCACTTGGTGTCCTTCGCGAACACGCGCTCACCGGTGGCGTAGGGCGGGAAGTACCAGCTGCCTGCGGTGCCGAAGAAGACGAGCTCCCACGTGCAGGTCGATCCGGTCTTGCACTCCTGGGCCTGCGTGAGGACGCTGTCCAGGGGCTTCGAGTCGATCGTCATCTTCACGCCGATCTTGGCGAGGGACGACTGGATCTCGGCCATCATGTTGTCGGTCTCCTGCGAGCCGCTCTGGGTCGTGACGACGATCTCCGCCTTCGCGCCCGCCGCGATGCCCTCACCGCACTGGTCGGCGCCTGCTCCGGCGTTCACGCACTCGAGGGTGCCGTCCTTGCCCTTCTCCCAGCCGTGGTCGGTGAAGAGCTTCTCGGCCTTGTCCAGGTCGAACGGGTACGGGTTGTCCTTCTGCACGTCCGAGAGGCCGTCCGACTCCGCGGTCTGCGGGATCGGGCCGTAGTCCGGGGTGGCCGCGCCGTGCCAGATGACGTCCGAGATCGTCGGCTGGTCGATGGCGTGCTGCAGCGCCTGGCGGACGTAGAGCTGCTTGTAGAAGGCGCCCTTCTCCGGGTTGGCGAAGTTGTAGGGCATGTAGGTGATCGACCAGCCGGCCCACGGCTCGACGCGGTAGCCGAGGTCGGTGAACTGCTTCTCGTTCGTGAGCTGCGAGCTGGTGATGTAGCCGTAGTCCACATCGCCCGAGCGCACGACGTTCATCTCCGCGTCGGCCGAGGTGAACGGCAGGAACTTCACGTTCGGGATCTTCGGCTTGTCGACGCCGGTGTACTTCTCGTTGGCGGTGAGCTCCACGACGCCGGAGTCGGACCAGCTCTTGACCGTGTACGGCCCGGAGACGGTCTTCCACAGCGGGTTCGTGGCGTAGGTCTTCATGTCCTTCGCCTCGCTGAAGAGGTAGTCCAGGACCTGTGCGGCGCCGGCGGCGTCGCGGTCGTGGTCGCCGATCTCGCCGTCCGCGCTGGTCTTGTCCCACACATGCTGCGGCATCGGGTACATCAGGCTGAGCTGGTTGCCGACGAGGAACTCCTCGTTGTACACCTTGTCCATCGTGAGCGAGAAGGTCTTCTCGTCGATGGTCGTGAACGCCGTGATGTTGTCGGGCATGAGGCCCGCGGAGTAGCCGCCGGTCTTCTCGCCGTTGAACCGGACGAGGTTGTACCAGAACTCCACGTCGCGCGAGGTGACGGGCTCGCCGTCGGACCAGTCGAGGTCGTTCAGCGTGATCGTGATGGTCTTGAGGTCCTCGGAGAACTCGTAGGACTTGGCCGCCGAGGCCGCCTCGTCCCAGCCCATCTCCCCGTCGACGCCGTTGTACTCGAACAGGCGCGGCCACATGGTGGCCTTGATGGCGCTGTTGTGCGTGGCCATCGTGTCCGGCGTCGAGATCGGCAGGATCCAGTTCGGCCCGGTCCCCACCTGGAGAGCGAAGCTGACGCTGTCCTTCTTCTCGCCGCCGCCCTGGCCGGCCTGGGCGGTGCCCTGGCAGGCGGTGAGGGCGAGCGTCGCGACCGCCAGCGCGCCCACCGGGGCGAGCAGCCGTCGTCGCAGCGACTGAGTACGCATGAAACCTCCTTGTTTGTGGACGCGGGACGCCGAACGAGATCGTCCTGCAATCAGCGTACTTAGAATCATTGCCGAAGTAAGTACGCCAAGAATAGCCAGATTGGTTACGTTTCCGTCACAAAGACGGAGGAAGCCGTTTCGTCCCTGTACCGGGAAGCACCGGTCGTTGAGCGAGGAGCGCAGCGACGAGTCGAAACATGGTGAGCGCGTTTCGTCTCGCTTCGCTCGCTCAACGACCGGAGGACGAGTCGAAACGCGGTGAGCGCGTTTCGACTCGCTTCGCTCGCTCAACGACCGGAGGGGGAGATCGTTTCGTCTCGCGGAGACCTGCACGGAGTGAGCGCAGCGAGTCGACGTGTCGCTCAACGACCGAGGCCGGGAAGCACCGGTCGTTGAGCGAGCACCGACGAAGGAGGAGCGAGTCGAAACGCGCCCAGCCGAGAGGTCAGCGGACGATCTCGGCGGTGAGGTCGGGGTCGGACGGGAACGCGTCGAAGGGGTGCATGGGGCGCTGGATGCGGTGGTGCCCCAGGCGCTCGAGGTCCTGGTCCACCCCGCCCGGGGTGAGGGC
This sequence comes from Microbacterium resistens NBRC 103078, assembly GCF_001552355.1. Lineage (GTDB taxonomy): Bacteria > Actinomycetota > Actinomycetes > Actinomycetales > Microbacteriaceae > Microbacterium > Microbacterium resistens. The sequence goes on from NZ_BCRA01000085.1 coordinate 17,703, forward strand.
GAGCGTCCACCCGCGCATGATCGCGTACAGCTCCGGCTCGAGGTATCCGATCTTCGTCACCACGATCTGCGCCGCCTCCGGGTCGAGTCCGATGGAGGTGAAGTCCGAGACGTCGTGATAGGCCTTGCGGAACTCCGTCACGATCACGTGGAGCCCGCCGACGCGGATGACGGCGATGCCGCCCGCGTCGGGGTCGCCCTCGTGCAGGCTGTGCAGGATCCCCTCGATGCGGACCGGCCCGTGCGGACCGTGGTCGACGCGTGCGCCGGCCTCGACCGAGACGGCGTCGCCGACGGCGTGCGTGCGCAGGATGTCGATCGCGCCCTTGTCGAAGACGGAGGCGCAGAGCACGACCGGGGCGTCGGGACCGGTGAGCTCCGGCTTCTGCAGCAGCTGCGCGAGCGTCCAGGTCACGTCGCCGGTCCCGCCGGCGCCCGGGTTGTCGCCCGAGTCGCTGATGAAGTACGGCGTGTCGGTGGCCGCGAGTCCCGCCGCGACCCCCTCGTCCAGAGTCCCGGGAGGGCCCACGAACTCGAACTCGTCCCGGACGTCCCAGAACGCCCGGCCCAGCTCCTCGGCCGCCGCGGCGGTGACGGCCTCGTCGGTGCCGGTGACGACGACCGTCGCGTGGCAGCGCGGCTCGTCCGCCCAGGCGTAGCCGATCCAGATCGCCGCGTCGATGACGCCGTCGCGCGCCTCGACCTCGGGGATCCGCGCGTACAGGCCCTTCGCGGGCTCCACCCGGGTGCTCGTCTTCTCGCCGGGAAGGAGGATGGGCACGCGTACCCACGCCTTGTGGGTCTCCGCGTCCGTCTCCAGCGCCTCGACGAGTTTCCGGATCGCCCGGTCGCGGGTCTCCCAGGTGTCCTCGTGCGGAGCGAGCCGGTAGCAGGTGATGAGGTCGACGTTCTCGATGAGGGTCCGGGACACGTTCCCGTGCAGATCCATGGACGCCGAGACGACGACGTCCTGGCCGATGACCTCGCGGATCGCGGTGATCAGGTCGCCCTCGGCATCGTCCATCCCGACGACGCTCATCGCGCCGTGGATGTCGAAGAACAGACCGTCCAGGCCGCCCTCCTGGGCGACGAGCTCGGCGAGCCCCGCGCAGATCCGCGCCTTGATGGACGCGTAGACCTCCGGCAGCACCGCGCCGCCGGGGATGGACCGGGCGTAGTAGACGGGCAGCCACTCGGCGCGATCCGTGAGCTCGCCCCCGCGCAGCGCGTCGTAGCGCTGGACGAGGTCTTCGCCCTCGATCCGCTGGAAGTCGCGCTCACCGGCGCGGTGCGGCGAGAACGTGCTGGACTCGATCGCCATGCCGGCGATCGCGATTCGGGGAAGGGGAGCGCGATCGGTCACTCGGCCAGCTTAGTGCGATCATCGATCTTAGTTCGACTACTTTTGTCGATCCTGGCGCTGGCGGCGATGCCCGATCTGCACACCGGGGTCCGATCCGCGCACGGATCCGCGAGAAACCTGTGCAGATCGGGACGGGATGTGCAGATCGGGACAGGGGTCAACGAGGCAGGGACGGGCGGGGGCGGGTCAGGCGGAGGAGGCGTCGATGCGCGAGGGCTCCAGGAGCTGTTCCAGGAGGGACCACGCGACGCCGCGCGCCCCGGCCAGCACGCCGGCCCGGCTGGTCGAGATCTCCAGGAGGTCGGTGGACATCGGCAGGCAGAGGGTGAACAGCGCCTGGCGCACGCCCGCGACGAAGGCGTCCGCGGTCGGCAGCCGCCCGCCGAGCACCAGGGTCTGGGGATTGAAGAAGTTGATGATCGTGGCCAGGACCTCGCCGGCTCGGGTCCCGGCCTCGCGCAGCAGGGACGTCGCTTTCGGATGGGCGTCGCGCGCGAGCACGAGCACGTCGTCGAGGTCGGCGACCTCGACGCCCGCATCCCTCAGCGCGTCCACGATCGCCGCGCCGCTCGCGACGACGTCCAGGCACCCCACGCGCCCACAGGAGCAGATCACCGGGGGCGCGTTGTGCAGCGAGACGTGGCTGATGTCGCCGGCGACGCCGCGGAAGCCGCGGTAGACCGCGCCGTCCACCACGACGCCGCAGCCGATCCCGCTGCCGGCCTTGACGAAGACGAGCTGCTCGTCCGTGCCGCCGCGGGCGACGTACTCCCCCACGGCCATCGCGTTCGCGTCGTTCTCGACGAGGACCGGCAGCCCGGTCATCGCACGCAGGACCTCGCCGACGTCGACGCCGTTCCAGCCCGGCATGCGCGACGGCGCCAGCAGCCGCGACGTCCGGGAGTCCACCGGCCCGGGAACCGTCAGCGCGACCCCCTCGACGACCCGATCCCCGTGTGCGGCGGCGAGCTCGCGCGCCCGCTTCCACAGCAGCGCGACCACCGTCTCCACCCCGTCGAGCAGCGAGATCTCCTCGACCGCCGAGGAGACCACGTCCCCGCGGCGGTCCAGCAGCGCGAACGTCGCGTGGCGCTCGCCCAGGTCGATCCCGACGACGACGCCGCCGCCCGCCTTCACCGCCAGGACACGGGGACGCCGGCCGCCACGGGACTCGCCGTGGCCGGTCTCCTCCACGTAGTCCCGGGCGATCAGCTCCTCCACACGCAGGGCGACCGTGGAGGCGGACAACCCGGTCAGCCGGGCGAGGTCCGCGCGCGACTGCGCCCTCCCCGTGCGGATGAGCTGAAAGAGGTCACCCGCGGAATGGGGGGTGTGTGCCGCCGCGTTCACGCTGCCTCCGCATGATCTTCGTCCTTGGATCACACAAAGATACTCGGATGGACGACCGTCCCGACCTGTCCGCATGTCGGCGGCGCGGCGTATCGTCGGCACCGGGGAACGAGACCGGAGGCGACATGGACGGACGACACATCACCGGACCGGGCATCGTCCCGGGGTATCTGCTGGCGAGGCTCGCGGAGTCCGAACGCTTCCCCCAGGCGGCGCAGGCGGCGCGCCAGACGCTGACCGCGGGGCGCCCGCCGCTGCGGCGACAGCTCGAGCTGTCGATCGGCGAGGACGGCACGCTCGTCGCCGAGGTCTCGGCGGCTCCGGACCGCACGATCAGCGACGCGTGCGGGACGGAGGAGCTGCCGGGCATGGTGGTCCGCCGCGAGGACGATCCCCCGGTGGCCGATGCCGCGGCCAACGAGGCGTTCGACGGCCTCGGCGCCACCTTCGACCTGCTGCTCGACGCGTTCGCCCGCGACTCCCTCGACGGCGCCGGCGCGCCGCTGCACGCGACCGTGCACTACGGCGTCGACTACGACAACGCGTTCTGGGACGGGGAGCGCATGGTGTTCGGGGACGGCGACGGAGAGGTGTTCCGCGGCTTCACCGGATCCGTGTCCGTCATCGGGCACGAGCTCGGCCACGGCGTGATCCAGGCCACGGCCGGGTTGGCGTACCAGGGCCAGTCCGGAGCCCTCAACGAGTCGATCGCCGACGTGATCGGCGTCCTCACCGAGCAGCATCTGCGCGGCCAGAGCGCAGAGGAGGCCACGTGGCTGGTGGGCGAGGGGATCTTCACGGAGGCGGTGCAGGGCCGGGCTCTGCGCTCGATGATCCAGCCCGGCACGGCCTACGACGACGATGAGCTGGGTCGGGATCCGCAACCCGCTCACATGCGCGACTTCGTGGACACGACGGAGGACAACGGCGGCGTGCACATCAACTCCGGCATCCCGAACCGCGCCTTCGCGCTGTTCGCGCGGGCGCTCGGGGGCAACGCCTGGGAGGCCGCCGGCAGTGTCTGGTACCGTGCGCTCACCGGCGGTCTCCCCGCGACCGCGACCTTCGCGACGTTCGCCCGGGCGACGCTCGACGCGGCCGCCGAGGCCGGGGAGAAGACGGTCGCGGCGCTGCGCGCCGCGTGGACCGACGTCGGCGTCCTGGAGGAGGACCACGATGCGCGAGCCGACACCGCCCGATGACGGACGGAGCCCGGAGGGTGCGGACGCGTCCGACGGACGGCGCCCGGACCGCAGCCCCGGGCCCGGCTCCAGCCCTGCGCCCGACTCGGGCGCAGGTCCCGCTCCAGGCCCCGAGGACGACGAGTCGGGCAGAGCCGGGCCGCGGTCGGAGAACGGAGCGGGGCCGGGGAACGGATCGGAGCCGGGGAACACATCGGCCTCCGCGGTCGTGGTGATCGTCATCCGTACGGGCGGGATCACCGGTATCCCGCGGCGGTGGCGGGCGATACCCGCACCGGACGAGGAGGAGCGCTGGATCTCCCTGGTCGAGCGGTGCCCGTGGGACGCGCCGGACCGGGACGAGCCCGGCGCGGACCGGTTCCGCTGGCGCATCGAGGCGCGCACTCCGGCGGGCCGGCGCGAGCGCGAGCTGCCCGAGACGCAGCTCGACGGTCCCTGGCGCACCCTCGTCGACGCGGTCCGCGAGGCCGACCCGGCCTGACCGCCCCGACGCCGCCCGCCGGGCGCACAATGGAGGGATTGGGCTGGTTCGCTGTCCCGTCGGCAGACCCCGCGAGGAGCGGCTCGAACGCGCCGGGTGGCAATCGAGCGTCTCGGCTCCCGCGTCGGGTATCGCAGCGAACCCTTCATCGCCCGCACGAGCCGACCGTGAGGACGACCGGGCCGTGAGATGGCCCGTCCTGCCCGCACCGACGTACCTGGGTCTCGGTTTATCGCGTTCGGCATGTTGAATGTATAAATATCAGATGGTTACATTCAATGCAGAACGAACCCTCACACGAGACAGGAATGCGATGACGCGTCGATCCCGAATCAGGACGGTCTTCCTTACGGCGACGGCTGTCGCCGCGTTCACGCTGGCGCCGCTTCCCGCAAGCGCAACCACTCCGGAGCGGGGCACCGCCGAGTTGGCTCTCCTAGACGCACTTGGATCGAAGCGGCTCAGCGAAGGGGAACGAGACAGCCTGATCGCCGAATGGCGGGAAGCAGTCGAGTCGCTACGCGCCGACGTCGACTTGCTGGAAGGCGAACGCGACGTCGAGCGTGTCACGCTCAGTAATGGGATGGTGATGGAGGTCGGGGCTGAACCCGTGCCTCTCGCCGCGAGTGACACCCGTGCTGGCCTGTCAGGCAGGTACAGGATCTGGGGCAACAACGGACTCTTCGGTATGGAGTACTACGTCGATTACGCCCGCGTGTCAGGCAACACCGCCTACACCCGCGTGGTCAGTGCGCACAGCATGACGGTGTCGTCCTGGGCGGGCGCTTCCTGGGACGGGAAGTGGTTCAACATCCCGCGCCCGGTCGAGTCCCACGCCGGGGGTGCCTGGGTTCAGGGACTCACGAAACTCACCTACCCGGGAGGCGTGTGGACCGGCGAGGGCGGCGTCGATGCCATCGTGTACCGGGGAAACCTGAGCGCTTACCTCAACTGATTCGGAGAACAGCATGGGCGTCTTTCCCGCGATCCTCGGGTTCCTGGTACTGGCCGTTCAGATCGCGCTCGTCGTCGGCATCGTCTGGTTCGTGATCTGGACGGTTCGGAGCATCCGACGGCTCCAGGCGACATCGACGCGGTCGGACGAGCACTCGTAGCGGGCCGGCGCGAGCGCGAGCTGCCCGAGACGCAGCTCGACGGTCCCTGGCGCACCCTCGTCGACGCGGTCCGCGAGGCCGACCCGGCCTGACCGCCCCGACGCCGCCCGCCGGGCGCACAATGGAGGCATGGGACTGTTCACACCGCGACCGCAGCACGAACAGCAGGAGTGGGCGGGCCTGCCCTCGGAGCCGCTGGACACGCAGAGCGCGGCTGAGCGCCTGGATCCGGCACCGGCCGCGGACCCGACGGGCATCGGCCTCGCCGCCGGCTCGACGTCGATCGTCTTCCCCGTCGCCCCGCCTGCCCCGGAAGCCGCGGACGCCGCCACCGCCGCTCCGCCGGATCCCGCCGACGCCGACGGGTCTGCGGCCGCGAGCGCGAAAGACCACCCCGCGGACGAGGGCTGAGGGGCGCGCTCAGGCGGCCCGCGCGAGGAGCGCCGCACCGGTGAGCGTCGCCTCGACGCCCAGAGCGGCGGCCCGCAC
>NZ_BCRA01000086.1 GCF_001552355.1 Microbacterium resistens NBRC 103078
GGGCGCCGTGACCCCGGGCGCGGCCGCCGGTGCGGCGTCCGCGCTCCTCGCTCCCGCCGATCCGGTCGCCGTGGGCGCCTCGAGCTGCAGCGCCACGCGCTTCTCCAGGTTCTCCACGGCCTCGTCCGACAGGGACAGCAGGCCGTCCAGCTCCTCCCGCACCCGCTTGTACGCGGTCTGGCGTTCCGCCGCGGTCGCCGACTGGTCGAGCGCGACGGTGAGCATGTGCTGGGCGCGCTCCAGCCGCTTGCGCTCGGCCTCGCTGAAGCTCGAGTCCCGCAGGCGTCGCGCATCCTTCTCCGCGACCTCGAAGGCCACGGCGTACGCGCCCACCGCGTCGAGGTACTCCGCGACGCGCTGCTCGCTGACCTTCGCGTCGGCCGTCGCCGGGCGCAGGGCGTCGGCGGTGCGCTTGGCCCGCAGGAACGCGGCCGTCAGCGGCTGGCGACCGTCGCTCATGGCGGGGAAGGCGATGAGCTTCGCGACGTCCAGCTCGTAGTCCAGCCAGCGTGCCGTGATCTCGTCGTGCTCGGCGAAGAGCCGCTCCAACAGGTCCGTGGACGACACGGGAGGGTCGGCGGCGACGACCTGCGCCGGCACGGCCTTGCCCCGCGCGGCGAGCTGAGCGGCCTTGATCTCGCCCTTGACGCGGATGGTCTCCAGGCGGCGCTGGTGGCGGCGCTTGGCGCCCCGCTCCCACGCCTTGGCGACACCGCCGGCCACGCCCATGAAGGGGAACACGAGCCACCAGTAGTCGCGGGCGAACTCCCCGAGCGCCCTGAGGATCTCATCCATGATGCCCTCAGCCTACGATCCGCGACGGCGCACCGGAACGGTGGCGGTTCACGGGAGGAACGTCGCGGCGGCGACCCGGGCGCGCAGCAGCGTCAGGGTGCGCGACGGTTCCGGCTCCAGGCCCAGGGCGGTGGCGACCTCCAGGGCGAGAGCCGCGTGCCCGGCGGCGTTGGGATGGAACGCGTCGTTCATCAGCGCCGACGGGACGCCGCCGTTGCCGATCCGGGTGAACGCGGCCAGCATGTCGACGAGGATCGTCCTCTCGGCGCGGGCGACCTCGCGCACGGCCTCGGCGAACGCCCCGATCCGCGCACGCTCGGGCGCGTGGGCGGCGTCGACCGACGGCGGCGTGAGCAGCACGGGGATCGCGTCGAGGTCCCGCACGCGCGACACGAACGTCGTGAGCGAGGCCGCGAACTCGTCCGGCTCGATGATCGGGAACACGCCGCCGGTGGAGCAGTCGTTCGTGCCGATCATCAGCGTCACGACGTGGGGCGCCCAGAAGGCGACGCGCCGGTCGAAGTCGTCGAGGATCTGCACGATCCGGTGACCGCTGATCGCGGTGGTGATCATGGCGTCGCGCGTGCGCCCGAGCTCGCCGCGCACGATCTCGTGCAGGTGCTCTGGGTAGCTGCGCCCGCCCTGCGTGTGGACCAGGCCGTGGGTGATCGAGTCGCCGGTGATCACCCAGTTCACGGGGCGTTCGTCGGTGAGCAGGGCGTGCAGGCGATCACGATCGGCGGTGGTCATGGATCCATTCTTCCGCCCCACGGGGCGAGACCCGTACGGAGTCTTCCGCCTGCGGGCCGGGGCCCGTGCGGAGCGATGGCGTCAGAGCGCGGCCAGCAGCGGGACCACCCAGGCGACGGCGATGACCGCGGGGACGAGGGCGAGCACCAGGCCGATCACGGCGAGGATCTTGGCGGGAGCCCGGATCAGGGCGACCACGGCGACGATCGCGGTCGCGAGGGCCAGCGCCCACACCGCGATGGCCGCCAGGATCATCACCGAGAGCGAGCCCATGCCGGGCGTGGACAGCGTCAGCGCCCAGCCGATGGCCGCGACCGCCGCGGTCACGACGCCGAGGACGAGCGCGGCGACGGCGAGGCCGCGCCGGGGCCGGGCGGAGGAGGTGGGGGATGCCATGGCCGGAGCGTAGCAGCGCCCCTCGGGCGGATCAGGCGCCGGGGCCGACGGGGGACGACGTCAGGAGCCCGTGAAGATCTGCGGATACATGAGGAAATTCACGGTAACTTCGGGAGGGAGGGGAGGTGCGGATGATCAACGAGACCACGCGGAGGCGCCTCGCCGATCTGACCGAGGAGTACCGCTCGCTGACGCGGACGCATCCCGAGGCGCTCGAGCAGATCGCCCTGGCAGAGCTGGCGGAGGGCGTCCAGCAGTCGAACGCGATCGAGAACTCCACGCTCTCGCTGGACGACACCGAGCGGATTCTCGCCGGTCGGCTGCCCGTTCGGGGAAGCGATCTGCGAGAGGTGTACGAGGCGAGGAACCTCGCTGCCGTGACGACCGACATGCTGTCTCGTCGTGACCCTCTCACCATCGCCCTGATCCTCCAGTGGCACGGGAGTCTCCTGGCCGGGATCCGCGACGACATCGCCGGCAGGTTCCGTCGGGGAGACGAATGGGTTCGTGTCGGCGGGCATGTCGGCGCGAATCCCGCCTTCGTGCCGGATCTGCTGACGGATGCCCTGCGGCGCTTTCGTGACGAAGCCGACGGTGCGCCCATCGACGCCATCGCGCGGTTCCACTGCGAGTTCGAGATCATCCATCCGTTCGTGGACGGCAACGGTCGAATCGGTCGCGTCCTCATCAACAAGCAGCTTCAGGACGCGCATCTGCCGCCGGTGATCATCCGAGCGAGGAATCGCACGGCCGACTATTACCCTCTTTTCGTTCAATACGGACGAAGCGACGATGCCGGGGGGATGACGAGGCTGATCGCCGTCCTGCTCATGGAGGCCGTGCACAAGCGCCTCGCGATGATCGGAAGCCCTCGCATCATCTCCCTCTCCGATTGGGCGCGCGCGAACGGCGTTCGTGGGACGGTCGCGGCGAACAAGGCGAAGCGGCAGACGCTCCCCGCGTTCCGTGTCCGTGACCGGTGGATGATCGCCGAGGATCATCGGCCCTGAGGGCGGATCAGGCGCCGGAGCCGACGGGGGACGTCAGGAGTGCGATGGCGCGGGCGGCGAGTGCCGCGGGCTCCGCGTCCACGGTGACCACGATGCCCCGCTCGTCCGCGCCGAGGGGTTCGAGGGCGTCGAGCTGCGAGCGCAGGAGGGAGGCGGGCATGAAGTGCGCGCTGCGGCCGGAGGCCTGCGCGAGGAGGCGATCCGGATCCGCGTCCAGATGGACGAACGCGACGGCCGGCGCGTGGCGCCGCAGGACGTCGCGGTACGCGCGCTTGAGCGCCGAGCACGCCACGACCGCTCCGGGCAGCAGCGCCTCGCCGACCCGGTCCAGCCACGGCCACCGGTCCGCGTCGTCGAGCGGGATCCCCGCGGACATCTTCGCGATGTTCGCCTCGCCGTGGAGGTCGTCGGCGTCGGTGAACACGCCGCCGGTCCGCCGGGCGATCTCGATCCCCACGGAGGTCTTGCCGACGGCGGAGACCCCCATCACCACCACGGGCGGGAGAGCGTTCATGCGTCCATCCTCCTCCTGCCCTCGATCCGGGGATGCGCGCGCGGGCTCACCAGTCGTGGACGGTGCCGTCGGCGAGACGGTTGTACGGCAGGTAGGCCTGCTCGTACGGGTACTTGCCCGCCTCGTCCACGTCCAGCTCGACGCCGAGCCCGGGGGCGTCCCCCGGGTGGAGCAGGCCGTCGCGCCAGGTGAAGGACTGACGGAACACATGATCCGTCCGCGCGCCGTGGCGCATGTACTCCTGGATGCCGAAGTTGTGGATCGCCAGCCCGAGGTGCATGGCTGCGGCCATGCCGACCGGTGAGATGTCCGTGGGCCCGTGCATGCCGGACTTGATCTGGTACATCGCGGCGTAGTCGAGGGTCTTCTTCAGCGGGCTGATGCCCCCCATGTGCGTGACGGCGCCGCGCACGTAGTCGATGAGCTGCTCGCGGATGATGTCCTTGAAGTCCCACACGGTGTTGAAGATCTCGCCGATCGCGAGAGGGGTCGTCGTGTGCTGGCGGACCAGGCGCAGGGCCTCCTGGTTCTCCGCCGGCGTGCAGTCCTCCAGCCAGAACAGGTCGTAGGGCTCGAGCTCCTTGCCGAGCTTGGCCGCCTGGATCGGCGTCATGCGGTGGTGCCCGTCGTGGAGGAGAGGCAGTTCGGGACCGAACTCGTTGCGGACGGCCTCGAAGACGCCGGGGAGGTGGCGCAGGTAGGAGCGGGTGTCCCAGTCCTCCTCGACCGGCTTCACACCGCGGCGGGCGGGCTCGTGGTCGTAGCGCACCTCGCCGCCGAAGGTGTCCGCGGCCTGGGAGGCGATGCCGTAGATCGCCTTCAGGCCGGGGACGCCCGTCTGGATCCGGATGGCGCGGTAGCCCTGCTCCAGATGCTCGCGGACGGAGTCGAAGAGCTCCGGCAGCTCCTTGCCGGAGGCGTGCCCGTAGGCGAGCAGGCCGGTGCGGCTCGCGCCGCCGAGGAGCTGGTAGACGGGCATGCCGGCGCGCTTGCCCTTGATGTCCCACAGCGCCATGTCGACCGCGGCGATCGCGGCCATCGTCACGGGTCCGCGCCGCCAGTAGGCCGAGCGGTACAGGAACTGCCAGGTGTCCTCGATCCGGCCCTCGTCGGCGCCCACGAGCAGCGGCACGACGTGCTCGGAGAGGTAGGCGACGACGGCGAGCTCGCGCCCGTTGAGCGTGGCGTCGCCGAGGCCGGTGATCCCGTCCGCCGTCGTGAGCTTGAGGGTCACGAAGTTCCGGTCGGGGCTGGTGACGATCACCTCGGCCTTGTCGATGGTCATGCGCGCTCCTGGTCCTCGGTCGTCGGCCCGGTGTCCGGCCCGATGGAGCCCGGACCCGCCGGTGCCGTCGGGTCATCGTCCGTCCATCGAATCACTGCCATACCAGTTTCGTCAAGCTATTGTGTCGGCATGCCTTCCGCCCGGTCCGTCGCCTACGCCCGGATCCGTGACGACGTCATCCAGGGGGTGCACGCGCCCGGCGCGCTGCTGTCGGAGAACGACCTCGCCGTCTCCCTCGGGCTGAGCAGGCAGCCGGTCCGCGAGGCGCTGCTGCTCATCGCGCAGGAGGGGCTCGTCGAGGTCCGTCCGCAGAGCGGCACCTACGTCACCCTGATCGATCCCGACCGGGTGCGCGAGGCCCAGTTCATCCGCGAGGCGATCGAGCTCACATCCCTCGCCTCCTGCCGGACGCCGGATCCGGCCGACGAGACCCGCCTCCGCGCCGCCATCGCGTCCCAGCGCCGTGCGGCGGATCGCGACGCCTTCTATCCGCTCGACGAGGAGTTCCACCGGATGCTCCTGGGCCTGGCCGGTCACGCCAATGCCTGGGCGGCGGTCTCCGCGGCGAAGGGGCATCTCGACCGGGCGCGTTACGTGGGGATGAGCGCCACCCGCGGCGTGCAGGACTACGTCGACGACCACGAGCGGGTGCTCGACGCCCTGGCCGCCGGCGATGTCGAGGCGGCGATCGCGGCGCTGCGCGAGCACCTGCGCTTCGTGTTCGCCGACCTGGAGGCCGTGCGCGCACGTCACCCGGAGCACTTCGACGGCCCACCGGCCCCCTCGCGCACCGGCCGTCCGAAGCGCCGCTGACTCCGCCGCGCCCCGGTCTCGCGTCTCGATGCGGGGCGCCACGCAGGTTCAGGCGATCGCGTGGGATCAGGCGAGCGCGCGAGGTTCGGCGATCACGCGGGCTCAGGCGATGACGCGAGTTCAGGCGGGTGGTGGGGAGTGTTGCCTGATTTCGCGCGTTTGCCTGATGTCGCGTTGAGCGTGGCGGTGCGGCTCGGGATCACACGATCACGTCGAGTCAGGCGATCACGCGAGAACAGGCGAGGGGTGGGGGTTGTTGCCTGATTTCGCGCGTTTGCCTGATGTCGCGTTGAGCGTGGAGGGGGATCGCACGGTCGCGTGGAATCAGGCGATCGCGCGAGTTGAGGCGAGGGGCGGGGGTTGTTGCGTGATTTCGCGCGTTTGCCTGATGTCGCGTTGAGCGGGGGGACCACACGAGCACGCGAGTTCAGGCGATCGCGCGAGTTCAGGCGGGTGGTGGGGATTGTTGCCTGATCTCGCGCGTTTGCCTGAGGCGGCGTGAGAGGAGGGGAGCGGGTCAGCCGACGAGCGCCCGGCCCTGGACGTGGACGGAGACGGGGCGGATCGCCGCGTCCCCCGGCGCCCAGTGGAACCGGAGCACGTCCGCGCGGGACCCCACGCGCCACGGCTCGGCGCCGTCGAGGATCCGGGCGGGGGCGACGGCCGCGAGGCGTACGGCCTCCGCGAGGGATCCGGTGACCCGCGCGGCCGTCGCGACGCCCGTGTCGAGCGCCTGGATCGACCCCGCGAGGAAGCCGGTGGCGGCATGCCGCAGCGCACCGTCGGGCGCGATGCGGACCCCGCCGCCGACGGAGGAGACGCCGCCCTCGCGCAGCTCCGCGGGGGTCGCCACCGCATCGCTCACGAGGAACGCGCCGTGCTCGCGCTTGGCGGCGAGCATCGCCGACAGGGTCTCGTCCGGCAGGTGATGCCCGTCGGCGATCAGGCCCGCCGCCAGCCGGGGCTCGGCGAGCTGCGACCACAGGTAGTTCGGATGCCGGGGCAGCACGGCGTGCGCGCCGTTGCCGAGGTGCGTGGACAAGGATGCGCCCGCGGCGGCGGCGGCGCGGATCTGCGCGTCGTCGGCGTGCGTGTGCCCGACGGCGACGCGCACGCCCTGCGAGACGAGGAGGCGGATCGCCTCCTCCGTGCCGGGGTGGTGCGGCGAGAGGGTGACGATCCGGATCAGCCCCGGTGCCTCGTCGAGCCACGACTGCAGCTCGTCGGGATCGGGCGGGCGGATGTGCTCCCGCGGGTGCACGCCGCGCGGCCCGTCTTCGGGGGACAGACAGGGCCCCTCGACGTGGACGCCGGCGATCATGCTCCCGACGTGCGGATCCCGCCGCGCCTCGGCGATGGCCCGGATCCGCGCCCGCATCTCGGGCGCGGACGCGGTGATGACGGTCGGCAGGAAGCGGGTGACACCGCGTGCGGCGAGGCTGAGCGCCATCTCCGCGATCCGGTCCGGATGCGGATCGGCGGCGTTCGCGTCGCCCTCCCCGTGCCCGTTGACCTGCAGGTCCACGAGGCCGGGCCCGATCCACGGCTCGTCCGCCACCGGCTCCCGGACGGTCATGGCGGCGATGATCCCGTCGTCCACCACGACGTCGATCCCGCCTCCTCCGAACGCGTCGCGTCCGCGCAGGACCGTCGCGCTCACGACGCCGGCACCGCGGCGGAGGACAGGGACAGCGTCGCCGACACGGGCAGCAGCGATGCCGCGTCGCGGTCGACGTGCACCTCGCAGTGCGGATGGCGGCGCAGGACCGTGCACGGCCAGGACTCGTCCACCTGCTCGTCCACGAGGGCGCGCACGGCGGCGGCCTTCCGCTCGCCCGGCACCGCGCAGACGAGGTGCGACCCCGACAGCAGCGTCGGGATGGTGAGGGTCAGCGCGTGGGTGGGCACGTCGTCGAGGGTATCGAAGCACTCGTCGTCGACCTGCTGGATGCGGCTCGCCTCGTCCAGGGCGACGGCGCGGACGCGCGAGGGGTCGTCGAAGCGCGCGTCGGGCGGGTCGTTGAAGGCGATGTGCCCGTTGACGCCGATCCCGAGGCAGACGAGATCGATCGGCCCCTCGTCGAGGTACGCCTCGTACTCCGCCGCCGCGGCCTCCGCGCCGAGCTCCGTGCGCATGGCGAGGAAGCGCCCGGGGCGGACGTGATCGACGAGATGGACGCGCAGCCAGGCGGCGAAGCGCTGCGGCGCCCCCGGGTCGAGATCCAGGTAGTCGTCCATGTGCAGGACGGTGACGGCGCTCCAGTCGATCCCCGGCTCCTGGACGAGGGCGCGGTAGACGTCCTGCTGGCTGGGAGCGGCGGCGGCGATCATCCGCGCGGCACCCCGTTCGGCGATGGCCGCGCGCAGCGTCTGGGCGGCCGAGCGGGCGGCGGCGGCGCCCAGGGAGTCCCGGTCGGGGTGGGCGTGGAGGGCGAACGTGGGCGTGCTCATGATTGGCCACACTAGTGCAACCGGTTGCGAAGTCAAGCGCTGATGCGTATCGGGTGCGGAGCTGCGAGGATCCCGCGGCCGGACCCCGTGGCCCGAGGCGCGCACGCGGTCCGCGGGCATAGTGTGTCTGTCGTGACAGGGAAACGGAGAAGCGCCACGAACCCGGTGACGATCGGGGACATCGCCCGGGTGGCCGGCGTGTCCCGCTCCACGGTCTCCCGCGCGTTCAGTCGTCCGGAGATGCTCAGCGGCGAGACCGTGCACCGCGTGCGCGCCGCCGCCGACCAGCTCGGATACGTCGTCAACCATGCCGCCCGCGCCCTGTCCACCGGGCGCTTCGGCAACATCGCGGTGGTGGTCCCGGACATCGCCAACCCGTTCTTCCCCCCGTTGGTGCGCCGGGTGCAGACCCTCGCGGATCAGGCCGACTACGCGGTGTTCCTCGGGGACTCGGACGAGATCGCCGATCGCGAGGCGAACCTGACCTCGCGACTGAGCGCCCAGGTCGAGGGGTTCGTGCTGGCCGCGCCGCGGCTCGACGAGCAGCGCATCCGCGAGCTCGACGCCCAGCGGCCCGTCGTGCTGGTGAATCGGGACATCGAGGGCCTCGCGCGGGTGCTGATCGACCCGAGCGGCGGGCTGGACGAGGCGGTGGCGCACCTGCACCGCCTCGGGCATCGCCGCGTGGTCTATCTGTCCGGACCGCGGGAGTCGTGGTCGGACCAGCAACGGCGTGCGGCGCTGAACCGTGCGGCGGAGAGGGTCGGCATCGAGGTGGCGGTGCAGGAGCTCGGCCGCCCCAGCTCGACCGGCGGGCGCGACGCCGTCGGCGGGATCCTCGCCTCCGGCGCCACGGCGGTGATCGCCTTCGACGACGTCGTGGCCCAGGGGGTCCTCGCGGGGCTCGCCCTCCGCGGCATCGCCGTGCCGAGGGACATCAGCGTGATCGGCTGCGACGACACGCTGGCCTCCGGGACCAACCCGGCGCTGACGACGATCTCGGCGGCCTCGGCCGCCGCGGGCGAGGCCGCCGCGGAGCTGCTGCTGGCCCGTCTCGCCGACGCCGAGCGTCCCGCCGAGCGGGTGGCGATCGCGACGCACCTCGTGGTCCGGGAGACCACGGACGCCGCGCGGCCCGCGGCCCGCGAGTGAGGCGTCGTCCGCGTGCGACCGGTTGACTATGCAACCGGTCGCATGCTTTACTGGCGCCCATGACCCGGATCGCCATCGTCGGTGCCGCCCACCCGCACGTCGAGTACCTGCTCGACGAGCTGGCGCGGGAGGACCGGCGTGGCTTCACGCTGATCGGGGTCCAGGATCCCGACCGGCGGATCGCGGACGCGTACGCCGAACGGTTCGGCGTCCCGGGCGTCACCGACGCCGAGGCGCTCCTGTCCGAGCAGCCCGACGTGGTCATGGTGGCCGGGATCTACGGTGACCGCGGACGCGATGTCGTCGCCGCCCTCCGCGCCGGCGCCCACGTGATCGCGGACAAGCCCCTCTGCACGAGCCTGGCGGAGCTCGCCGCGATCGAGGAGGCCGCTGCGGCGGCGGATCGCACGGTGTCGCTGCTCCTGGAGAAGCGCGGATATCCGGAGACCCTGGCGGTCGCCGAGGTCGTCGCCGCGGGGGAGCTGGGCGAGATCGTCGGCGTCACCACCTCGGCGCCGCACAAGCTGCAGCGGGAGAGGCGGCCCGAGTGGTTCCTCGACCGCGCCCGCTACGGAGGCGTCCTCGCCGACCTCGCGGTGCACGACCTCGACATCGCGCTGCTGTTCGCCCCGTCGGACGAGGGCGTGGTCCAGGGAGCGGTCTCCGCGCCCCTCGAAGACATCCCGGACTTCGCCCGCTACGGCGTCGCGACGCTGCGCACGTCCTCGGCGGTGGTCACCGCCGAGGTGAGCTGGCTGACGCCCGCGGAGTCGGACGTGCACGGCGACTACCGCCTCCGGCTGGTCGGCACCGAGGGCACCGCCGAGGTGTCCTGGGCGCGTCACCGGGTCGAGGTGACGACGCACCGCCGCGGTGCGCGACTGCTCGATCTTCCCGAGGGGCGCCGCCCTGCGCAGGACGCGCTCGACGCCCTGGCCTCGGCTCCGTCCGGCGCCGGCGCCGCCGGTGGCCTTGCGGCCGGCCCGGGCGCCGTGGACACGGCCGCCTCGCTCCTCGCCACCCGTCTCGCCCTGCTCGCCCAGGAGTCGGCGGACCAGGACGGACTGCCGCGTCCCTGGTCGCGCTGACCGTCGTCGTCCTTCCCCCGGCTCAGACCCGCAGACAGGAGATCCCATGACCGCCCCGCAGCGCATCGCCGTCCTCGGTGCCGGCGCGATCGGCGCCGTGCACGCCCGGCTGGTGTCCGCCCTCGCCGCGTCGGAGGGGGTGCTCGCCGCGATCGTCGACGTCGATCCCGCGCGCGCCCGTGCCCTCGCCGAGCCGTATCGGGTCCCCGCCTTCACGACCCTCGCCCAGGCCCGGGCGGAGGCGGGCGTCGACGTCGTGGCGATCTGCCTGCCCAGCGCGTACCACGCGGACGCCGCCGTCCAGGCGCTCGAGTCCGGCCTCGACGTCATCGTGGAGAAGCCGATCGACATCGCCCTCGACGCCGCGGACCGGGTGATCGCCGCCGAACGGGCGAGCGGGCGGACGGTGTCCGTCATCAGCCAGCGCCGCTTCCAGCCGGCCGCGGCGTTCCTGCACCGTGCGATCGAGGACGGCGAGCTCGGCCGGATCACCTCGGGCATCGCGGAGTCCGCGTTCTTCCGGCCGCAGGCCTACTACGACTCCGGCGACTGGCGCGGCACGGCGGCGATCGACGGCGGCGGCGCTCTGATGAACCAGGGGATCCACGCGCTCGACCTCCTCCTCTGGATGCTCGGCACCCCCGTCTCGGTGCAGGCGTCGACCGGGCGCGTGGCCCACGAGGGGATCGAGGTCGAAGACGTCGCCGGCGCCACGATCACCTTCGCGAACGGCGCGATCGGCGTGCTGCTGGCGAGCACGGCGGCGTATCCCGGACTCCCCGTGCGCCTGGCGGTGCACGGCGACCGCGGCACGGGCGTGATGGAGGACGACCGGCTCTCCGTGTTCGCCGCGGCGTCCGGACTCGCGCCGGGTCCGGACGACGTCGAAGAGCGGAGCGTCCCGGAGGGCTGGAGCGCGGTCGACGTGGCGCACCTCCGCCAGTACCGTGATGTCCTGGACGCCATCGCGCAGGGTCGCACCCCCGCCATCACCACCCGCGACGGCCGTCGCGCGCTCCAGGTCGTGCTCGCCGTGTACGAGTCGGCGCGGACCGGGCGTCCCGTCGCCCTGGAACACGACGCCGCCGGCGACGCCCCCGCCGCGCGGCGCGCCGCGACCCCCGAGCCCCTGAAGGAGAACGCATGAACGCCCCGCGCGTCGCGATCGTCGGCATCGAGAACAGCCACGCCACCGAGATCGTCCACTACCTGAACGTCCTGCGCCCCTCGCACGTGCCCGTCCGTGTGACCGCCCTGGTCGCGGGGGAGCCGGAGCGCACGACGGAGCTCGCGCGCCTGGGCGGCATCGACACGGTGGTCGAGGACGTCGCCGAGCTGCGCGGCCGCGTCGACGCCCTGATCGTGACCTCGCGCGACGGCGCGCTGCACCGCGACCTCGCCGTGCCGTTCCTGGAGGCGGGGGTGCCGGTGTGGGTGGACAAGCCGCTCGCGGCCGGCGTGGCCGACGCGGACGAGATCATCGCCGCCGCCGAGCGCGGCGGTGCTCCGCTCACGTCCTCCTCGGCGCTGCGCTGGGTCGCCGACACGCAGGATCTGGCGAGGGACCTCGGCAGCGTCGGGGAGCTCCAGACCCTCACGCTGACCGGACCCGCCGACCCCGACAGCGAATACAGCGGCATCTTCTTCTACGGCATCCACATCGCCGATGCCGCTCAGCGGCTCCTGCCCGGCGACCCGGAGGGGATCGACGTGTGCCGCACCCCGCACGCCGTCGTCGCGCGGTATCGGGTCGCGGACACGCTGGTCGCTCTGGAGTTCATCCGGCCGGACGAGGACGGGCGGGTGCCGTTCCGTGCCACCGCCGTCGGCAGGCACGGCGTGCTCAGCCGAGAGATCCGGCTGGGCGAGGACTACGTGCAGCCCGGGGTGGACGCGTTCGCGGAGATGCTCGCCACCGGTGTGCCGCCGATCCCGGCCGCGCAGATGCGGGCGCCGATCCGTCTTCTCGAGACGGTCGCGCAGGAGCTCGGCGCATCGGCCCGCGTGCCTGCACACTGACGCACGGCGCGCACGCCGGACGTGGCGGTGCGCGCGGAAACAGATCAGAGGATCGGTATCGAAAGACCCTCTGACCTGGGATGAAAACTCCATTCGCGGATCCCGATCGACGTTTCGCTTGTAATGCAACCGATTGCACGCTAGCGTGACACCAGCAGAGATCCGCCCGTTCATCGGGCGCCGTCCGGCGCTCGTCAAGGAAGACCACGGAGGAACGACAATGGCAAGACGCACCATGATCGCGGCGGCGGCCCTGGCCGGGGCGCTCGCGATGACGGCCTGCTCCGGCGGCGGCGCCGGGGCCGGCGGAGGCGACGGCGAGACCGGGGACCTGCGGGTCTGGTTCATGCAGGACTCGGTGTCCGAGGACGCCGTGGCGTGGCTGGAGGAGGAGTTCGCGAAGGAGAACCCCGGCTCGACCCTCACGGTCGAGATGCAGCCGTGGGAGGACATCGTCTCCCGTCTCCAGACCTCTCTCGCCAGCAAGACCGAGACCCCGGACATCGTCGAGATCGGCAACACCAAGACGGTGACCTTCGCCAGCGTCGGCGCCCTCGCGGACCTCACCGACGTGTACGAGGACCTCGGCGGGGACGAGCTCATCCCGAGCTTCGTCGACGCCGCGACCGTCGACGACAAGCGCTACGCGCTGCCCCTGTACGCCGGTTCCAGCGTCCTCTTCTATCGGACGGACCTCTTCCAGGCCGCGGGCATCGAGGTGCCGAAGACGCTCGACGAGCTCGTCGCGGCGACCCAGAGGATCCAGGCCGCGAACCCCGAGAGGGTCGAGGGCTTCAAGGGGATCTACTTCCCGGTCGTCGACACGCACGGCCTCGAGGGCTGGCTGTTCAGCAACGACGCGAACTACGCCGAGAAGGACGGCGACGCGTGGGTCAGCGCCCTGGACACCCCGGAGGCCAAGAAGGCCCTGACGCAGATGCAGACGATCTGGTCGACGTCCGCGCTCGGCGCGCTCGACGGCAAGGACACCGCGGGAAGCCCCTGGGTGCCGTACAACGACGGCGAGGTGGCGATGTTCTCGTACCGCGTGTTCGCGCAGGCGAGCATCTCGGACGAGCTGAAGGACGTCACCGGCGTCATGGCGCTCCCGCCTGCGGAGGCGGGCGGCGACAGCCACCAGTTCCTCGGCGGGTCGAACGTCGCCGTCTCGGCGAACTCGTCGAACCAGCCGCTGGCGAAGAAGGCGCTGGAGCTCATCATGAGCGAGGACTTCATGAGCCAGCTGGCCGAGGACTCCGGCTGGGTGCCCGGCAACACCGCCTACGCGGACGCCATCCCGGACGGTCTCGTCCCCGCCTCGCTGCAGCAGCAGATCGCGGAGACGTCGCGCCTGACCCCGACCGCCCCCGCCTGGGCGATCGTCGAGGGCAACAACATCCCGGTTGACCTCTTCTCCGCGATCGCCAAGGGCGAGGACATCGACGCCGTGGTGAAGCGCTCCGGGGCCAAGATCGAAGAGACGCTCAACGCCGACTGACATGACCGCGACCGTCGTCGAACCACAGAAGGCGCCCCCGGCGCCCGAGCCCGTCCCCCGCGCGCGGCGGCGTCGCCGCGCGCGGGGCGCCGTCCTCCCCTACCTCCTCGTCCTGCCGCTCATCGCGGCGGTGGCCGTGGCACTGGGATGGCCGCTGCTGCAGCAGTTCATCATGTCGCTGCAGAAGTTCGGCCTCGCCCAGCAGTTCGGCAAGGAGCCCGAGTGGGTCGGCTTGGACAACTACGTCTCGGTCCTCACGGACCCCACGATGTGGCTCGTGTTCCTCCGATCCATCGTCTTCTGCGCGATCTGCGCCACGCTGTCGATGGTGATCGGCTGCCTCGTCGCGGTGCTGCTGACGAAGGTCAGCAGCTGGGCGCGGATCGTGCTCCAGGTCGCCCTGCTCCTGGTCTGGGCGACGCCCGCCCTGGTCACCATGGTCATCTGGCAGTGGCTCTTCGACGGCCGGTACGGACTGGTGAACTGGCTGCTCGCCTCGATCGGGTTCCGGGACATGGCCGGCTTCCCGTGGACGTCGACCCCGATGGGCGTGTTCACGATCGCGGCGCTCACGGTCATCTGGGGAAGCCTGCCGCTGATCATCTTCATGATCTACTCGGCGCTGACCCAGGTGCCCCTCGAGGTGCTGGAGGCCGCTGAGCTCGACGGCGCCCGGCCGTTCCAGCGGTTCCGGGAGGTGACCC
Organism: Microbacterium resistens NBRC 103078; assembly: GCF_001552355.1. GTDB lineage: Bacteria > Actinomycetota > Actinomycetes > Actinomycetales > Microbacteriaceae > Microbacterium > Microbacterium resistens. Next base: position 14,476 of record NZ_BCRA01000086.1, read on the forward strand.
TGCCGATCATCACCCCCGCGGTGATGATCGTCGGGCTCCTGCAGATCGTGTGGGACCTGCGCGTGTTCACCCAGATCTACGTCCTGCAGCAGGCGGGCGTCTCGGTGGAGGAGACCAACCTCCTCGGCACCTACATCTACCGCGTCGGCATCGGGCAGGGCGAGTACGGCGACGCCTCGGCGCTGGCCACGGTCGTGCTGCTGCTGACGCTGCTGCTCACCTGGAAGTACATCGCGAGGATGTTCGCCCAGCAGAGGGAGGCGAGCGAATGAGCGCTCCGGTCGACCTGCGCACGACGGACTTCCCCGCCGTCGCGCCGCGCGGACGGCGCAGCCGCCGCGACACCCACCGCCGCGGATGGAACGCGGTGGCGATCGCCGCGGCCGCGCTGCTGGTCTTCCCCGTCTACTGGATGGTGAACACGGCCTTCTCCGACAACGACGACCTGTTCAGCAAGACGCCGCGGTTCCTGCCGATCCCGTTCAGCGCGGAGAGCTTCGCCGGGATCCTCGCCGACAAGGGCTTCTGGTCGGCTCTCGGCATGAGCGCCTCGGTCACCGCGGTGGTGGTGGTCGTCGCGGTGCTGTTCGGCTTCCTCGCGGCGGTGGCCGTCAGCCGGTTCCGGTTCCGCGGGGGCGGGCTCATCATCCTCATGGTGCTGATCATCCAGATGATCCCGAGCGAGGCGCTGTTCATCTCGCAGTTCCGGATGCTGGACGGCTGGGGGCTGCTGAACTCCGTCGGCGGTCTGTCGCTGCTGTACGTCGGCACGGTGGTCCCGTTCACGGTGTGGCTCCTGCGCGGCTTCATCCACGGCATCCCCGCCGACCTGGAGGAGGCGGCGATGGTGGACGGCTGCAGCCGGTTCGGGGCCTTCTTCCGGGTCACGCTCCCGCTGCTGGGGCCGGGGATCGTCACGGCGTCGGTGTTCTCCTTCCTCCAGGCCTGGAACGAGTACACCCTCGCGCTCGTCGTCATGACCAAGCCCGGCAACGCCACGCTCCCGCTGTGGCTGCAGACCTTCAGCAGCGAGATGTCGGCGACCGACTGGGCCGGCATCATGGCCGGCGCCACGCTGATCTCGGTGCCCGTGGTGATCCTCTTCCTCATCGTCCAGGGGCGGCTCGCCTCCGGGATGGTGGCGGGAGCGGTCAAGGGCTGAACGGACGCACCGCGCATCGGGGCGCGGTCGGAGAGGAACGGACATGAGAACCAAGAGAGCAGTCGCGGCGTGGGCCGTGGCGGGACTCCTCGGCGGGGCGCTGACGGTCGTCGCCGCGACCCCGGCCGCCGCCGAGGACCCTGTCACCGCGATCGCCATCACCTCGCCGGACGACGGCGCGACCGTGCAGGGCGAGACGCTGACGGTCGCCGGCACGTCGGCGAACGTCTCCGAGCTCGTCCTGGCCGTCGGCGGCCAGGAGCTCGTGCCCATCGAGCAGGTGGAGGACGACGGCGACTGGCAGGTGTCGATCGACATCGCCGATGTCGACGGCCGCCTCGACCTCGCCGTCCGAGGCCGGGACCTGACCACGCTCTACACGACGTGGTCGTCGTTCGTCACGGTCGAGGTCGACAACCCCGCGGCCGCGAAGCCGGTCGTCACGATCGTCTCGCCGGAGGAGGGCCCGCAGGACGGACGAGTGCTGAAGCCGGTCATCCGGGTCGCGTCCGAGCACGCGGTGCAGAGCGTGGAGGTCCGCGTCAACGGCGGCGAATGGCGTCGTGCCACGCCCGCCCCCGGGAACACCGGCGACTACCGCGCCGTCTTCCCCGCCCGCGAGGCGGGGTTCGTCGGCATCGAGGCCCGGGCGACGGATGTCGCGGGACACGTCTCGCTGTCGCCGACGACCTATGTCTCGGTCGGCGGCGCGCAGGCGCAGGATCCCGTCGTCTACGACCAGGACCGCTCGATGTGGATCTGGGAGCGGGCCTCCTACGAGGCGGTGTTCTCGACCGCTGCGCGCGACCGTCTCGGCGCCGTCATGGACGACACCGAGACGTTCGGATCCGATCCGATCCGCACGATCTACCTCGGCGTCGACCGCTACGGCGACCGCGACATGCTCCGCGACGCCCGGGACGAGGTCGCGGCGTTCGTGCGATGGGCGAAGGAGCGCGGATACCACGTGCAGGCGACGGTCGCCGGAGGCACGCGCCCGCCGTACTTCGGGGCGCTGGAGCAGTTCGAGCACTTCGCCGTGGACGAGTTCGAGAAGGTGCTGGACTACAACCTCGCCGTGCCCGAGGACGCCCGCTTCGACGGCATCAACGTCGACATCGAGCCGTACATCCTCGGCGAGTGGAAGGTGCCGGGCAACGACCTGCCGAACCGCTGGCTGGAGGTGCTGCAGACGCTGATCGAGCGCCGCGACGCCTCGGGGCTCCCGGTGCTCGTCGGCCCCGCGATCCCGCGCTGGCTGGACACGTCGTCCTGCTGCACGGCGATCACGTGGAACGGCGAGACCAAGCCGCTGTCCGACCACATCCAGGACATGACGGACTACATCTCGATCATGGACTACCGCGACACCGCGGACGGCGGTGCCGGGATCATCGCCCAGGCCCAGCACGAGATCGACTACGCGAACGCGATCGGCAAGCCGGACTCGGTGGTGATCGGCATCGAGACCAAGGACCTCTCCGGCACCGGCGATCCCGAGAGCGTGACGTTCTTCGAGGAGGGGCGGACGTATCTGGAGGCGGAGCTGGACAAGGTCTACGCGGCCTTCGGCGACGAGCCGTCCTTCGGCGGCATCGCGATGCACCACTACGACGACCTGCTCACGCTGCCGTCCGCGTGGGAGGACCAGCCCCCGGTGTACTACCCGGTCCCGGGCGCCGGCCCGGGCGGTCCGGCGCTGCCCTGACCCGCACCCGGGGAGCCGCCGCCTTCGGGCGGCGGCTCCTTCGCGTGCCGCCGGCGGGTCGGCGCCGTTCGGATTCGTTCCGATTTCTCCGTCTCACGGAGCGCCGCGGACAGACTACGGGTGCGCCCCCGCGTCGCGGCCATCCGCGTCGGTCGGGGGAGTGCGTCCCCGACGACAGGAAAGCCGCCGATGATGAGAACCGGACCCACGACCCCCCGACGACCCCGCTGGGCGCGCAGCCTGGCGATGCTCCTCACCGGCCTGCTCGCCGCAGGCCTGAGCGTCCTCGGCTTCGCCCTGCCCGCGCAGGCGGCCGCGCAGGACGGCGTCTACACCGGCACGACCAGTGACGGCTTCGACATCGCCGTCACGGTCGAGGGCGGGGCCGTCACCGATGTGGACACGCAGTCCTGGACCTGGTGCGGCACCGCTCCTCCCATCGCCCAGATGGTGCAGTTCATCGGGATCCCGGAGACCCCCATCGCCGCGGACGGCTCGTTCTCGGCGCACTGGACCTACGACGAGGACCCGGACGACGAGCTGTACTTCGAGTACTGGTTCGGCGGGGTGGTCAGCGACGACGGCGTGATCGTCAACAGCGGCTCCAACGCCGCGGACGCCGTGATGCCGGGCCTGCCGTGCGCGGCGACCCAGTTCACCTACACAGCTGAGCTCGACCCGGTCGCGGCGGAGCTGTCGATCGCGCCGAACCCGGCGACGGTGTCGCAGGCGCTGGCCGGCGAGCTGACGCTCACCGGCACGGGCTTCGCTCCGGATTCCGCCGTGACGGTGTCCTTCGACGGCGACGAGCTCGGGACGATGCAGACGGACGCGTCCGGCACGGCGACCTCGCGGCTCACCGTGGCGAACGCGATCCCGGGCGAGTACGAGGTGCGGATGGCCGGCAGCGGCAGGTCCGCGACGACGACGCTCGTCATCCAGGCCGATCCCGTCGTGGACCCGGAGATCGCCCTCGATCCGACGACCATCTCGCAGTCGGATCTGGCGGCGGACGGCGTGACGATCACGGGCACCGGCTTCCCGGCGGACGACAACGTCTCGCTGACCTTCGACGGCAGCGCCATCGTGTCGATGCCGGCGGACGCCCAGGGGCGGTTCACCTACTCCCTCCGGCGGGCCGACGTCGCCCCCGGCGCGCACACCGTCACGCTCACCAGCGGACCACACTCGGTGTCGGCGGAGCTGACCGTGACCGAGGATCCGTACCAGCCGGCGGTCACCGTCGATCCGGCCACCGTCACGCGGTCGGTGCTGGGCACCACGGGGGTGCGGGTATCCGGGACGGGTTTCCCCGAGGACGCCGACGTCGTGCTCACCCTCAGCGGCACCGAGATGGCGACGCTGCGGACCGACGCGACCGGGGCCGTGCAGCACGACTTCGTGCGTGCCGGGATTCTCCCCGCTTCGCACGAGCTCCGTCTCACCAGCGGCACCTGGTCCGCGGCGACGACGCTCACGGTGACCGAGGACCCGGTGACCTACGACCCCACGGCGTCGGTCGCCCCGGAGTCCCTCACGGTGTCGGAGCTGGCCGCCTCCGGGGTGACGATCTCGGGCAAGGGCTTCCCGGAGAACGCCGACGTCACGATCGCCGTCGACGGCGCGACCGCCACGACGGTGCGCTCCGACGCCGCCGGTGACGTCTCGTACGTCCACACCGCCTCGGGCGCTGCGACGGGCGGGCATGCCGTGGCCCTGACGAGCGGGCAGTGGTCGGCGGAGGCCTCCTTCACGGTGACGGCGGACCCGGTGGACTACGACCCGACGGTCGCGGTCGCCCCGTCGAGCGTCACGGTGTCGGAGCTCGCGTCGCCCGGGGTGACGATCACCGGCGAGGGCTTCCCGGAGAACGCCGACGTCGTGGTGTCGGTGTCGGGGACCGAGGAGGCCACGGTCTCCTCGAACGCCGGCGGCGAGGTGTCCTATGTGTTCACCGCGACCGACCGCGGCACGGGGGAGCACGACATCGTGCTGACGAGCGGGCGCTGGTCCGCCGCGACGGTGCTCACGGTGACGGCGGACCCGGTGGACTACGACCCCACCGCATCGGCGTCCCCGGCCTCCCTGACGGTCTCCGCACTCGGCTCCACGGGCGTGGGACTGACCGGGGAGGGCTTCCCGGAGGACGCGGACGTGGTGATCGCGGTGGACGGCGCCGACGTGGCGACGGTCCGGTCGTCCGCCGAGGGCGCGCTGGCCTACACGCACAAGGCCGCCGGCGCTGCCACGGGCGTGCATGCGGTGACGCTCACGAGCGGGCGCTGGGCCGCGGAGACCTCGTTCACCGTGACCGCGGACCCGGTCGACGAGGACCCGACGGTGGCCCTGGACCCGGCGACTCTGACCGTGTCGACGCTCGCGTCGTCGGGGATCGGGGTCACCGGCGAGGGCTTCCCCGCCGACGCCGAGGCCGAGGTGCTGTTCGACGGCCAGGTGGTCGACACCGTCACGGCCGATGCTGACGGCGCGGTCGCCGCGACCGTCGTGCGGGACGGCGTCGCCCCCGGCACCTACCCGGTGACCGTGCGCAGCGGCGCGGAGGAGGCGTCCGCGGACGTCACCGTGACCGCCGACCCGACGACGCCGGCCGAGGTCACCCTGTCGCCGGACGAGATCGCCGCCGGCGCGCTCGCCACGGACGGCGTGGCGCTGAGCGCCGCGGGGCTCCCCGCGAGCACGCCGGTCCGCGTCGCGTTCGACGGGGTCGAGGTCGCGCGCTTCACCAGCGGCGCGGACGGAGCGGGCTCGGTCTCGTTCACCGTCGCGGACGCGGAGCCGGGAGCGCACACCGTGGAGCTGATCCAGGCCGGCGAGCGGGTTCGCTCGGGAGCGACCGGGCTGCCGGCCGCGGCGGTGGGCGACGTCCTGGCGACCGCGACCCTGACCGTGACCGAGGATCCCCGCCCGGGCGCGCCGACGCTGGAGCTGTCGACCGGCGAGATCACGGTGGGCGCCCTGGCGAAGGACGGCGTCGGTCTGACCGGGCGCGATCTCGTCGCGGGTGAGACCGTGCAGGTGCTCTTCGACGGCGAGGTCGTCCAGGAGGCGACCGCGGACGCGAACGGCGAGCTGCACCGCACCCTGACGGTCCCGGGCGCCGCGCCGGGTGCCCACGAGGTCTCCCTCGTCCAGGGCGACCGGCGTGCGGACGCGGCGCTGACCGTCGTGGCGGACCCGGGCCCGACCCCGACCCCGACGCCGACGCCGACCCCTACCCCGACGGAGCCCGCGCCGACCCCGGGCGCTCCGACGCCGGGTGCTCCGGGTCCCGGGCCCGGCGGATCGGGTCTTCCGGCCACGGGCCTGGACGGCGGAGGGATCGCCGGTCTCGTCGCGCTCGCGGCTCTGCTGGCCGTCGGCGGGGGCCTGATGGTGAGGCGTCGCCGCACCGCGTGACGAGACGGGAGCGCCCGTCGCCCGGAGGATCGGGCGGCGGGCGCTCCTGCGCGTCGGGATGACGTCAGCCGTTCCCGGGGGTGACCAGTCCGGTCTCGTACGCCAGCACCACGAGCGCGGCCCGGTCCCTGGCGCCGAGCCGTGCGAGCAGCCGGCTCACGTAGGTGCGCGCCGTCGCCGGGCTGAGGAAGAGATCGGCGGCGATCTCGTCGTTCGTGCGCCCGCGCCCGATGAGGGTGAGCACCTCGACCTCCCGCCCGCTGAGTCCCTGCAGCGGCGTGTCGTCGGTCCGGGATCCGGCGGTGACGGCCCGCATCACGGTCGCCGTGACGGAGGGGGACAGCAGCGAGTCGCCGGCCGCGACGGTGCGGATCGCGGAGCGCAGATCCTCGGGGGAGACGTCCTTCAAGAGGTACCCGGACGCGCCGGCCCGGATCGCCTCGAACACGTGCTCGTCCTCGTCGAACGTGGTGAGCACGAGGACCCGCACGTCGTCGAGCGCCGGGTCCTGGACGATCTCCCTGGTCGCCTGAAGGCCGTCCATCACCGGCATGCGGATGTCCATCAGCACGACGTCGGGGCGCTGTTCGCGGACGTGCGAGAGGCCGGCGCGGCCGTCCGCTCCCTCGCCGACGACGGCGATGTCGCCGTCGCGCTCGGCGAGGGCCCGGAGCCCTGCGCGCACGAGCTCCTGATCGTCGACGAGCACGATGCGGATCGGCGGACGGGTCATCGTCCCTCCCTGTCGGCTTCGGGTCCGGATCCGGACCCGGGTGCGCGCGGGTCGAGCGGAAGGCGGGCCTCGACCACGAAGCCGCCCGGCGCCGGCCGTGCCGTGACCGTGCCGCCGACCAGCGCGGCCCGCTCCTGCATCCCGCGGATCCCCG
>NZ_BCRA01000087.1 GCF_001552355.1 Microbacterium resistens NBRC 103078
GCGCCGCGGGCGGTGACGCTCCGCACGCAGGCGGCACGGGCGGTGACGGCGCGGGCGGTGACGCTCCGCACGCAGGCGGCACGGGGGGTTCAGCCGAAGGAGGCTCGTCGCCGGTGCTCACGCGGCGAGAGCTCCGCGAGCGCGGTCTCCCCGCCGCCAACGATCTCGACTGATCCCCACGGCGGCGAGCCCCAACGGACCCTTCCTGTCGCCGACCGCAGCCCCCGCCCGCCTTGCCCTCTCCGACCCGCCAGCACCTCATCGAGTGGTCAGTTTCTGTGGGTTGAACGGCCCTGAACCCACAAAAACTGACCACTCGACGGGCGGGGAGGGCGGGGAGGGAGGGCGCGGAGGGGAGGGAGCGGTCAGAACGTGAGGGCGATGCCCCACTCCAGCGTCCAGGTCTCGTCGGGGGCGAGGCGGCGCAGGCCCCGGCCGGAGTTGAACGCCTCGGCGGGAGCTGTCATCGGCTCGATCGCGACGGCGAGGTCCTGGCCCGGATAGCGATCGGTCGTGAACGCTTGGACGAAGTCGAACCCCTCGCCCTGCCAGAGCGTCACCCGGCGGCCGTCGGGCGCCTCGAGCGTGCTGCGGGCCCGGCCGTCGGCGTCTCGGCGCAGCGCGGCGAACCCGGTGTCGAGCGTGACGTCGCCGAGCCGCTGGCCCTGTCGCAGATCCGTGCCGTCGGTCACCGGCGACTCGCCGATCGGCAGCAGTCGCTCGTCGGTCTCGAAGTACGTCTCCGCCGGGATCCGCAGGACGAGGGATCGCGGATCGGCGCCCCCGATGGTGACGAACGGATGCGTGCCCAGCGCGACGGGCGCGTCCGCGGCGGAACGATTCGTCAGCGCGTGGGTCACGGTGATCCCGTCCTCGGCAAGGACGTACTCCACGGACGTCTCGACGAGGTACGGGTATCCCGTCTGCGGCACGATCGTCGCTCGGAGCAGGGCGCGGGCGTCATCCTGTTCGGCCACCTCGTACGCCGCGAAGCGCAGGAGACCGTGGCTGGCGTTGCGCAGCTTCGGCTCGGTGATCGCCAGCGCTCGCGTGACCTCCCCGTCCTGCCAGACGCCGTCGCGGATCCGGTTGGGCCACGGGGCCAGGACCACGCCGGAGCACAGCGGCGTCGGCTCGTCGTCCGGATAGGGCGGGACGACGGTCGTCCCGCCGACCGTCAGGTGCCGCAGCGAGGCGCCGACCTGTGCGATCCGCGCCGTCACGTCGCCACGGCGAAGGTCGATCTGCGAGCCGGTGGGAGAGGTCATCCCGTCATCGTACGACCGCGCTCCCCTGGTGCACGCGGCCCGGTCAGATCGAGGCGTCGCCGGCACCGCCAGCGGCCGCTCAGGTCCGACGGGTAGACTGGGGCGGTCGGCTTCGGGCACCCGCTCACCCTCGTACGTCGAGGCGCGGGGATCGTTGTTCCTGAAGTGTGAGCCCAGGGGCCGATGGTGAGCGTCGTCGAAGAGATGCGGCGCCATGACCACCATCACAGGAATGGCCCCCGGCCGACGACAGCCCGGGTGAACCGCGGTCGCGCCACGAGCGCGCCGCGGTGCTGTTCTCGTGCGAGAACCAGAAGGACACCCCATGCCCAAGAACCACAAGCCCAAGGGCGGACGCCCGTCGCGCAACTTCGAGCCGCGCTACGCCAAGAAGACGAGCTTCCACGACCGGCATCGCCAGGGTCGCCCGGCGACCGGGCGAGACGATCGTCGCGCGGACGCGTACGCCGCCGACCGTCCGGACCGGGACGAGCGGTACACGCGGACCGAGCGGACGGAGCGGACCGAGCGGACGCCTGCCGCCCGCCCCGGGAGCCGGTCGCCGAAGCATCGCGGCTACCGCGCTGCGGAGGAGAACAGCGCCTCGGCGCCGAAGCGGCGGTGGACGGCACAGGAGAAGAGCGGACGCGACGAGGCGCGCACGATCCGCAACCGCGCGGAGTCGGGACGCATCGACGCCCCGCACCGCAGGGGCGACCGTGACCGATTCGACGAGCGTCCGCGTCGGGACGAGCGCCCGCGTCGGGATGAGCGTCCGCGGTTCGAGCGGGATGAGCGTCCGCGTCGGGATGAGCGTCCGCGGTTCGAGCGGGATGAGCGTCCGCGTCGGGACGAGCGTCCGCGTCGGGATGAGCGTCCGCGCGCAGCGGGCGGCGCTCGCCGGCCGTCCCGGGAGACCCGACCGAGCCGCGATGACTGGACCCGCACACCCGCGTCCGCCGCGGCGGTGCCGACCGAGGACGTCGTCCACGAGCGGCTCCAGGCGCAGGCGGTCGTGGCGGCCGAGGTCGACGGCGTCAGCTTCGCCGATCTCGGTCTCGGCTCCAACATCACCGAGATCCTGACCGGCATGGGCGCCGAGACGCCGTTCCCCATCCAGGCGGCCACCATCCCGGCCATCCTGGACGGGCGCGACGTGCTCGGACGCGGACGCACCGGATCCGGCAAGACGATCGCCTTCGGGGCGCCGCTCGTGGAGAGCATCCTGCTGTCCCAGAAGGGCAAGCGCCGTGAGTTCGGCCGCGCGCCGCGGGCGATCATCCTCGCCCCCACGCGCGAGCTGGCGCTGCAGATCGACCGCACGGTGCAGCCGATCGCTCGCAGCGTGGGACTGTTCACGACCCAGATCTACGGCGGCGTGCCCCAGGCGCGACAGGTCGGTGCGCTGAAGAAGGGCGTCGACATCGTGATCGGCACCCCGGGGCGCATCGAGGACCTCATCGAACAGGGCAAGCTCGACCTCTCCGAAGTGCGCATCGCGGTGCTGGACGAGGCGGACCACATGTGCGAGCTGGGATTCGTCGAGCCCGTGCAGCGGATCCTGCGCAAGACCGGGACGGCGCTTCCCGGGGACCAGCGCAGCCAGAAGCTGCTGTTCTCCGCGACGCTCGACCGTGAGGTCGCGGCGCTGGTCGACGAGTTCCTCGTGGACCCGGCCGTGTACGAGGTCGCCGGGGAGAGCCAGGAGACCAGCACCATCGAGCACCGCGTCCTCGTCATCGAGCACCGCGACAAGGCGGAGGTGCTCTCGTCGCTGGTCGACCGCGACGGCCAGACCCTCGTCTTCGCCCGGACCCGGGCGTACGCGGAGATGCTCGCCGAGCAGTTCGAGGACGCCGGCATCCCCGCCGTCTCGCTCCATGGCGACCTCAACCAGGCGAAGCGCACGCGCAATCTGCAGAAGCTCACGTCCGGCCGGGTCCAGGTGCTCGTGGCGACGGACGTCGCCGCCCGCGGAATCCACGTCGACGACATCGACCTCGTCGTCCAGGCGGACGCCCCCGACGAGTACAAGACCTACCTGCACCGGGCGGGGCGCACGGGGCGTGCCGGGCGCGAGGGTCGGGTCGTGACGCTGATCACGCGTCAGCGTCGGCGCCGGATGGGCGAGCTGCTGCAGCGCGCCGAGATCGATGCGCCGTTCCAGGAGGCGCGTCCCGGCGACGACGTGATCGAGGAGATCGCGGGGCGGATGCCGTCCGACGCCGACCTCACCCGCTGACCGGGGACGGGCCCGCCGGGACGATCGCTCCGGCGGGCTCGAAACCGAACCGCACCAGCACCGCCATCGTGTCGTCGTCGATGCGGAACTCCGGGTCCCCGATGAACGCGCGGTACTGCTCGCCGTGCCAGAACCCCTCGTGGGCCGTGCGCCACTCCGCGACCGTGGTGTAGCCCTCGCCCTCCCCGATCGCGTGCCCCAGATCGATGTCCGCGATCCGGGCGAGGCGCACCTCCTCGATCGTCTCGATCCCCACGTGCCTGCCGTCGGAGTCGATCACCGAGAAGCGCTCGCCGACGGTCGGCATCGTCTCGACGCCGACCTCGATCTCGCGGACCAGGAACGTCGTGGTCGTCTTGTCGCCGGCGAGGATCGCGCCGACCAGGAGATCGCGCAGCGGTCCGGGGAAGGCGTACTCCGACAGCGGCAGGTCTTCGTGGGAGGCCATTCCGCCAGCTTACGGGCGCCCTTCCGCGGCGACGATGCTCCCGGCACGGCTCAGAACAGCATCGGCGCCGCCGGGGTCGCGGGTTTCGGCGGTGTGGTCGCCGACGCGTCGTGTCTCGGCGGCTCGGCGAAGGAACGGCGCCGGGGGCGGTCCTCGCTGTGCTGCGCCGTCAGTCCGTGCACGCGGACCAGCGGTCGCACCCGCTTCGCCAGCCACTGCCGGTAGGCCTTGGGCGCCTCCGCGGCCACTCCCGGGTACAGCGCGCGGTAGGAGGAGAGCAGATCGGGACGATGCTGCGACAGCCACTGGAAGAACCAGGGCTTCACGCCGGGGCGCAGATGCAGCGCGCCGTGGATCACGTGGTCGGCACCCGCGGCGGCGATGCGCCGGAGGGCGTCGTCGATCGCGGCGACGGAGTCGGTCAGGTGCGGCATGATCGGCATGAGGAACACGCCCACTCGGAACCCGGCGTCCGACAGTGCGCGCACCGTGTCCAGGCGCGCCTGGGTCGTGGGAGCGCCCGGCTCGATCGCCCGACGCAACCCCTCGTCGAACATCGCGATCGACATCTGCACGTCGACCGGCACGTCCGCGGACGCACGGACGAGCTCGGGGATGTCCCGGCGGATCAGCGTGCCCTTGGTCAGCACCGAGAACGGCGTCCCGGACTCCGCCAGCGTGCGCAGGATCCCGGGCATCAGGCGGTACCGGCCCTCGGCGCGCTGGTACGGGTCGGTGTTGGTGCCGAGAGCCACGGTCTCGTGGTGCCACGACCCGCGTCGCAGCTCCCGCTCTAGCACCTCGGCGACGTTCACCTTCACCACGATCTGGGTGTCGAAGTCCCGCCCCGCGTCCAGATCCAGATACGTGTGCGTCCCCCGGGCGAAGCAATTGTGACTGATCACACCGTTGGCGATGAAGTCGCCTGTTCCCGTCGTGATGTCGACGAGGTCGCGTTCACCGGGCAACGGATCAATGCTGACGACCCGAAGGTCAGCCGCTGTCTTCACCGCCAGGCCCTCGACACTGAGCTTGCGCGTGATCGCGGGCCTGGTCTCCGCGAAGAACGCCATGCGCGTGGGAAGGCCGCCCGTCATCCCGCTGAGGTAGCCGAGGCGGTAGTCGCGGTCGTCGTCGATGGCATGCTCCGTGGCCACGGCTTCGCGCAGACCGCCGATTCCGAACCCGAGGAGCCGATTGCTCAGAGTCAAGTGCGGACGCTGTCCCCGCTCGGCATCCGCGACGTGCTTCCACCCGCGGTCGGTGAGAAAACGGTGGTCGCCGCTGGCTTCGAGTTCGGTTCCATCGGCGAGCGTCACGCGATAGGCCTTCTTGCGGGTATGCCACTTCGCCTTGATCCGTGTCCTGGTGTATCGCCGGTAGGAGCCCTCGATCCGGGTGCCGATGATCTCGTCCCCGACGGAGAGGTCGCTCAACCGACGCTGCGTACCGTCCGCGCACAGAATGAGTGTGCGTGGATCGACGCAATAGACGCATGCGTGACTGCAGCCTCGGTACGGGTTGATCGTCCAGGAGAACGGCATCTTGGACGGCCCCGGCACATGGTTGAGCGCCGACTTCGCCAGCACCTCGTGGAACGTCATCCCGTCGAACTCGGGCGTCGTCACGCTGCGCAGGAACCCGGATCGGTTCTCGAACCCGGGCAGGGCCGTCTCGTCCGTGTCGTCGATCCGTTGTCCCTGCCAGCGCATGCCCTCATTCGAACATAAGAACGAAACTGAGTCAAGAAGTCGTCGTGATCATCTTCGATCTCGGCGAGATCGCAGGCAGCCGTACCAGAATGGGGGCGTGACCTCCCCGCACCGACCCGTGGCTCGCCATGCCCTGGCGGGCTCGGCGAAGCTGCGCGTCTTCGTCCCGCTGGGCCTCGCGGTGACCGTGCTCGGCGTCATCTGGTCGCTGGCCGACGGGTCCGCGGCGGGCGCGCGGCCGGAGGCCTCGGTCGCTGCGGTCGCGTCGATGGATCCGCCGAGGCCGGCCGTCGTCGAGGAGCTCCCGGCGGTGCAGTTCACGGTGGTGGCGCCGGCAGATCCGTGTGCGGATCCGGCGGTGCAGCAGGCGCTGGCCGCGGGCGACGACGACACGGCGGTCGCCGCGTTCGGCGGCGGAGCGGCCTTCCGCGCCGCCGTCGTGAGCGGTGCGGCCCCGTGCATCGACCTGTCCGATCCGGCGCGGCTGTGGGTCGTCGTCAACAAGACCCGCCCGCTGAACCCGGTGCAGTACGCCCCGTCGACCCTGAGCGAGCCGGCCCTGATCGGGGACGACCTCGCCGGGCCGCTGCGCGCGGACGTGACGACCGCTCTGGACGCGATGTCCGCCGCGTCCCAGGAGGCGGGCGTCGGCGCCCTCGGGCTCGGCAGCGGCTACCGGTCGTACGACATGCAGGTCGCCACGTACTCGGGTCAGGTCCAGATGTACGGCCAGAACGACGCGGACGCGCTCTCGGCGCGCCCCGGCTTCAGCGAGCATCAGACGGGGCTCGCCGCCGACGTCGAGGAGTGCATCTGGGGCGAGTGCACCGGGATCAACGGCTTCGGGGAGACCGCGGCGGGGGCCTGGGTCGCGGAGCACAGCTGGGAGTACGGCTTCATCGTGCGCTACATCGAGGGCCAGACCTACGCGACCGGCTACGCCCCCGAGCCGTGGCACCTCCGGTACGTCGGACCGCAGATCGCGCGGGCGTACCACGAGGCCGGATACACCTCGCTGGAGGAGTTCTTCGGCCTCCCCCCGGCTCCCGACTACGTCGGCTGAGGCGGTCGGCGCTCGGCGCCGCCCGCGACCATCGCCGGTGCGCGACGGCGCGTCTGGCGGCTTCCCACAACCGCGATACCCAGTGTCACATTTCGCGGAACGCATTCCCACAATGTGCTCCGTCCGGACCGTGCCTCCCGCTTAGAATCACGGGAGCAACGACGCACCGGATCGACTTGGAGGAGCGCGCATGGAACGCGACATCTACGACGACGACCACGAGGTCTTCCGCGACCTCGTCAAGGACTTCGTGAAGCGCCACGTCTCGAACGAGACCATCGAGAAGTGGGAGGCCGACGGGGAGATCGATCGCGCCACCATGCTCGCCGCCGGCGAGGCCGGCATCCTGGGGCTCTCGGTGCCCGAGGAGTTCGGCGGAGCCGGGATGCTGCAGGACTACCGCTTCCGCGCCATCGTGAACGAGGAGGTCATCGGGGCGGGGGCCGGTTCGCTCGCCGGAGCCCTCGGCATCCAGGACGACCTCGCGGTGCCGTACCTCGTGCACATGGGCACGCAGGAGCAGAAGGAGAAGTGGCTGCCCCGGATGGCGACCGGCGAGGTCCTCGGCGCCCTGGCCATGACCGACCCCGGTGCGGGCAGCGACCTGCGCGGGATCAAGACCAACGCCAAGAAGGTCGACGGCGGCTACATCCTCAACGGCGCGAAGACCTTCATCTCCTCGGGCAAGACCGCGGACATCGTGGTGACGTTCGTGAAGACCGGCGAGGGCAATCGCCCCGACGCGTTCAGCCTGCTGATCGTCGAGAACGGCATGGAGGGCTTCGAGCACGGCAAGAAGCTCAGCAAGATGGGCTTCCACGGCTGGGACACGGCCGAGCTGTCGTTCACCGACGTCTTCGTCCCGGAGGAGAACCTCATCAGCGGCAAGGAGGGACAGGGGTTCATCCAGCTCATGATGAACCTGCCGCTGGAACGCCTCTCCATCGCCGTCTCCGCGGCCGCCGCCGCGCAGGCCGCGCTGACCTGGACGGTCGACTACACCCGCGACCGCGAAGCCTTCGGCGAGCGGATCATCGACTTCCAGAACACCCGGTTCAAGATCGCGGACATGGCGACCGCGGTCGACGCGCTGTGGGCGTACGTCGACCGGGGGCTGAAGCTCTACGCGGCGGAGAGGCTCAGCGCGGAGGAGGCCGCTCAGCTCAAGTTCTGGGCGACCGAGCGCGAGTGGGAGGTGCTCGACACGGGCGTGCAGCTCCACGGCGGCTACGGCTACATCACCGAGTACCCCATCGCGAAGGCGTTCCTCGACGCGCGCGTCCACCGCATCTACGGCGGCACGAACGAGATCATGCGCGAGCTGGTCGGACGCCAGATCGCCGGCAAGCGCTGACGGCCGGCCGATATCGCCGACGAAGCGCCCTCGGATCCGCGGATCCGAGGGCGCTTCGGCGTCGCGCTGACCGCTGCCCGCCCGGACGGCCGAGACCGCCGACTCGGCACCGGTCGGGGGGCGTCGGACCGGTCAGGCGAGCGGCTCGGCCGCCGCCTCGCGGGCGGCCTTCGACGAGGGAGAGGCGGCGCCGATCCGCCAGTAGCCGCAGAAGCTGACCTGGTGCTTGTCGACGCCCCTCTCCCCGACGAGCAGCTTGCGCACGCCCGACGCGAGTGACTGCTCCCCGGCGGCGTAGGCGTGGAAGGGCTGGGGCGGGAGCTCACGCGCCCGCAGCCGTTCCAGGGCGGGCCGGCCGGGTGCCTCGTCGTGGCCGCGCACGATCCACTCCACCGTGACCCCGGGCGGATGCGGGAAGTCGAGGGCGTCCTCGGCGGAGGGGACCTCGATGAGCGCGACGCCGGCGGCCGTGTCGGGCAGGGAGGCGCAGATCGAGGCGATCGCCGGCAGCGCGGTCTCGTCGCCGACGAGCAGGACGCGTTCCTGACCGCGCTCGGGGTTGAACCACAGCCCCTCGTCGATGATGAGGACGTTCTCCCCGGGGGTGCAGGTCTCCGCCCACCGCGCGGCCGGGCCCGAGGTGCCGTCCGCCGCCGATCCGTGCAGCACGAAGTCGACGTCGAGCTCGGCGGGGCGGCCGGCCGTCGCGGGCCGGAACGCCCGTACGGTGTAGTTGCGCATCACGGGCCGCTCGCCGTCCGGGATCCGCAGGAACTTCAGGTATCCGAGCACGCTGTTCGCCTTCGCGGGCACGCGCGCCAGCCCCTCCTCGCCCCCGAGCGGCAGGAACAGGCGGAACCACTGGTCGTAGCCGAGGGGGCGGAACCGATCGATCCCTCCGCCGCCCAGCGTGACCCGCATCCAGTGCGGGGACAACCGTTCGGTCCGCAGCACGGTGAGCGGGATGAGGTCGGTCGAGGCGGGCTTGACCTGCTTGCTGTACGCCATGGCGTTCCTTTCGCGGCGCTCAGGGGAGCTGCCAGGGGAAGAAGACGGTGAAGATCACCGCCGAGGCGGCGATCATGAGGACGAGGAAGACGGCGTCCCGCGTCCGGAAGGGCACGAGGTGGCGCTCGGTACGGGTGGGGTACGCCCCGAAGGCGCGCGCGTCCATCGCCAGGGCGACGCGTTCCGCGTGACGGATCGCTCCGGCCAGCAGGGGCACGATGTACCCCCACCCCCGGGCGATGCGGGCGAACGGACCCCGTCCGCTCCCGGCGCCGTACCCGCGCACCCGGTGGGCGGCGCGGATCACGGAGAGTTCCGTGCCGAACCGCGGGACGAAGCGGTAGGCGGCCAGCGCCGCGTAGCCGACGCGGTACGGGATGCGCAGCTGCTGGACCCCGGCGCGGACCAGGTCGGGACCGGTCGTGGTGAGGCCGCCGATCAGCGCGAGGGCGAGGATCGCGCCGAGGCGCAGGGCGGTGGCCGCGCCGATCTGCAGCGCGCCGGCGAACAGGGTCCACGGGCCCACGGTCAGCACGGCGGCGGTGTCGTCGACGAGGGACGCGTCGACCCAGACCGCGAACGTCGCGGCGAGCAGGAGCATCCCGACGGGCAGGCCCACGAGCAGCAGGAGGAGCGCGCGCCGCGTGAGCCGGGCCCCGGTCAGGATGAGGGCGTAGGCGAGGGCGAGGAACGCGGCCGGCGTCGCGAGGTCGCGGACGAACGCGAGCACGATCATGGCCGGCACCGCCGCGCCGAGCTTCGCGAGCGGGTTCAGGCCGTGCAGGAAGGCGCGGCGCGGCGCCGGCGCGGGCTCGGCGTACGGATCCGCGGACGACGGGGCGCGGGGGATCGCGACCGGCGCGGTGTCGGCGCTCATCCGGCGCCCTCCGCCGACGCGGTACCGGAGCGTCGAGTGGTCAGTTTCTGTGGGTTGAGCGCCGTCGAACCCGCAGAAACTGACCACTCGAGGAGGGGATGCAGCGCGGCGGGGACGGCGGCGAGGGCGGCGGGCAGGGTGAAGCCGCTCTCCGGGCCGGACTGCAGGAGCTCCGCCGTGGTCCCGGCGGCTCGGACTCGACCGCCGTCCATGACGACCACGTGCGTGGCGTGCTCCGCGACGAGCGCGTGATCGTGCGTCACGAGCAGGATCGTCGTCCCCTCGTCGCGCAGCTCGTGCAGAAGGGCGAGCAGCTGCGCGGCCCGGGCCCGATCCTGACCGAAGGTGGGCTCGTCGAGCACGAGCACCCGGGGCCGGGTGATCAGGGCGGTGCCGACGGACAGGCGTCGCTTCTCTCCGCCGGAGAGGAGGAAGGGGTGCACCTGGGCCTTCCGCTCCAGCCCGAAGCGGGCGAGCATCGCGGTCACCCGCGCGCGGATCTCGTCGGCGGGGACCCGCCGCACCCGGAGCCCGTGTGCGAGCTCGTCGAACACGGACGCCGCGACGAACTGGTGCTCGGGGTTCTGGAAGACGAACCCGATCCGGTCGGTCAGGTCCCGGGGCGTCGCCGTCGCCGGGTCGAGGTCGGCGACCCGGATCCGCCCGCGCGGGGGCGGGACGACCCCGGCGATCGCCTGCACGAGCGTGGTCTTGCCCGATCCGTTGGGACCGACCACGGCGGTGATCGACCCGCTCGCGACGTCGAGGTCCACGCCGCGCAGCACGGGTGTGCGGCCGCGCACGACATCGAGTCCGCGCACCCGGATGAGCGCGTCCTCCTGCGCCCCCTGTCGAGTGGTCAGTTTCTGCGGGTTCAACGCCTCGGAACCCACAGAAACTGACCACTCGACGGACGGGGAGGGGGAGGGGGGCGCGGACGGGGAGGGGGGCACGGAGGGGTAAGGGGAGGAAGCGAGGGCCGTGCGCAGGTCGTCGGCCGTCAGGGGGAGCGGATCGAGGACGACGCCGCGGGCGCGCAGGCGCCGGGCGAGGAGCGTCGCCGTCGGGAGCCACACGCCCAGCTCGGCGAGCTCGTCCGCGTGCGTGCGCAGGATCTCCGCGGGCGGGCCGTCGAACACCGGGCGGCCCGACTGGTCCAGGACGATGACGCGCGTGGCGAGGTCGATGGCGGCGTCGAGGTCGTGCTCCACCAGGACGATCGCCCGGTCCCCGTCCGCGGCGAGATCGCGCAGGGCCGCGTAGACCTCCGCGGCGCCCGCGGGGTCCAGGTTGGCGGTCGGCTCGTCGAGCACGCAGATCGGCGACTGCATCGCGACCGCCGCCGCGATCGCGAGACGCTGGCGTCCTCCGCCGGACAGCCGGTCCGGGTTCTCGGCACGGCGCTCCCACAGTCCGAGGCGCCGCAGCGCCCGCTCGGATCGGCTGAGCACCTCGTCGACGGGGAGCCGCAGGTTCTCCAGCGCGAACGCGACCTCGTCGAGGACGGATCCGGTCACCAGCTGCGCGTCCGGGTCCTGGAAGACCATGGACACGCGCGTGCTGAGCACGGCGACCGGGGTCGTCGCGGTGTCGTGCCCGGCGATCTCGACCGTGCCGTCGACGGCGGCCGGGACGGAGTGCGGGATCAGGCCGTTGAGGGCCAGAGTGAACGTCGACTTGCCCGAACCGCTCGGGCCGAGCAGGAGGACGACCTCGCCGGGCCGGATGTCGGCGGTCAGGTCGTGCGGCGACGGGTCGTTCTCGCCCGCGTGGGTGAGGGAGAGCTCGCGCACGCGGATCAGGGGAGCGGACGACGGCACGGGTCACCTCGATCTTGCGGGTGATCCTAGGTTAGCCTGCCCTAATTTGATTCGCGAACAGCAGTCGGCGGAAAGCCGCGGACGGGCAGGCGGCGGACGGCTCAGCGCTGGGCGACGCCGGCGCGACGCAACGCCGTGCCGACGCCGAGACCCACCGCGGTCCAGGCGACCGGTCCGGCGACGGCGATCGCGAGGTAGGCGATCTGCGCCCACGGCATCATCGACCCGAGATCGACCGCGAAGAAGACGACCACCGCGATCACCCCGCCGATCACCACCGCGGAGATGAAGAAGCGCCAGGGGCCCCACGCGCGGTACCGGGTGAGGGCGGCGACGCCCTCCTGGATCAGTCCGAACAGCAGCGCGGTGCCGAGGAACCGCGGGAACCACACCGGGTTGAACGCGCTCGCGACGAGCGCGGCGAGCACATGGGACAGCAGCGCCACGAGCGGACGGCGCAGCACCTCCTGCGCCACGATCCCGGGGAGCACGTGCGAGCCCAGCACGAGTCCGTACGCCCAGGGCGCCAGCGGCAGCACCACGAGGGTCATCCAGCCGGCGATCCCCCCGACGAGGCCGGTGGCCACGCCGATCGCGGCGCAGACGAGCAGCACCCGGGTGGGGAGAGCGGATCGGGTGGGCACCCGTCCAGCGTACTGGCCCCGGTCGGGCGCCGGCGGCGAGGGCGACCGTGATATACCGGGCGCGGCCTCTGGCGTGTCCGGAGCCATCGCGCTACGTTGATCGGCGGTGCGGCGACGAGGCCGCGCCGGATGAGCATCGGAGAACCCATGGGCCGAACACCCCTCCGGTCGGCAGCCGCGGTCGTCACCCTGACCGCCCTGATCACCGGGACCTTCGCCACGGCAGCGCACGCGAGCGGAGAGGGGGTGACACCGCCCACGCCCGTGACGGGCACACCCGGGCACTACATCGTCGTGATGAAGGACGCGCCCCTGGCCACGTACGAAGGCGACACCGCCGGCCTGCCGCGGACCAAGCCGGACCGCGGCCGACAGCTCGACGCGCACTCCGACAACTCGCGCAAGTACATCGCGCATCTCGAGGACGCGCAGCGCACCCTCGCCCAGCAGGTCGGCGCCGCCCCCGAGGCGCAGTACCGGATCACGCTCAACGGCTTCAGCGCGCAGCTCAGCGGCACCCAGGTCGACGCGCTGCGCGCGTCGAAGGACGTCCTCGGCGTGTATCCGGACGAGATCCGGCACCCGGACGCGCAGTCCTCGACCGACTTCCTCGGCCTCGGGGACGACGCCACCGGCGCCGGCGGCGTCTGGGAGGCGACCGGCGGCGTCGGCACGGCGGGGGAGGGCGTGGTCGTCGGCGTCGTCGACACGGGGATCGCCCCGGAGAACCCGTCGTTCGCCGGGGAGAAGCTGCGCAAGCAGAAGCACAGCGGCTCCGAGCCGTACACCGACGGCACCTCGGTGATCTTCGACAAGTCCGACGGCGGCCAGTTCCGCAGCACGATCGTGCAGGGCCAGGACTGGAACAAGCACGACTACTCGACGAAGCTCGTCGGGGCCCAGTACTTCTCCGCCGGTGCGGAGGCCGCGGGCTTCGACTTCCAGTACGACTACCTCTCCCCGCGCGACGGCGCCGGGCACGGATCGCACACCGCGAGCACCGCCGCGGGCAACTTCGGCGTCGCCGCCCAGGTGAACGGCGTCGACTTCGGCACCGTCTCCGGGGTCGCCCCGGCCGCGAAGGTCGCCGCGTACAAGGCCTGCTACGAGGGCCCGGACCCGGCCGTCACGGACGACGACATCTGCGCGCTCAGCGACCTCGTCGCCGCGATCGACCAGGCCGTCGCCGACGGCGTCGACGTCATCAACTACTCCATCGGCGGCGGATCCGCCCCGAGCGTGCTGGAGCCGGACGACATCGCGTTCCTGAACGCGGCGGCGGCCGGGGTCTTCGTGTCGGTCAGCGCCGGCAACAACGGGCCCGACCCGGTCACCGCCGATCACGCGTCGCCCTGGTACACCACCGTCGCCGCCTCCACCATCCCGACGTGGGAGGGCACCGTGCGGTTCGAGGGCTTCGAGGCGGCCGGCGCCACGGTCAGCGTGCCGTTCGGCACCGAGGTGACCGGGCCGTCCGTCTTCGCCGGGGACGCCGCCGCCGCCGACGGGGCGGCGCTGTGCCTGCCGGGAAGCCTCGACGCGGCGAAGGTGTCCGGACGCATCGTCGTCTGCGAGCGGGGCGAGAACGCCCGCGCCGAGAAGTCGCAGGTCGTGAAGGACGCCGGGGGCGCGGGGATGATCCTCGTGAACGTCCCGGGCGCCGCCGACTCGCTCGACAACGACTTCCACGCCGTGCCGACCGTCCACCTGGCGGCGGCGCACCACGACGCCGTGCTCGCGTACGTGCGCGGCGGGACGGATCGCCCCGTCACGCTGATCGGCGAGAACGTGACGGGCGTGGAGACCCCGGTGCCCCAGGTGGCGGGCTTCTCCAGCCGCGGCCCGATGAACGCCAACGGGTCGGACGTGATCAAGCCCGACGTCGCGGCGCCCGGCGTCGCGATCCTCGCGGCGACGAACAACGCGCGCAAGGCGGAGCCGACCTTCGGCATCCTCTCCGGGACGTCGATGGCGTCTCCGCACGTGGCCGGTCTCGGCGCGCTGTACCTGGGCGAGAGGCCCGACGCCGCGCCGGCGGAGATCAAGTCGGCGCTCATGACGACGGCCTACGACACCGTCGGCGCCGACGGGGAGCCCACGCCCGATCCGTTCGCCCAAGGCGCGGGACAGGTCGACCCGGGGAAGTACTTCGACCCGGGACTGCTGTACCTCAACGGCCCGAGCGACTGGGCGGCGTACATCGAGGGCACGGGGCTGGCGGAGTTCGACGAGGTCGAGCCGATCGACGGCAGCGACCTCAACCTCGCCTCGATCGGGATCGGCACGCTGGCGGCGGAGCAGAGCGTCACGCGCACGGTCACCGCGACCGGCCCCGGCACGTACACGGCCTCCGTCGACCTCCCGGGCGTGGAGGTCTCGGTCGAGCCCTCGACGCTGTCGTTCGGGGCGGCGGGCGAGACCGCGAGCTTCACGGTGACGTTCGACAATGGCGACGCGCCCGTGGAGACGTGGGCGACCGGAGCCCTCACCTGGCGCAGCGACGAGCACGTCGTGCGCTCGCCGCTGGCCGTGTTCCCGGTGACGGCCGCGGCCCCGTCCGAGGTCACGGCCTCGGGGGCGGCGGGATCCGCCACCGTCGAGGTCACGCCGGGCATCGACGGCGAGCTGCCGCTGAACCTCGCCGGGCTGACGCCGTTCACGATGCTGGCCGATCCGGACAACCCGGTCGAGGGCCACTCCGGAAACGAGCAGTCGGGCGACGAGAACAAGGACGTCGCGTGGGTCATCGAGGTGCCCGAGGGCGCCCAGCTGTCCCGCTTCGACCTCGACTCGTCGGACGACGCCGGCAGCGACCTCGATCTGTCCGTCTACCACGTCGTGAGCCCGTCGGACCTGCGCTACTACCAGCGCTGGCAGTCGGCGACCGGTTCGGCGGACGAGCAGGTCACCATCCCGACGCCGACCGCCGGCACGTACGTCGTGGTCGCGAACATCTACTCGACGTCGGCTCCGATGACGTGGGACATGACCTACGCAACGGTGCTCGAGGGCGGCGAGGGATCGTTCACGGCCACGCCGAACCCGCTCGCGGCGACGCGGGGCGTGCCGACGTCGTACGACCTCTCCTGGAAGGGGCTGGCGCCGAACCGCTACCTCGGCCTGGTGCAGTACGGCGACTCGGCCGTCCGCACGGTCGTCACGGTCGACGCGCGGTAACGGCGGCGACGGAAGGGCGGGCGTCCTCGGGCGCCCGCCCTTCTCGCGTCCTCGTCACGGTGAAGGCGTCAGATCCTGCGGCGACGCGGCATGAGCCGCACCGGAGGGATCGGCGGGGCGGGGATCCGCTCGCCGCCGTGCCCGACGACCGGCCCGAAACGCGGGTCCTCCTGCGGACCCTCGCCCTCGGCCTCCCAGGCCGTCCGCGCCTCGACGATCTCCTCGTGCGTGCGGCCGGCGAAGTTCCACCACATCACGAGGTCCTGTTCGAACGGCTCGCCGCCGAGCAGGAAGAGGAGCGCGCCGTCCTGCGTCCTGATCTCCACCTCGTCGCGCGAGTCGCCGAGGAACAGCAGATCCCCGCGCGGGACGTCGACGGCCGCGACCCGCGCGTCCCCCTCGACGACCAGCACGCCGTGCTCCCAGTCCTCGCGCAGCGGCAGGTTCACCCGGGAGCCGGGGGCGAGCCGGATCTCGGCGCCCACGATCGGCGTGTGGGCGGAGGCGGGGGAGCGGACGCCGGCGAGCTCGCCGAGCACGACCGTCGCCCGGGCGTCGTCGCCCTCCTCCGCATCGATCGACAGCGCGGGCAGCTCCGTGTGCTGCTCGAATCCCGGGGCTCCGGTCGCCGCGCCGTCCGGCAGCACGACCCAGAGCTGGAGGGCGTCGAGCGGCACGGCGTCGTCGCCCACCGAGTACTCGGAGTGCGCGATGCCCCTGCCCGCGGTCATCAGGTTGAGCTGGCCCCGCCGCAGGACCACGTCGCTGCCCACCGCGTCCCGGTGACGGACCTCGCCGACCAGCGGCCAGGTGACGGTCTGGAGGCCGATGTGCGGATGCGGCTCGACGCGCATGCGCACCTCGTCGGGGCCGAAGCGGTCGAGGAAGCACCACGCCCCGATCGTCGGCAGCTCCTTGCTCGGCAGCGTGCGACGGACGTTCATCGCGCGGACGCCGCCGAGCGGGACCTCGCGCGGCGAGAGCGCGACCGAGCGCGGGCCGTAGGCGCTCATCCCTCGGTCGTCTCCGCGCCGGGCACCCTCGGCCAGCGGATGCGGGCGCCCGCGACCTCATGCGTCTGCAGATAGCGGGCGATGTAGGGGCAGTAGGGCACGATCTCGTCGCCGGAGGCGGCGGCGTCCGTCAGCGCCTCGGCGGCGAGGATCCCGGCCAGTCCCTGCCCCTGGAACGCCGGATCGACCTCCGTGTGGGTGAACCGGATCTCGCCCGGCCGCCGGTCGAACTCGGCGAAGCCCGCGAGGACTCCGTCGCGGCGCAGCTCGAAGCGGGAAGCGTCGTCGTCTCGGGTGACGGTGATGTCGGCCATGCGTCCTCCTCGGTCCTGGACCCAACCTACGCCCGTCCGACGCGGTGAGCTCCGACGTGGAGTTTCGGGGTCCGTCGTGGGGAGAAGTGACCCCGGGACCGACCCCGAACGACCGGATCGGACCCCGAAACGGGAGCTGGGGAGGGAAGCGGCCGGATGTCGCCGCTTCTCGTTACGCTGGGGACATGCCCGCGCAGGATCCGTACGACCCGTATGCCGACCTGCCGCCGTCCGAGCCTCCGTCGGGCGACCCCTACGCGGACGTGCCCTGGGACGACGCCCCTCCGCCCGTCGAGGAGGACTGGGCCGGGATGCCGGGGAGCGCTCCGCGCGGAAGCTTCCCCGCGCCCCACGCACCCTCGGTGCCCGCGCCTTCCCGCTTCGCGACCGCCGCAGAGGCGCTGCGCACGGTGTACGGGTACGACGCCTTCCGCGGCGACCAGGCGGCGATCATCGACCAGGTCGTGGCGGGCGGCGACGCCGTGGTGCTCATGCCGACCGGCGGCGGAAAGAGCGTCTGCTACCAGATCCCCGCGCTCGTTCGGGAGGGCACGGGGCTCGTCGTGAGCCCCCTGATCGCCCTCATGCACGACCAGGTCGACGCGCTGCGCGCCAACGGCGTGAACGCGGCCTATCTCAACTCGACGCAGTCCCCCGCGGAGCGGGCGGAGGTGGAGCGGGCCTACCTCTCCGGCTCGCTGGACCTCCTCTACGTCGCGCCGGAGCGGCTGTCCGGCGCGCAGACCACCGCGCTCCTGCAGAGGGGCGCGCTCAGCGTGATCGCGATCGACGAGGCGCACTGCGTGTCGCAGTGGGGGCACGATTTCCGTCCCGACTACCTCGCCCTGTCGGACCTGGGCGAACGGTTCCCCGGCGTCCCCCGGATCGCCCTCACGGCGACCGCCACCCGGGAGACGCACCGCGAGATCACCGAGCGGCTGCGCCTGCCGTCCGCGAAGCACTTCGTGGCGAGCTTCGACCGCCCGAACATCCAGTACCGGATCGACCCGAAGACGGACGTCCGACGCCAGCTGGTGTCGTTCATCGGCTCCGTCCGCGACACGATGGGGTCGGAGTCCGCCGGGATCGTGTACGCGCTCAGCCGCTCGTCCGTGGAGCAGACCGCCGCGTTCCTCCAGGACCAGGGGGTCGACGCGATCCCCTATCACGCGGGGCTCGACGCAGAGGTCCGCGCCGCCAACCAGGCGCGGTTCCTGCGGGACGAGGGCGTGGTCGTCGTCGCGACGATCGCGTTCGGCATGGGGATCGACAAGCCCGACGTGCGCTTCGTGGCGCACATCGACCTCCCCAAGTCCGTGGAGGGGTACTACCAGGAGACCGGTCGCGCGGGGCGCGACGGCGAACCGTCCGTCGCGTGGATGGCGTACGGGCTGGGCGACGTCGTCCAGCAGCGCCGCTTCATCCAGCAGTCCGCGGGCGACCGCGCGATCAAGCAGCGCCAGAACCAGCATCTGGACGCGATGCTCGCCCTCTGCGAGACGGTCTCGTGCCGGCGGCAGAACCTGCTCGGCTACTTCGGGCAGGACTCGGCGCCGTGCGGCAACTGCGACACGTGCCTCACGCCTCCGGAGAGCTGGGACGGGCTGATCCCGGCGCAGAAGCTGCTGTCCACCATCGTGCGGCTCCAGCGAGAGCGGCGGCAGTCGTTCGGGGCGGGGCACCTCATCGACATCCTGCGCGGGGCGTCGACGGAGCGGATCCGCTCGATGCGGCACGACGAGCTGGCCACGTACGGCATCGGGGCCGACCTCTCGGACGCGCAGTGGCGCTCCGTGATCCGCCAGCTCCTGGCCCAGGGGCTCATGCAGGCCCAGGGCGACTACGGCACCCTGGCCCTCAGCGACGCGAGCGCGGGCGTCCTCAACGGCACGACACCGGTGCGGCTCCGCCACGACGTGGTCAGCCGTGCCGGGGCGGCGGGCAAGGGCCGGGGCGCCAAGCGCTCGGCGGCGGCGGACCTGTCCGAGGCCGATCGCGCGCTGTTCGAGGAGCTCCGCGCCTGGCGCGCGCGGACGGCGAAGGAGCAGGGCGTCCCCGCCTACGTCGTGTTCGGCGACGCCACGCTGCGCGCACTCGCGGAGCACCGGCCCACCCGTGGCGAGGACCTGATCGGGATCAGCGGCATCGGAGAACGCAAACGCGAGGCCTACGGCGCGGCGCTGCTCGAGGTCATCGCCGCAGGCGCCTGACGCGGAGTCGTACGCCCCCTCGGGAAGGGTGCTCGTGCGTGCTGTCGCACGGGCATCGCATGCCCTCTCGCCGTCTCCGCGCCGCCCGACGTCGTGGTCGTCGTCACCAGATCGTTATGCGTTCGTCGTCCCCGGTCCCGACTCCCCGTCGGTGCGGGAAAACGGGCCGAATCCCCGGATGTCGATTGATATCCCGGTCCTTCGGAATGCTGGACATTCGCTGTGAACTACCGGCATACTGGCGCTACTTGCGCCTGCCGACACCCGTCGGTCCTGGGGAGGCCTTGTTGCTCCGGAGCGATCCAGACATCAGGGAGGGGTTCGTGACAACGAACAGAAATGGGTGGTCGCGTCTGCGGCGCCCAGCGGCATTGGGCCTGGCAGGGGCCGTGGCATTCGGAGGCGCGATCGCATTCGCCGCGCCTGCCGCCGCGACCGCGCCGGGCGCCGATCCGAACGATCCATCGGCCGCGCAGGGGCAGATCCTGCAGCTGCCCATCGGCCTGCTCGGCAGCAGCATCGACGTCGCTGCGCTGGGCCACACGCTCACCAGCAACCCCGGTGGTCCGGGCGCCGACAACGGTGCGCTCGATCTCGGCGTGCTCGGCGGCGCGCTGACCATCGATCTCGGCGACGGGATCAACATCCCGCTGCTGACGGACGGCACGACGCCCGGCCTGCTGAACCTCGGCGACCTCGGTGCGGCCCAGAGCTACAGCGAGTCGCCGAGCGTCACCTCGTCGCTCGCCGCGTCCGGCCTCATCACCGAGGACGGCGGCATCGACGTCGGCGGGATCGGGTCGAGCGTCGACCCGGCCCACATCGATCTGACCGACCTGTTCGGCCAGCTCGGCATCGACACGCTCACGGACCAGCTGCTGGACCAGGCGTCGCTCAGCGTCGGGGCCCTCGCCTCGACGGCCTCGTCGGATGCCGGGACGCTCACCTCGGAGTACGCGATCGCGGGCCTCGGCCTCGACCTGCACAGCCCGACGGTGGCGGGCCTGACGGACGTCGTGGACACGGCGGTCGGCACGGCGCTCCTGCCGATCGAGGCCCTCATCGGCCCCGGCGGACAGATCGAGCAGCTCGTCGCCGGTGTGCTGAGCGTCATCGACGCGCTCCCGCTCACCAACGCCGAGCTGAACGCGCTGTCGCTGGACACGCAGCCGCTCACCGACGAGGTGCGCGACGTCCTGCTGAACGAGCCGCTGTCCAACACCGACGGCAGCCTCGTCATCGACCTCTCGACCGGGACGATCCACGTCGACCTGGCGGAGCTCGTGGTGGACCGCACCGGCGCGACCAGCCTGAACAGCCTCGACCCGAACACCCCGGTGCTCGACGACGCGGTGGTCAACGGCATCCTCGACGGCATCACCGACGCCGTCACCGGCGCGGGTGAGAACTCGCTGATCTCCAAGGTCGTCGACGTGGTGACCCAGGGGCTCTACAACGTCGAGCTCACGGTCGACATCCAGGCCGACATCAGCCTCCCCATCGTGGGTCCGCTGGTGAACGCCCCGGTGACCGTCATCGGCAGCATCGGCGGGTTCCTCGGCATGGACGGCTTCTCCGCCCCCGTGATCGACACCAGCCAGATCAACGTCGCGGGGATCCCCGTCGGCACGGTCCTGCAGCCGATCATCGACGCCCTGTCCGGCCTCGTCACCGACATCGGCGGTGCTCTGGAACCGGTCGTGACGAACGTCATCGACCAGCTGCAGCCGACCCTCATGGGCGTCGTGCAGCCGATCGTGACCGGTCTGCTCGACAACGCGATCGAGCCGGTGCTAAACAGCATCGTCGCGATCACGATCAACGAGCAGCCCACCGAGGCCCCGATCAACGGCACCGGCGACCTGCCGGGCGACAGCTTCACCGTTCGCGCGCTGAGCGTGGAGCTGCTGCCGGCGATCAACGCCATCAAGCTGGATCTCGGCTCGTCCACGGTCAAGGCGCTCGCCGCGCTCACCCCGACCATCACGGGAACGGACCCGGTCCAGGCCGGCACCAGCCTCCCGGTCGCGGGCGACGGATGGGCTCCGGGCACCCAGGTCACCATCGAGCTGCGCGACGGCACCGGCGCTGTGGTCGGCACGCCGGTCACCGTCACGGTGGAGCCGGACGGATCCCTGCCTGCGGGCACGGCGTACCCCGTCCCGGCCGACGCGGTCCCCGGCGACTACACGCTCGTGGGCACGCAGGTCGACGACCCGACCGTCACCGCTCAGGACACGGTCACCGTGACCGCGGGCGACCCCGGTGACGTGAACACCAACGCCTCTGCGTCGGCGGCGGCGTCGGCGGATGCGGACTCGG
>NZ_BCRA01000088.1 GCF_001552355.1 Microbacterium resistens NBRC 103078
CCCGAGTCGCGGCAGGGTCCCGCTGCGACGCGTCCATCCCCGATCCGACGACCCAGGCGGACGCCCGTGGGAGGGCGCCCGCGGACTCGTCATCGTCGCCCTCGGGAAGGAGCTCGACCACGGTCTCGGGCCGCCGGGCGAGGACGGCGTCGCCGACCCGCCGCGCGCCGAGGTGTCGGACGAACCCGGCGCCGGCGCGCCACGCCCCCTCGACGCCGAGCACGGCGGCGCCGGGGTACGCGTCGGAACCGGTGCACAGGGCGACGGCGCCCCGCCGGTACTTGTCGTCGTCGGGCCGCGGCGCACGCACGAGACGGCGCGTGTCGTCGCGCGACCACTCCCGAAGCTGCGGCATGGGTCCACGCTACCCGGGCGCGGGCGCGATCCCGCAGTCCCTCCCCCGCGAGCGCGGCCGTGCGACGCGGGTTCGGGCCGGGCCCTACCGGGCTGGGCTAGCGTCGAGTCGTGAGCATCCTGTTCTCTCCCCTGACCATCCGCGGCACGACGTTCCGCAATCGCCTCTGGGTCTCCCCGATGTGCATGTACAGCGCTGTCGACGGAGTCCCGCAGAGCTGGCACCGCGCCCATCTCGCACAGTTCGCGTCGGGCGGCGCGGGACTGATCGTGGCCGAGGCCACCGCCGTGGTGCCGGAGGGGCGGATCAGCCCCCGCGACACCGGGCTCTGGACGGACGAGCAGCGCGACGCCTGGGCGCCGATCGTCCAGGACGTGCACGAGCGCGGCGCGCTCATCGGCGTCCAGCTCGGCCACGCCGGTCGCAAGGCGTCGACATGGTGGCCCTGGGCCCCGCAGCGCGGGTCGGTCCCCGCGTCCGAGGGCGGCTGGACCACGGTCGCGCCGTCCGCGGTCCCGTTCGAGGGCTTCGCCGCTCCGGCCGCGCTCGACGCGGCGGGGATCGAGCGCGTCGTGGACGGCTTCGCCGCCGCCGCGCGCCGCGCGATCGAGGCCGGTTTCGATGTGCTGGAGCTCCACGCCGCCCACGGCTACCTCCTGCACCAGTTCCTCTCCCCGCTGAGCAACCGACGCGAGGACGAATATGGAGGCACGCCGGAGAATCGGGCTCGCCTGCTGCTGCGCGTCGTGGACGCCGTGCGCGCCGAGGCGGACCCGGGTATGCCGCTCTTCGTGCGGATCTCGGCGACGGACCATGCCGAGGGCGGGTTCACGCCGGAGCTCGCCGCCGCGGTCGCCGACGCTGCGGTCGCGCGCGGCGCGGACCTGATCGACGTGTCCAGCGGCGGTCTCGTCGCGCACCAGCGCATCGACGTCCACCCCGGCTATCAGGTGCCGTTCGCGGCGGCGGTGCGGCGCGGCGGGCGGATCCCCTCCTCGGCCGTGGGGCTCATCACCGCGGGCGCGCAGGCCGAGCAGGTGCTCGCCGACGGATCGGCCGACGCCGTGTTCGCGGGTCGGGAGTGGCTGCGCGATCCCCATTTCGCCCTGCGTGCGGCGCACGAGCTGGGGGTCGAGCTCGACTACTGGCCCGACCAGTACCTCCGCGCGCGCTGGCGCTGATCGACGCGAACGAGGCCCCGCGATCCGCCGGACGGATCGCGGGGCCTCGGCGCGAGCGGGTCAGCGACCGTGACCGCGCCGTGTGGCGTCCTGCACCTCCCCGACGAGCTCTTCGAGGATGTCCTCGAGGAACAGCACCGCGGTGGTGCGCCCCTCGGCGTCGCGCACCTGCGCCAGATGCCGTCCGGCCCGGCGCATGATCGCCAGGGCGTCCTCCAGGTCCGTGTCCTCCTGCACCGGCACCATGTGATGGATGCGCTTGGCAGGAATCGGCTCGAGCGCACGCTCCGCCGCATCGGGGCCCTCGGCGGAGCGGAGCACGTCCTTGAGGTGCACGTAGCCGACGGCGGCGCCGTCCGGATCCACGATGACGTAGCGCGAGAAGCCGTGCTTGGCGACGGCGCGCTCGACGTCGTCCGGCGTCGATCCCATGGGCATCGTCACCAGCGCGTCCAGCGGCACGGCGATGTCGCGCGCCTTCTTGTCCGTGAACTCCACCGCGGCCGCGACCGTCCCGGACGCGTCGTTCAGCAGACCCTCACGACGCGACTGCGTGACGATGGTCGCCACCTCGTCGAGCGTGAACGTCGACGCCGCCTCGTCCTTGGGCTCCACGCGGAACAGCCGCAGCACGCCGTTGGCGGTGGCGTTGAGTCCCCGGATGATGGGGAAGAACAGCTTCGACACCCACACGAGCGGCGTCGCCAGGATCAGCACGGCGCGATCCGGCACCGAGAACGCCAGGTTCTTCGGCACCATCTCGCCGAACACCACGTGCAGGAACGAGACCAGCACGAGTGTGATCGCGAACGCGATGACGTCCACGGCGCCGTCCGGAAGCCCGACCGCGTGCAGCGGCACGGCGAGCAGATGGTGGATCGCCGGCTCGGAGACGTTCAGGATGAGCAGCGAGCACACCGTGATGCCCAGCTGCGAGGTGGCGAGCATGAGCGTCGCATGCTCCATGGCGTACAGCGCGGTCTTCGCGGAGCGGGACCCGCGCTCGGCCAGCGGCTCGATCTGCGAGCGCCGGGCGGAGATCACGGCGAACTCGGCGCCCACGAAGAACGCGTTCGCCAGGAGGAGCACGAAAAGCCAGACCAGGCCTGCCCAGTCGCTCATCGGTCCGCCTCCGATCCGTCGGCGCCCCGGTCGGGCGCATCGCCGCCGTCCGGAGGCACCGGCGTGAAGCGCACCCGGTCGACACGACGACCGTGCATGCGCACCACCGTCAGCGTGCCGCTGTCGATCGAGACCTCGTCACCCACCGAGGGGACGCGCTCCAGCACGCTCATCACGAACCCGCCGACGGTGTCGTACACGTCGCCCTCCGGAACAGTGATCCCGGTGCCGGAGAGCAGCTCGTCCGGACGCAGCTCGCCGGGGAACGTGATCGCGTCCTTGCCGCGCACGACGCCGGCTCTGCTCCGGTCGTGCTCGTCGGACACCTCGCCGACGATCTCCTCCACCAGGTCCTCGAGCGTGACGACGCCGGCCGTGCCGCCGTACTCGTCCACGACGATCGCCATCTGATACCCCCGCGACCGCAGCTCCGCGATGAGGGCGTCGAGGTGGACCGTCTCCGGCACGCGCAGCGGCTCGGTCGCGAGCGCGGCGGCGGGCACCTCGGCCCGGCGCTCGCGCGGCACCGACACCGCCGCCTTGAGGTGCACGACGCCGGTGATGTCGTCGAAGTCCTCGTCGTAGACCGGGAAGCGGCTGTGACCGGTCCGCCGCGCGAGCTGGATGACATCGTCCGCCGAGTCGCCGGCGGCCACCGCGTGCATGCTGGGACGCGCCGTCATCACGTCGGCCGCGGTCAGCCGCGAGAACGTCAGGCTGCGATCCAGCAGCGTGGCGGTATCGGCCTCCAGCAGGCCGGCGCTCGCCGAGCGGCGCACCAGCGACGAGAGCTCCTCCGCCGAACGCGCGCCGGAGAGCTCCTCCTTCGGCTCGATCCCCATCGCCCGGAGCACGCCGTTGGCGCTGCCGTTGAGGAGGGAGATCGCCGGGCGGAACACCCAGGTGAAGGCGGTCTGGAACGGGATCACGACCTTGGCGGTCGCCCGCGGCAGCGCCAGCGCGAAGTTCTTCGGCACCAGCTCGCCGAGGATCATCGAGAGCATCGTGGCCACCGTCATCGCCACCACGACCGCCACGGCGCTGACCGCCGCCTCCGGCAGACCCCAGGAGGTCAGCACCGGGCGGAGCAGGTTCGACAGCGCCGGCTCCATCGTGAACCCGGTCAGCAGCGTGGTGAGCGTGATGCCCAGCTGCGCCGACGACAGGTGCGTCGAGGTGATCTTCAGCGCGGCGATCGTCATCGCGAGGCGGGTCTCCCCGCGCTTCTGCCGCGCTTCGAGATCCGCACGGTCCAGGTTCACCAGCGCGAACTCGCTGGCGACGAACAGACCGGTGCCGATCGTGAGCAGGAGCCCCACGCCCAGCCAGATGTAATCCATCATGGCGTCACCTCCGCGGAAGCGGAGACCGGGCAGTGGGGCATGGGACTACAAGAAGGAGGGTCGTCCATAGTGGCTCAGAGTGTAGCGGCCGTCCCTGTGGTTCTGCCGCGACCCGCTCCTCGCGGTCCGCTTCGGCGGGTGCCGGCTACCAGCTCACGGGCAGCGCCTTGCCCTCCTCGTATCCCGCGGCGGACTGCAGCCCCACCACCGCACGTTCGTGGAACTCCGGGACGGACGAGGCCCCTGCGTAGGTGAAGGAGGACCGGACGCCGGAGGTGATCATGTCCAAGAGGTCCTCGACGCCCGGGCGGAGCGGATCCAGATAGATCCGCGAGGACGAGATCCCCTCGGCGAACAGCTCTTTCCGGGCCCGCTCGTAGGCGTCGAGCCGGCCGAACCGCGCCTGCACGGCCTTCGTGGAGGCCATGCCCCACGATTCCTTGTAGATCCGGCCGTCCTCGTCGATCTGGAGCTCGCCCGGGGCCTCGATGGTCCCGGCGAACCAGGAGCCGATCATCACGGACGCCGCACCGGCGGCCAGGGCGAGCGCGACGTCGCGCGGATACCGCACCCCGCCGTCGGCCCAGACGTGCGCACCGTGCTCCCGCGCCGCCTCGGCGGTCTCCAGCACGGCGGAGAACTGGGGCCTGCCCACCGCGGTCATCATGCGCGTCGTGCACATCGCCCCGGGACCGACGCCGACCTTGAGGATCGTCGCGCCGGCGTCCACGAGGTCGCGCACCCCGTCCGCGGTGACGATGTTGCCCGCGACGATGGGGATGCCGAGCTCCAGTGCGGAGACCGTCCTCAGAGCGCGCAGCATGCCCTCCTGGTGACCGTGCGCCGTGTCGACCACGAGGACGTCCACGCCGGCGGCGGCCAGCGCCCTGGCCTTCGCCGCCACGTCGCCGTTGATCCCGACGGCGGCGGCGACGGCGAGCCGCCCGTCGGCGTCGACCGCCGGCGCGTACAGGGTGGATCGCAGCGCGCTGCGCGCGGTCAGGGTGCCGACCAGATGCCCGTGCCGCAGCATGCAGACGGTCTCGGCGCCGGTCGCCGTGATCGCGTCGAACGCCGCGCGTCCGTCCGTCACGTCCTCGACGTCGAGCGCGGGCGAGCCCTCGCGAACGAGGTCCCCGAGGGCGGCGTCGGGCAGGGCCGTGGCCAGACGGGTCGCCGGGAGGATCCCGCGGATGCCGTCGGCGTCGACCGCGCCGTCGCGCGAGGTCGCGACGACCACCCCGTGCCCCTCGGTCGCCGGCAGCAGACGCAGGGCGTCCTCGACGGACGCGGACGGGTCCAGCACCAGCGGGGTGTCCCAGGCCACCGGCTGCCGCTTGACCCAGCGGATGGCCTCGTCCAGCTCCTGGAGCGGCATGTCCTGCGGCAGCACGCCGATCCCGCCGCGGCGGGCGAGGACGGCGGCCAGTCGCGGCCCCGTCACCGAGTTCATGTTGGAGGACACGAGCGGGATGGTCGCGGGCGTCCCGTCCAGCGGCGCGAGGTCGACCTGCAGACGGCTCGTGACCCCCGATCGGCGGGGGACGAGGAACACGTCCGAATAGGTCAGATCCACCATGGGGCGTTCACCGGAGAACTGCATGAGGCCAGGCTACCGACACGCCGTCGGCATGGGACCGGGCGAGGTCGTCGTGGCATGCCGTCCCCCGCCTGAAACGCGTTAGGCTTGAACACCAGAAGCGTGGCGATACCGGGGAAGGCCCGGAGCGGAAACCACCGATCTTCAGCGATGAAAGAGGCGATCCAGCGTGTCGAGCCAGGGGACCGGCGTCGGGACTTCGACTGACGGGGAGTTCGGAGCCAATTCCTGGCTCGTCGACGAACTGTACGAGCAGTTCAAGGCGGACCGCGACTCCGTCGACAAGGAGTGGTGGCCGATCCTGGAGAAGTACCAGCCCGGCCAGGCCACGACCGCCGCGGCCCCGGCGTCCGAGCCGCATCCGGTGACCGCGCCGATCCCGGTGATCGGGCAGCAGCCCGTGGCCCGCACCACGGCGAAGCCGGCCAAGGAGGCGCCGATCCCCGCACAGGCGCCGGTCAAGAAGGACGACGCCGACGCCGAGGAGGCGCAGGACGTCGTCACGCCCCTGCGCGGCATGCCGAAGACCCTGGCGCACAACATGGACGAGTCCCTGACCGTCCCGACCGCGACGAGCGTCCGCACGATCCCCGCGAAGCTGATGATCGACAACCGCATCGTCATCAACAACCACATGGCGCGCACGCGCGGCGGCAAGGTCAGCTTCACCCACCTCATCGGGTGGGCCATCATCCGGGCGCTCAAGGAGTTCCCGAGCCAGAACGTCTTCTACTCCGAGGTCGACGGCAAGCCGTCCGTGGTCGCCCCCGCGCACATCAACCTCGGGATCGCCATCGACCTGCCCAAGCCCGACGGCACCCGCGCGCTGCTCGTGCCGAGCATCAAGCGGGCCGACACGATGACGTTCAACGAGTACCTCAGCGCCTATGAGGACCTCATCCGCCGCGCCCGAGGGAACAAGCTGACCGCAGCGGACTTCCAGGGCACGACGATCTCCCTGACGAACCCGGGCGGGATCGGCACCGTCCACTCCGTGCCGCGTCTCATGAAGGGCCAGGGCTGCATCATCGGCGCGGGCGCCCTCGAGTACCCCGCGGAGTTCCAGGGCTCGAGCCAGAAGACCCTCAACGCGCTCGGCATCGGCAAGACCATCACGCTCACGAGCACCTACGACCACCGCGTGATCCAGGGCGCCGGATCCGGAGAGTTCCTGAAGAAGGTGCACGAGCTGCTGCTCGGGCAGCGCGACTTCTACGAGGACATCTTCCGGGCGCTGCGCATCCCCTACGCCCCGATCCAGTGGGCCGACGACATCGCCGTCGACCTGGCGGAGCGCATCGACAAGACCGCGCGCGTGCAGGAGCTCATCAACTCCTACCGGGTCCGCGGCCACCTGATGGCCGACGTCGACCCGCTCGAGTACGTCCAGCGCTCGCACCCGGACCTGGAGATCGAGAACCACGGGCTGACGTTCTGGGACCTCGACCGCGAGTTCGTCACCAACGGCTTCGGCGGGCACCGCGTCCTCAAGCTCCGCGACGTGCTCGGGGTGCTCCGCGACTCGTACTGCCGCACCATCGGCATCGAGTACATGCACATCCAGGACCCGGAGCAGCGGCGCTGGTTCCAGGACAAGGTCGAGGTCAAGTACGTCAAGCCGGGCCACGACGAGCAGCTGCGCGTACTCAGCAAGCTCAATGAGGCCGAGGCCTTCGAGACCTTCCTGCAGACCAAGTACGTGGGCCAGAAGCGCTTCAGCCTCGAAGGCGGCGAGTCGCTCATCCCGCTGCTCGACGAGATCCTCCAGGGCGCCGCGCAGGCCGGCCTCGACGGCGCCGCCATCGGCATGGCGCACCGTGGCCGCCTGAACGTCCTGACGAACATCGCCGGCAAGACCTACGGCCAGGTGTTCCGCGAGTTCGAGGGCTCGACCCTCCCGGGCAACCAGCGCGGATCCGGCGACGTGAAGTACCACCTCGGCACCGAGGGGACCTTCGTCGCCGACGACGGCTCCGAGCTGCCGGTCTACCTCGCCGCCAACCCCTCCCACCTGGAGACCGTCGACGGTGTCCTCGAGGGCATCGTCCGCGCCAAGCAGGACCGCAAGCCCATCGGTACCTTCACCTGGCTGCCAATCCTCGTCCACGGCGACGCTGCGTTCGCGGGCCAGGGCGTGGTCGTCGAGACGCTGCAGATGTCGCAGCTGCGCGGGTACCGCACCGGCGGGACGATCCACGTGGTGGTCAACAACCAGGTCGGTTTCACCACGCTGCCGACGGACTCGCGCACCTCGGTCTACGCCACCGACGTCGCGAAGACCATCCAGGCGCCGATCCTGCACGTCAACGGGGACGACCCCGAGGCCGTGATCCACGTCGCGCAGCTCGCGTTCGAGTACCGCGAGCGGTTCCACCGCGACATCGTGGTCGACCTCGTCTGCTACCGCCGACGCGGGCACAACGAGGGCGACGACCCGTCGATGACGCAGCCGCAGATGACGGACCTCATCCAGGCGAAGCGATCGGTCCGCAGCCTCTACACCGAGGCCCTCGTCGGTCGCGGCGACATCACCCAGGAGGAGTACGACCAGGCGAAGGCGGACTTCCAGAACCGTCTGGAGATCGCCTTCGCGGAGACGCACGCCGCCGAGACCGGCGCGACTCCCATCGCACCGGAGGTGCAGGCCGTCGAGGAGCAGGCCGGAGCGCCGGAGACGACCGGTGTGCCGCGCGAGGTCATCCACCTGATCGGCGACGCGCACGCGAACAAGCCCGAGGGCTTCACCGTGCATCAGAAGCTGCAGCAGGCGCTGGACAAGCGCGTCGAGATGAGCCGGAACGGCGGCATCGACTGGGGCTTCGGCGAGCTGCTCGCCTTCGGCTCCCTGCTGATCGAGGGCACCCCGGTCCGCCTGGCGGGGCAGGACTCTCGCCGCGGCACCTTCGTGCAGCGTCACGCGACCCTGCACGACCGCGCCAACGGCCAGGAGTGGCTGCCCCTGACCAATCTGTCGGACAACCAGGGCCGCTTCTTCGTCTACGACTCGCTGCTCAGCGAGTACGCGGCCCTCGCGTTCGAGTACGGCTACTCCGTCGAGGCGCCCGAGGCCCTCGTGCTGTGGGAGGCGCAGTTCGGCGACTTCGTGAACGGCGCCCAGTCCGTGATCGACGAGTACGTCTCTGCGGCCGAGCAGAAGTGGGGTCAGCAGTCCGGTGTCGTCCTGCTGCTGCCGCACGGCTACGAGGGTCAGGGGCCGGATCACTCCTCGGCGCGCATCGAGAGGTTCCTGCAGCTCTGCGCCCAGGAGAACATGATCGTCGCCCGCCCGTCCACGCCGGCGTCCTACTTCCACCTCCTCCGGCGGCAGGCGTACGCGCGACCGCGCAAGCCCCTGGTCGTGTTCACGCCGAAGGCGATGCTGCGCCTGCGCGGCGCGACGAGCCCGGTCGAGGACTTCCTGCAGGGCCGGTTCGAGCCGGTCATCGATGACGACCGGGAGCTCGACCGCTCCGCCGTCAAGCGCGTGATCCTGCACTCCGGGAAGGTGCACTGGGACCTGCGCGCGGAGCTGGAGAAGAACCCCAACCCCGAGATCGCGCTCGTCCGCGTCGAGCAGCTCTACCCCGTCCCGCTCGCGGCGGTGAAGTCGGTCGTCGACACCTATCCGAACGCGGAGATCGTCTGGGTGCAGGAGGAGCCGGAGAATCAGGGCGCATGGCCGTTCCTGGCGCTGCACTTCCTCCGGGCCGAGGGACCACGGTCCGTGCGCGGCATCACGCGTCCGGCCTCGGCGGCACCGTCCACCGGATCGTCCAAGGTGCACGCGGCCGAGCAGGCCGATCTGCTCAAGCGGGCCCTCACCCTCTGAGCGTGCGCGGGACGCGGGTCCGCGATCCTCACCGCGAAGCGGCGCTCCGGTTCTCCGGAGCGCCGCTTCGGCGTCTCCGGCGCACGACGCCCACGAGGACCGCCGCGATCGCCAGGACGACCGGGACCACCAGCGCGGCTCCGGCGAGCACGAGGAGGCCCGCCGTGAGCACCGTCGCCACCACTGCCATCGCGTGCCCGAACGTGCGGCGAGGGAGGATCCGCACCGCGGCGATCATGCCGACCACGTAGATCGCGACCATGCTCGCCGTGTGCACGAGGATGAACGGCTGCAGGTCGAACCCCGTCGCCCATGCGGCGGCGAAGTAGACGAGCACGAGCACGCCGCTGAACAGGAGCGCCCTCCGCGGCACGGCGCCGCTCTCCACCCCGCGGGCGAGGGCGCGCGGGATGTCACCCGTCGAGGCCAGCGAGGCGCCGAGCTTGGCGAACGCGGACAGGTACACGTTGAGCACGCCCACCGCGACGATGCCCGCCACGGCCCCGATCAGGAAGGGGGCGGCGTCGAGCTCGCCGAC
This sequence comes from Microbacterium resistens NBRC 103078, assembly GCF_001552355.1. Lineage (GTDB taxonomy): Bacteria > Actinomycetota > Actinomycetes > Actinomycetales > Microbacteriaceae > Microbacterium > Microbacterium resistens. The sequence continues at coordinate 9,969 of NZ_BCRA01000088.1, forward strand.
CCGGGCGAGATCCAGGAGCACCACGTCCCCGGCTCCGGCCCGGTCGCCGAGCGCGCCCACGGTGACGACCTGCAGGGCGAGATACGCCGCCCCGGACAGGATCAGCGTGACCGCGGTCGCGATCGGGATGGTGCGCCGCGGCGACGCGAACTCGCCCGAGATGTGCGTGCCCACCTCCCACCCGGCGAACGCCCAGACGAACATGACGATCGCCGTCCCCACCCCGCCCCAGCCGTACGGCAGGAACGGCTGGAAGCTCTCCGCCCGGACGGCGGGCGCCGCCACCGCGAGCACGAGCACAACCACGCCGACGAGCAGTCCGGTCAGAGCCAGCTGGAGCCAGCCGGTCACGCGCACCCCGAAGAGGTTCGCCCCGAACGGCACGGCGAGGAACACCAGAGCCAGAAGCGGCACGGCGCCGGCGTCGATCCCCACGATGGTCGCGATGTAGCGCGCGCCGAGAACCGCCACGACGGGTCCTCCCGCCGCCACGCCGAACAGGAACCAGTACCCGGTCGCCCTCGCCGCCGTGGGGCCGAGCGCCCGCCGGGCATAGCTGGCGACCCCTCCCGGGTCCGGATAGCGAGCGGCGAGCGCCGCGAACGTGCCGGCCAAGGGGATCGCCAGGAGCGTCACCGCCGCCACCGCGACCACGCTGGCCGGGCCGGCGACCTTCGCCGCCAGCCCGGGCAGCACCAGCAGGCCCGTGCCGAGGACCGAGGCGAGATAGAGGGCGATCCCCTGGGCGAGCCCCAGCCCTCCCCTGGCCGGGGCGGGAGCGTCGGCGACCGCCGCACGTGTGGTCATGCGGCCACGCTAGCCGCGGGCACCGACAGCGGTCACCGTCCGCCCGGCCGCGCGGACGACTTTGGCAGGAACCCGACGGCGGATGTCGGGATCGACGTCGTCCGGCCTGGCCGGGGCGTCAGTACCAGATGCCGAGGAGGGGCGCCGCGCTCGTCCGAAGCGCCGCGTCCAGCGCCGCCACGCGCTCCGGCGACGCGTCCAGGCGCCCCGCGGCGTGCAGCGCACCGGGTGCCACTCCCCCGGCGTACAGCGCCGACAGCGTCTCGACGTCCGCCTGCAGCTCCGGCTCCGCGTCGGTGACCTCGACGTGCGCGACGCCGTTGTCCCCGATGACGACCTTCCACGTCCCGCCGGCGATGCCGAGCGGATCCTGCACGCCCAGGACCAGGGACAACGGCGAGGCGTAGGTCCTCGCCGTCAGGACGGCGGGGACGTCGAGCACGCGCAGCCAGCCGTGATCGTGGACCGTCATCTCCACCGACCGCTGATCGACGACCAGCCACGGCAGGGGGTCGTCGAGCGGTCGGAGGTCGGCGGTCACCGTGTCGACCAGGTCGTGCTGGAGGGCGAAGGCCCACAGCGCCCGCGTCGCCTCCGCCGTCTCCGCGCCGAGGTGGCTGACCGACAGGGTGAAGCGGAACGCGTCGGGAGACGACGGGGAGAGGGAGAACACCAGGACGCCGCGCACGGCGCCGTCCTCGTCGAGGTAGCGCACGGCACGGACGGAGGAGGCCTTGTCGTCGCCCGGCGCGAGCCCCGCCATCCGCTCCCACCGTCCCGGCCAGCCCGGGATGTTGCCCACCCGGTCACCGCGGCTGCGCTCGTGGACCTCGGAGAGCGTGGTCGCGAGCTCCTCCTTCTCGATGTACTCGAACCGTCCGGGCGCGGGCGCGGCGCGCCACCCGGCGGTACGCGTGTCGATCCGCATCCGGGCGACGGGGAGCGCCGGGGCGAAGCCGTAGCGGCCGTAGATCGTCGCCTCGGACGCCGTCAGTCCCGCCAGCGGCACCCCCGCGGCCGCGGCGGCCCGCAGCTCCCCTTCGAGCAGGTTACGGGCGATCCCCCGCCGGCGGTGCGTCGCCGACACGGTGACCGCGCTGATCGCCCACATCGGGATCTCGCCGCCGGGCACGGTCATGGGCGTCACCCAGCCGTTGACGGTGGCGACCGGGAGCGCCTCCGGGCCGGCCGCGGGAGGGAACACCCCGACGTTGCGGCGATAGGCGAGCGCGTTCCTCATGAAGTCCGCCGACTCCTCGCTCGGCGCCGCGTCGAGGAAGCCCCGCGCATCCGCCCGAGCGAACGCCCGGCCGGCAGCCGGATCGGCGAGGTCGACGATGCGGTACTCGAGCCCCGACGCAGCCAGCCGATCGCGGGAGGTCGGGTCGAGGGGGACATCGTGCGCGTCGATGAGGCTCATGCGACCAGCCTACGGTCGACGTGCCGACCTGGGCGGCCATCGCCTGCGGGTTCGCGCGGACGACGCCCTCGCGGTACCGCTCAGTGCGCGGTGGCCTGGACGGCGCGCAGACGCGCCAGCACCTGATCGCGCAGCTCCTCCGGGGCCGTCTCCTTGCACGCGCGGGAGATGACCTCGGTCAGCGTCGTCGCCACCAGGGCCTCCTCGCGGCAGGACGGGCAGGACTCCAGATGCGCACGGATGTCGGCGTGCTCGGTCTTGCACACCTCGTCCCGCAGGTACTCCTCCAGATCCCGCCGCGCCTTCTCGCAGCCGCAATCGTTCATTTCTTGCTCCTCGTGCCGGCCGCGGAGATGCCTCGCTCCGCGGCGTAGTCCGCCAGCAGCTCCCGGAGCATGCGTCGTCCGCGATGCAGACGGCTCATGACGGTGCCGATGGGCGTCTTCATGATGTCGGCGATCTCCTGGTAGGCGAAGCCCTCGACGTCGGCGAGGTACACCGCCAGCCGGAAGTCCTCCGGAACGGCCTGAAGCGCATCCTTGACGACGGACGCGGGCATGCGGTCGATGGCCTCCGCCTCCGCCGAGCGGCTGTGCGAGGCGGTGGTCGACTCGGCCCCGCCGAGCTGCCAGTCCTCGAGCTCGTCGATCGTGCCCTGGTGCGGCTCGCGCTGGCGCTTGCGGTAGATGTTGATGTACGTGTTCGTGAGGATGCGATACAGCCACGCCTTGAGGTTCGTCCCCTGCGTGAAGCTCGACCATGAGGCGTACGCCTTGACGAACGTCTCCTGCACGAGGTCCGCGGCGTCCGCCGGGTTCCTGGTCATCCTCATGGCCGCCGCGTAGAGCTGGTCCATGAAGGGGATCGCCTGCTCCTCGAACTCCTGCCGCGCGTCCGTCTCGCCCGTCGCCGTGATCGCGGGCGCGTCCTCCGATGCCTGGTCATCCATCGCCAGCCAGTCTAGGCCGTCGGGGTCCACGACCACGGGTTCGAGCGTCGCGATCATCGGTCGCCTTCCTGGGATCCGCCGGCGCTGCGGGAACAGCGCTTCAGTAGGGTAGGAACCGATGAGCGACGACAGGTATTCCCCCTCCCCGGCCCCGCCGCACGACGGGCGCTATCCCGCGCCCGTCGCCACGACGCCGCTGGCGAGCACCGTCTCGGTGCCCGGCTCCAAGTCGCTCACCAACCGCGAGCTCGTCCTCGCCGCGATCGCCGACGGCCCCGGGCGCCTGATCGCGCCGCTGCACTCGGACGACTCGGCGCGCATGGTCCAGGCGCTGCGGGCGCTCGGCGCCGCCATCGAGGAGGTCCCCGGCGCCGGAGCCGGCCCGGATCTGCAGGTGACCCCCTCCGCCATCCGCGGCGGCTCCACGATCGACTGCGGGCAGGCGGGCACCGTCATGCGCTTCATCGCCCCGCTGGCGGGGCTGGCGGACGGCGACATCACCCTCACGGCCCACGAGACCGCCCTGCACCGGCCGATGGGGGCGATGATCCATGCCCTGCGCGATCTCGGGGTGGACGTCGACGACGAGGGAAGCTGGTCCCTCCCGTTCACCGTCCGCGGACACGGCCGGATCCGCGGCGGCCGCGTGGAGATCGACGCCTCCGCCTCCAGCCAGTTCGTCTCCGGGCTGTTGCTCGCGGCACCGCGCTTCGACGTCGGGCTGCACCTCGTCCACACCGGCGAGCGGCTGCCCAGCATGCCGCACATCGACATGACCGTGGAGGCTCTGCACCGTCGCGGCATCCACGTGGAGCGTCCGGCACCCGGGGAGTGGGTGGTGGAGGCGGGCGCGCCGCGGGCGAAGGAGCTGCCGATCGAGCCCGATCTGTCGAACGCGGCGCCGTTCCTCGCGGCGGCGCTCATCGCCGGCGGGGAGGTCTCCGTGACCGGCTGGCCCGCGCACTCCACCCAGCCGGGAGCCCTGCTGCCGGACCTGCTCTCCGCGCTCGGCGCGCACACGTCCCGTCGCGGCGGCGTCCTGACGGTGCGCGGCGGAGAGCGCATCCACGGCGCGCAGCTGGACCTCTCCGCGGCCGGTGAGCTGGCGCCCACCTTCGTCGCCCTGGCCGCGTTCGCCGATGCACCGACGACCCTGCGCGGGATCGGGCACATCCGCCTCCATGAGACGGATCGCATCGCCGCGCTGTCGGGGAACCTGCGCGCGCTCGGAGGCGACGTCGAGGAGCTCCCGGACGGGCTGCGGATCACGCCGGCGCCGCTGCACGGCGGGGTGTGGCCGGCACACCACGACCACCGGATGGCGACCACCGGCGCGCTGATCGGTCTGCGCGTGCCCGACGTGGAGATCGACGACATCGGCACGACGGCCAAGACGCTGCCCGGTTTCACGCGCCTCTGGGAGGACATGCTCGCCGGATCCTCGGCGCCGATCGTCGGGGGCGCCTCCGCGTGAGCTGGCTGGGCGACGACGACGAGGACGACTTCGACGACTACGACGAGGCGCGGATCCGGACGCGTCCGAACCCGAAGGCCAACCGCCCGCGCACCAAGCGCCGTCCCGCCCACGCGGAGGCCGAGGTGGGTCGGGTGCTGGGCGTCGACCGCGGACGCTACGCGGTCCTCCTCGGCGAGGGCACGGACGAGGAACGCACCGTGACGGCCGCCCGCGCCAGGGAGCTGCGGCGCACACCGATCGTCACCGGGGACCAGGCCCGCGTGGTCGGGGACGTGAGCGGCGGCGAAGGCACGCTCGCCCGGATCGTGGGAATCGTCGATCGCACGTCGCTGCTGCGGCGCAGCGCCGACGACACCGATCAGGTGGAGCGCGTGATCGTGGCGAACGCCGACCAGATGCTCGTCGTGGTCGCCGCGGCGGACCCGGAGCCGCGCGAACGCCTCGTGGACCGCTATCTCGTCGCGGCGCTCGATGCGGGGATCCGCCCGCTCCTGGTCGTGACGAAGACGGACCTCGCCGACCCCGGTGCCTTCCTGACGCACTTCGACGGGTTGGACGATCTCCGCGTGTTCACCAGCGCTCGCGGGCACATGCCCGTCGAGGACATCGGCGCCGCCCTGGTCGGCCATTCGACCGTCTTCGTGGGTCACTCGGGCGTCGGCAAGTCCACGCTGGTGAACGCGCTCGTGCCCGGAGCCGACCGGGCGACGGGACACGTCAACGAGGTCACCGGACGGGGGCGGCACACATCCTCGTCCACGGTGTCGCTGCGGTACCGGGGGCCGCACGGGTCCGGGTGGGTCATCGACACGCCGGGCGTGCGCTCGTTCGGCCTCGGTCATGTCGACCCCGCCAACATCCTCGCCGCCTTCACCGAGCTCGCCGCCATCGCCGAGGACTGCCCTCGCGGCTGCACGCACCTTCCCGACGCCGAGGACTGCGCGCTCAACGAGGCGGCGGCATCGGGGGGACTCAGCGAGGCAGGGCGGGCTCGCCTGGACTCCCTGCAGCGTCTCCTGGAGACGTTCGGGGACCGCCCCTGAGCCCCTCCCCCGGGCCTCCGGTCGTCGGGCCGACTACGCTGGGACCGTGACGACTGAGCGACTCGAACCCGGAACGCCCGCCCCCGACTTCACGCTGAGCGACCAGGACGGCTCCCCCGTCTCCCTGGCCGACCTTCGCGGCCGGAAGGTCGTCCTCTACTTCTATCCCGCGGCGATGACGCCCGGCTGCACCACGCAGGCGTGCGACTTCCGCGACAGCATCTCGTCGCTGCAGGGCGCCGGGTACGAGGTCGTCGGCGTCTCCCGCGACGAGCCGGCGAAGCTGAAGGAGTTCCGCGAGCGCGACGGCCTCACGTTCACGCTGCTGAGCGACCCGGACCACGCGGTGCACGAGGCCTACGGGGTCTGGGGCGAGAAGAAGAACTACGGCAAGGTCATCCAGGGCGTCATCCGCTCCACCTTCGTCCTCGACGAGCAGGGCATCATCGCCCACGCCCTCTACAACGTCAAGGCCACCGGGCACGTGGCACGTCTGCGCAAGACCCTCGGCATCGACGCCTGATCAGGCTCCTGTCCCGCCGGTCAGCGATCGGCCGGCGGATCCTGGCCGTCGGGCTCCTCCAGGAAGCGACGGCGAGCCCGCGGCCCCTCCCTCCGCGTGAGCAGGAACAGCAGCACGATCCCGAGCGCGCCGGGAACCCCCACGGCCAGCACGAAGGCGGTCGGGAAAGGGCGCACGGACAGGGCGCTGAGCGCGGTCGCGACGGCGAGGGTCTGCAACACCATCCCGCCGGAGCGCCCCCAGGAGCGCCCGCGCAGCACGGCGATCGCCATGGCGACGAGCCCCAGCCCCCCGATGGCCGTCAGCACGATCAGCGCGAGCGCGGACGGCAGGGACGCCGCGTCCCCGGCGCCGAGGTGGAAGGCCTCGATCAGGGCGATCACGACGAGCGCGATCCCCTCGAGCGCCAGCAGTGCCGCCGTGGCGATGGTGAGCTTCGAGGCGCGCATGGCCCTCCCGGTGTCGGTGCTCCGCCCTGCCGATGCGCGGGCACGACGGACGGAGTGCGGAAAAACCCTTGATCATACGAGTTTCATGTAAGAGAATAGATCACAGCCATGTGCTCCCACAGCGGCGTGGGGCGAGCATCCGCTTGCAGTTCCCCTATGCATGACCGCGGGCAGCGCACCCGAACGTCGCCCGTTTCCGGAGTGCGCGTGCGCGCGCTCATACGAATCCACACCGAGGAGCCCCCATGGATTGGCGCGACAAGGCCGCCTGTCTCACCGTCGACCCCGAGCTGTTCTTCCCCGTCGGGAACACCGGACCCGCTGTCGACCAGATCGAGAAGGCGAAGGCCGTCTGCGCCCGCTGCACCGTGACCGAGATCTGCCTGCAGTACGCCCTCGAGTCCAGCCAGGACTCGGGCGTGTGGGGCGGTCTCTCCGAGGACGAACGTCGCGCGCTCAAGCGCCGCGCCGCCCGCGCCCGCCGCGCCTCCTGAGCCCCGTCGGGGCGTCTTCCCGCTGTTCGGGGCCCGTTCCGGGCCCCCGCGGCCCCGACCGGCGCCCCGACCCCCGGCCGTCCGCCCCGACGTGCGGAGGCGTCAGGACCGAACCCAGCGCATCGGGATGTCGATGGTCACCTCGGTGCCTTCGCCGTCCGTGCCCTGCCAGTCGATGGTCCCGCCGAGCTCGCCCTGGATCAGGGTGCGGATGATCTGCGTGCCCAGGCCCTGGCCGATCCGCCCCTCGGGCAGGCCGTGCCCGGTGTCGCGGACGATCACCCGCAGGTTCTCGTCCGTCCGCTTGGCCTCGATCGTGACCACGCCCTCCTGGCCGGCGAGCCCGTGCTCGACGGCGTTCGTCACGACCTCGGTCAGGGCGAGGGCCAGCGGCGTCGCATAGTCGCTCGGAAGCACGCCGAAGCGCCCGCTCGACTGCGTCCGCGCCCGCGTGTTCGGCGCCGCGGCGACCTCGGCCACGAGCTTGAGCACACGGGCGAAGACCTCGTCGAAGTCGACCTTCTGCGCCAGTCCTCCGGCCAGGGTGTCGTGCACCACGGCGATCGACTCCACCCGTCGCATGGCCTGGGTCAGCGCGTCCCGTGCCTCCTCGGAGTGCGTGCGCCGCGCCTGGATCCGCAGCAGCGAGGCCACCGTCTGGAGGTTGTTCTTCACCCGGTGGTGGATCTCCCGGATGGTCGCGTCCTTCGTGATGAGCTCCTGCTCCTGGTGCCGGAGCTCCGACACGTCGCGGCACAGCACGATCGCGCCGATCCGGGTGCCGTGGTCCCGCAGCGGGATCGCGCGCAGCGACACCGTGACGCCCCGCGCCTCGACGTCCGTGCGCCACGGCGCCCGGCCGGTGACCACCACGGGGAGCGACTCGTCGACCTGACGCGTGGCCGGGAGGATCCGGGCGGTGACCTCGGCCAGGGACTCCCCCTCGAGCTCGTCGTCGAAGCCCATCCGGTTGAAGGCGGACAGCGCGTTCGGGCTGGCGAAGGTCACCACGCCGTCCACGTCGATCCGGATCAGACCGTCCGAGGCGCGCGGGGCTCCGCGCCGAGGAGACGTGGGGGCGGCCAGGTCGGGGAACTCCCCGCTCGCCACCATGCGGAACAGATCGTCGGCGCACTCGTTGAAGGTGATCTGCTGGCGGGACGGCGTCCTCGCCTCACCCAGGTTGGTGTGCCGGGTGAGCAGGCCGATGACCCGCGGCGCGACGCCCTCCTGCACGCGCTCGCGGACGATCGGCACGGCGCGCACACGCGTCGGCGTCTCCTCGAACCAGTCCGGGGACGACGAGTCCACGATCTGCGCGGTGTCGAACGCCTCCTGCACCTGCGTGCGCCACTGGGGCCGGACGCGTTCGCCGACGATGTCCCGATAGAAGAGCGTCGCCGCGCCGCTCGGCCGGGTGTGCGCGACCGCGATGAACGAGCCGTCCGAGGTCGCCACCCAGACCACGATGTCCGCGAAGGCGAGGTCCGCCAGCAGCTGGCCGTCGCCGGCGAGACGGTGGAGCCATTCGACGTCGTCGTCGTTCAGGCAGCCCTGGGCATGCACGAGGTCACTGAGAGTCGACACCCTCTCAGCCTACGGCCCGCGCAGGATCGACCCGTCCGCGACCGCTGTGCATCGTCAGAGGACCGCGAGCGTGGTGACCCGCCATCGCCGGTCGTACCCTTCCAGCCGGATCGCCACGGCGCGGGTGCGGGCCGGACCCGCCACCACGATGGTCGCCTCGACCACACCGTCCGCGGGCGCGGAGCAGCGCGTGGACAGGATCCGGTACACCGGGCGCGTGGGCGCGACCCGGCGCGCGCTGCGTGCCCGCGCCGACAGGTTGGCGCGCGTGACGAGCGCCGCGTACGCCTCTTCCGTGAACCAGCGGGCGAGCTGCTCGACCTCGCGCACCCCGGCGAGGACCTCCAGAGCGCCCTGCGTGAGGCTGCGCAGCAACGGCAGCGGATCGGGCAGCTCGGCGGACGAGGTCGGCTGCGGCGCGAAGTCTTCGTACAGTGCCATCGATGGGCCCTCCCGGGATCGGACCTTCGAAGTAGAGCACGCGCCCGGGGCGCCGAACGGGCCGTGCGATGAGGAATGTGGATAACGCGTACGCGCGAATGCGATGGTCCTCTACGCTCGCCGGATGGCATGGGAGCATCTGTTCGAGGACCTCGAGGACCAGCTCGCCTCGGGGTGGGAGGCGCAGCGGGCCGCGCTGGACGCGGAGTCCGAACGGCTGCGCATCGCGCGGCTGGAGCTGCGCACCCGGCTCGGCGCGCTGGCCCGCAGCGCCACCACGGTCACCGCGACGCTCGTCGACGCCACCACGATCCGCGGGCGTCTGTGCGGGGCGGGCGCGGACTGGGCCGCGCTCGTCCCGGCGGGAACGTCCGCGATGACGGTGCTCCCCCTGACCGCCGTGACGCTATGGGGTCTCGACCACGGCGCGGTCCTCGACAGCAGCACCGACGGAGAGCCGTTGACGCCGCTGCAGGAGCGGATGACGCTCGGCTTCGTCCTGCGCGACCTCGTCCGCCGCCGCGCCGGCGTCACCGTCCGGATCCGGGGCGGACTCGTGCTCGCGGGGACGATCGACAGAGCCGGCGCCGATCATCTCGACCTCGCCCTGCACGACGCGGGAATGCCGCGCCGCACTCAGGCGGTGCAAGGGTTCCGCCTCATCCCGCTGGAGGCGCTCCTCAGCGTCCGCACCGAGGGCCCGTCCCGCCTGCGCGCATGACGGCCTCCGCGTGGGGAGCCGGGTCCTCGCACTGTCAGCGCCGGACCGGCGGACCCCACAGCTCCGGAAAGCTGGCGGCCTCGGCCTGGCGCCACAGCGCGGCTCGCCGGCTGTCCTCGATCTGCGCGTCGAGATAGTCGGCGATGCTCTCCTCGTCGACGCGCCATCGCGCCGGGACTCCGACGCGGACCCCGCGCAGCCGCCCCTGAAGCACGAGGTCGATGACCTCGTCGACCTCGATCGCGAGCAGCTCGGCGACCTGTGCCGGCGCGAGGAGGGGCGCCTGCGGCGGGGGGTCCTGGGACATGCGACCATTGTCCTCCGGCACGCCGTTTCCGGTCCGAGGCCTGCCATGCTGTGGATAACTCCGTCGACACAAGCTCCCGTTCTGTGACGATGTCCGGATGATCTCCGTACGTTCCTCCCGTCGCCCCTGGGCGGATCTCCGCTTCCTCATCGGGCTGGCCCTCATCGCCGCCTCGGTCGGGGGCGTGTGGCTGGTCGTGTCCGCCGCTCGGCAGACCGCCCCGGTGCTGCAGGCCACCCGCGTCATCGTCGCCGGGCAGGCCCTGACCTCCGCGGACGTGCGCGTCGTGGACGTGGCGCTCGCCGCCGCCCGCGACAGGTACCTCACGCCGACCTCCCTGGAGCCGGGATCGGTCGTCACGCGCACCATCGAGAACGGCGAGCTGGTGCCCGTCGCGGCGACCGCCCCGGCGGACTCGACGTCGGTCACCTCGATCGTCGTGGACAGCGCCATCGCCGTCCCGCCGTCGATCGTCCCGGGCAGCGTCGTCGAGGTGTGGACGGCACCGCCTCTCCCCGACGGGCCGGGCTTCGCGCCGCCGAGGATCCTGCTGCCCGACGCCACCGTGGCCGCCGTCACCCGCGAGGAGAGCATGCTCGGCGGTTCCCGGGCGTCGCTGGAGCTGGTCGTCGACCGCGCCGAGGTCGGAGACGTGCTCGGCGCGATCACCGACGGCTCGGCGATGTCCGTCGTGCCGGTGCGGAAGCACCCCTGATGGCCGTTCTGCTCGCCCTCGATGAGGCCGTCGCGCAGGCCCTGCGCGACGACCTCCCGCTCGCCGGGCACGTCGTCGCAGAATGCATCCTCCCTTCCGTCCTCGCCGAACGGATCGGCCGCGGACGGGCTCTGACCGCCGCCGGCCCGGTCCAGGCGGTGATCATGCCCGCTGATCGCGGACTCGTCGGGACCACGCTCCTCTCCGCCTGCGACCGCGCCGGCGTGCGCATCCTCCTGCTGGGCGACGGCGAGCGGGCACGACGGCTCGCCCGTCGTCACGGTCTCGCCGATCCGCTGCCCGCCGACGCCACGGCCTGGGCGATCGCTGATGCGCTCGCGGCCGC
>NZ_BCRA01000089.1 GCF_001552355.1 Microbacterium resistens NBRC 103078
CGGCCGGTCCCGACCGCCGTGCCGCCGTGCAGGGCGAACGGGACGTCCGCGCCCAGCCGCGCGGCCAGCTCGTGCAGACGCGCGGTGCTGAGCCCCGTCTCCCACAGCGCGTCGCATGCGACGAGCGCCGCCGCCGCGTCGGCCGAGCCGCCGCCCATCCCCCCGGCCACTGGGACGCTCTTGTGCACCGCGAGGTGCACGCCGCCCTCGTATCCCGTCGCCGACGCCAGGAGCTTGGCCGCGCGCATGGCCAGGTTCCGGTCGTCCGTCGGCACGGACTCCGGGTCGGCCGTGCCCTCGACGGTGAGGTGGAAGCCGGGGGCGGCGGTCGCGACCACGTCCTCCGTGAGCGACACCGCCTGGAACACCGTGGCGAGCGCGTGGTAGCCGTCGTCGTGGCGTCCGCCGACGCCGAGGAAGAGGTTGATCTTCCCCGGCGCCCGCACGCGCACGGACGGGAGGGCGGCCGGGTTCATGATCGGCTCACAGCTCCGAGGAGCGCGCCCAGAGGTTCACGTCGATGCCCCCGGCGAGCTCGTCGATGCGCGACAGCTCCTCGTCCGTGAGCGGCGCGGCGTCCAACGCGGCGAGGTTCTCGTCGAGCTGCTCGGGCCGCGAGGCGCCGATCAGCGCGGACGCCACGACGTCGTCGCGCAGCACCCACTGCAGCGCGAGCTGGGCCAGGGACTGGCCCCGCTCGCGAGCGATGTCCGCGAGCGCACGCAGCGTCGTCAGCCCCTCCTCGCTCAGCGGGGCGTCGGGGAGCGAGCCGCGCTTCTGCGCCCGCTCCGCCGTGCCGTCCTGGAGGTACTTGCCGGTGAGCAGCCCCTGGGCGAGAGGTGTGAAGGCGATCGCGCCCATCCCCTCCTCGCGGAGGGTGTCCGTGAGACCGTCCTCGACCCAGCGATTGAGCATCGAGTAGGCGGGCTGGTGGATCACCAGCGGCGTCCCGAGGTCGCGGGCCACGTCGATCGCGGCCTCGGTGCGCTCGGCGCTGTACGAGGAGATCCCGACGTAGAGCGCCTTGCCCTGGCGGACCAGGGTGTCCAGCGCCCCGACGGTCTCCTCGACCGGCGTCACCGGATCGACCCGGTGCGAGTAGAAGATGTCGACGTAGTCGAGTCCCATCCGGGTCAGCGACTGCTCCGCGCTGGCGAGGATGTACTTCCGGCTGCCGAGGTCCCCGTAGGGGCCCGGCCACATGTCCCACCCGGCCTTGGACGAGATGATGAGCTCGTCCCGGTACGGGCGGAGGTCCTCGGCGAGGATGCGCCCGAAGTTCTTCTCCGCGGAGCCGTACGGGGGGCCGTAGTTGTTGGCGAGATCGAAGTGCGTGATCCCGCGGTCGAACGCGTGGCGCAGGAGCGCGCGCTGGTTGTCGAGCGGGATGTTGTCGCCGAAGTTCCACCACAGCCCCAGCGAGATCGCGGGCAGGTACAGCCCCGAGGAGCCGACCTGGCGGAACCGGGCGCGCTCGTACCGGTCCGGCGCGGCGGAGTACGGGCGGTGGACATCGGGCACGTCGGGGCGGAAACGCGAATCGGTCACGCTTGTCAGGGTAGCCCTCGCGCGCCGGCCGCAGGCTCCGGTTTCGGGGCGCATTCCCGGGTTTCGGGGCGCCTCCCGGTGCCGGCGAGCCCCATCCGGCGCCCCGAACCCGCGGATCGCGCCCCGGATCTCACGCCGCGGCGCGCGCGATGCGGTGGTAGTCGTCCACCGTCAGGTCCTCGCCGCGCGCCGTCGGGGCGACGCCCGCGGCCTCCAGCACGGCGGACGCCGCCGCCGAGCCGCCGAACATCCCGGACAACGCCTGGCGCAGCATCTTCCGCCGCTGGTTGAACGCGGCGTCCACGATCGCGAAGGTCCGCCGCCGCTCCTGCTCGGATCCGCGCGGCTCGGCGTCGCGCACGAACCCCACGAGCAGGCTGTCGACGTTCGGCACCGGCCAGAAGACCTGCCGCGACACCGTGCCGGCGAGGTGCCACGGGCCGTACCAGGCGGCCTTCACGCTGGGAGCGCCGTAGATCTTGGATCCCGGTTTCGCGGCGAGCCGCTCGGCGACCTCCGCCTGCACCATCACGACGCCCCGCCGGATCCGCTCGAAGGTCTCCAGGAAGTGCAGCAGGACCGGCACCGACACGTTGTACGGCAGGTTCGCGACGAGCACCGTCGGATCGCCGGGCAGCTCGGTGACGCGCAGGGCATCGGCGTCGACCACGGTCAGCGCGGCCTCGGGGACGCCGTGCGTCCGTGCCGTCTCGGGCAGATACGCCGCCAGGCGGTGATCGATCTCGACCGCGGTCACCGTCGCGCCGGCCTCCAGGATCGCGAGGGTCAGGGATCCGAGCCCCGGGCCGATCTCGACGACCGACTCCCCCTCGCGCACGTCCGCGGCCTGCACGATCTTCCGCACCGTGTTCGCGTCGACGACGAAGTTCTGCCCCAGCTTCTTCGTCGGGGTCACGTCGAGCTCGGCGGCCAGGCGGCGGATCTCGGTCGCACCGAGCAGGGTGACGGTCATCCCCCCATCATCCCGCATCCGCAGGGCGTTCCCGGTGTCCTCGCCCCGCCCTATGATCAAGCGGGTGACCACTCTCGGGGAGCTCATCGCACCGCGGCGGATGGGAACGGACTTCCGGTGGCTGCTGGCCTCCTCCTGGACGAGCAACGTCGGGGACGGGATCGCCCTGGCCGCCGCTCCCCTGCTCATCGCCTCGATGACGGACGCGCCGTTCCTCGTCGCGGCCGGCGCCATGCTCCAGTTCCTGCCCTGGCTGCTGTTCGGCCTGCACGCCGGGGCCATCGCCGACCGCTTCGACCGACGACGCCTCGTCATGGTCGCCAACGCCGCCCGCGGCGTCGTGGTCCTCGCCCTGGCGGTGTTCCTCCTCACCGGATCGGCCACGATCGGCATCGTCCTGGCCGCTGCGTTCCTCTACGGCACGGCGGAGGTGTTCGTGGACACCGCCGGCAGCACGCTGCTGCCCATGCTCGTCCGGAAGGCGGACCTCGGGATCGGCAACGCCCGCCTTCAGGCCGGGTTCCTGGTCGCGAACCAGTTCGCCGGGCCTCCCCTCGGCGCGTTCCTCTTCGCGCTGGGCGCGTTCTGGCCCTTCCTCGTGCAGGTGCTGTGCCTGGCCCTGGCGATCCTGCTCATCGCCCGGATCGCACGGACACCGGTGCCTCCCCGCCCCGACCAGGACGCCGCGGGAGCGGGAACGCCCCGGACGCGCGAACGGACGGCGGTGCACACCGACATCGCGGAGGGCATGCGCTGGCTCTGGCGCAACCCGCCCGTGCGCATGCTCGTGATCATCATCCTCGCCTTCAACGTCACCTGGGCGGCGCCGTGGGGCGTGCTCGTGCTGTACGCGACGGAGCACCTGAAGATGGGCGCGGTCGGCTATGGCGCGCTCACGACCGCGTCCGCCGCGGGCGGCCTGCTGGCGACCCTGAGCTTCGGCTGGCTGGAGCGGCACGTGTCGTTCGCGGCGCTGATGCGGATCTGCCTCTCGCTCGAGGTCGTGATGCACCTCGCCTTCGCCCTGACCACATCCGGCACCGTCGCCCTCGCGATCATGGTCGGGTTCGGGGCGTACGCGTTCGTGTGGGGGACGATCTCGACGACGGTCCGCCAGCGTCTGGTCCCGCACGAGCTGCAGGGACGAGTGGGGTCGGTCAACATGGTCGGGGTCTTCGCGGGCATGGTGATCGGCCAGGCCCTGGGCGGAACGATCGCGCAGTTCTGGGGACTGACGGCGCCGTGGTGGTTCGCCTTCGTCGGCGCCGCGATCACGCTGGCGCTCGTGTGGCGCCCCATCTCGCACATCGCCGCCGCGAAGCCGATCCCGGACGCCGAGCCGGCGGCGGAGCCCGACCCCGCCTGACGCGCCCGCGCCGGACGCGCGATCAGTCGAACGCGCCGTAGACCGCGCGGGTGTTCTCCGCGACCTGCGCGGCGAGCGCGTCCGGGTCCAGACCGAGCTCGGCGGCCATGAACCGCAGGGTGATCGGGATGAGGTACGGGGCGTTCGGGCGCCCGCGCAGCGGCACGGGCGCGAGGAACGGCGCATCGGTCTCGACGAGGATCCGGTCGAGAGGCGTCACCCGCAGGGCGTCGCGGAGGTTCTGCGCGTTCTTGAACGTCACGGTGCCGGCGAACGACAGGTAGTACCCCGCGTCGGCGCACGTCCGGGCCATCGCGTCGTCTCCGGAGAAGCAGTGGAACACCGTCCGCTCCGGCGCGCCCACCCGCGACAGCGTCGCGAGGACGTCGTCGTGCGCGTCGCGATCGTGGATCTGCATCGCCAGACGATGCTTCTTGGCCAGGGCGATGTGCGCCTCGAACGACGTGTGCTGCGCGGCGCGCCCGTCCTCGCCGGTCCGGAAGTAGTCGAGTCCGGTCTCGCCGATCGCCCGCGTCCGGGGATGCGCGGCGAGCTCGTCGATCACCGCGAGCGCCTCGTCGAGCCGTCCGTGCGCAGCATAGGTCGGCGCGTCGTTGGGGTGGATCGCGACCGCGGCGAGCACCCGCCGGTCCGCCTCGGCCGCCGCGACGGCCCAGCGCGACGACTCGATGTCGCCGGACGCCTGGACCACCCCGGCGATCCCCACGGCCTCGGCGCGATCGAGCTGCTCGGCGAGCGTGAGCGGGTCGTCCCCGTCCTCGATCTCCAGGTGGCAGTGGTTGTCGTAGACCGGGACCGCGAGCGGCTCCGGTGCGGGCGGGTAGCGCAGGTCCTTCCGGCCGTCCGCGGAGCGCTCACGGACGTAGGTGTCCGGATGCGTCATGTCCGTCGCCTCCTCAGGCCGTCGCCTCCACGCGCGGGAACAGCGGGGCGAGCGTCCGCACGCGCGTCTGCGCGGGCAGCTGGCCCCAGCGTCCGGCCTCGCGCACGGGCTGCGCCGTGAGGGGACCCAGTTCGGCCTCCGCGCCCAGCGCCTCCCACAGCGTCGCGGTGGACTGCGGCATCACCGGCGAGAGCAGCACGGCGAGGGCGCGCAGGCCCTCCGCGCAGGTGTACAGAACGGTGCCGAGACGCGCGCGCTGCGACTCGTCCTTCGCCAGGCTCCACGGCTCGTTCTCCGTGATGTAGCCGTTCAGCTCGTCCACGATGGTCCAGATCGCGCCGATCGCCTCGTCGATCCGGAAGCGCTCCATCGCGGCGTCCGCGTCCGCCGCGGCAGCGGCCACGACCTGCTGCACCGCGCGGTCCTGCTCCGTGTACTCCCCCGCCGCGGGGACGGCGCCGTCGAAGTACCGCTCGACCATCGCGACGGTGCGGGAGGCGAGGTTGCCGAAGCCGTTGGCGAGCTCGGACTGATACCGCGCCGACAGGTCCTCCCAGGAGAACGAGCCGTCCTGGCCGAAGGCGATCGCGGACAGGAAGTAGTACCGGTACGCGTCGGACCCGAAGACGTCGGTGATCTCCGTCGGCGCGATGCCGGTGAGCTTGGACTTCGACATCTTCTCGCCGCCGACGAGCAGCCAGCCGTGGGCGAAGACGCCGCGCGGCACGTCGAGGCCCGCCGCCATCAGCATGGCCGGCCAGATCACCGCGTGGAAGCGCAGGATGTCCTTGCCCACGACGTGGTAGCCGGGCCAGCGACGGCCGAACTGCTCCTCGTCGGTGCCGTAGCCCACCGCCGTGACGTAGTTCAGCAGGGCGTCCACCCACACGTAGATGACGTGCGAGGGATCCCACGGCAGGGGGATCCCCCAGTCGAACGTGGATCGGGAGATGGACAGGTCCTTGAGCCCCTGCGAGACGAAGGACACGACCTCGTTGCGCGCGGAGTCGGGGCGCACGAAGTCGGGCTCGGTCCGGTACAGCTCCAGGAGGCGGTCCTGGAACTCGCTGAGCTTGAAGAAGTAGTTCTTCTCCTGCAGCAGCTCCAGCGGCTTGGAGTGGATCGCACAGACCTTCAGCCCTTCGAAGGGACCCGTGCCGTCGACGATCTCGGACTCGGGCTTGAACTCCTCGCAGCCCACGCAGTACAGCGCCTCGTACTCGCCGGCGTAGATGTAGCCGCGGTCGTACAGCGCCTGGAAGAACTTCTGCACGTTGGTCTCGTGCCGCTCCTGCGTGGTGCGGATGAAGTCGTCGTTGGCGACGTCGAGCGTCTTCAACAGCGGGAACCAGCTCTCGCCGACCAGGCGGTCCACCCACTCCTGCGGGGTGACGCCGTTGGCGGCCGCGGCGCGCAGCATCTTCTGCCCGTGCTCGTCCGTGCCGGTGAGCATCCACGCGTCGTCCCCAGCCTGGCGGTGCCAGCGCGCGAGCGTGTCCACTGCCACGGAGGTGTAGCCGTGGCCGATGTGCGGCACGTCGGAGGGATAGTAGATCGGCGTGGTGATGTAGAACGATTCGCCTGCGGGCATGCCCTCGATTCTAGGCGGGACCGGCGACGCCCCCGCGCGGGTTACAGTCCGGGGGGCGTCGCGCGCCGGTCACCCCTCGAAGAGGCGATAGCCGGTCGGGTTGTCGGGGAGGTACCAGTTCCAGCCGGCCTCGGCGAACACGACCACCGCGTTGATCGCCACGGTCAACAGGAACAGCGCCACGACGGCCCAGACGAGGACGCGCGCCGCCCGCCCCGCCGGGGCGACCGGGACGACCCATCGGCCGAGCACCAGCATCGCCGCGCAGAACACCAGGACGACGGCGAAGCTCACCAGCGCCCACGTGTAGAGGTGCATCCCGAGGACCGCGGTCCCGTAGCCGGGATCCCCCGGCGCGATGTGCAGGAGCACCTGGCGCCCCGACATCGCCATCCCGAGCACCGCACCGAGGATCGCGATGCCGGATCCGGTCGCCAGGGTCGCGAGCGAGCTCGTCCCCCGCAGCGCCCGTGCGACGACGTACAGGGGCCCCAGGCAGGCGAGCATCATCGCCATCCGCTGCGTGATGCACAGCGGACACGGGAACTCGCCCTGGGCGAACTGGAACCAGAACATCGCCGTGCTGAGGATGCCGACGTACGCGGCGAGGAATCCCACGTGCGCCCAGAACGACAGCAGGCCGAGGACCCGCGGCGTCGCGACGCCGTCGTGCACCGTCCCGGCCTCCGGCCCCGCGGGCAGGGAGTGCGTCGCGCTCACAGGCTCACCCCCAGCGGATCCGTCACGTGGTGCAGGAACAGCGCCGTCGCCATACCGAAGGCGACGGCGACGAAGCACAGCACCACCCACGTCCGTCTCGCGCGCAACGCGGCGACCGCGGCGGCGAGGATCAGCAGGAAGACGATCGCGTCCATGGGACCTCCTCCCGCCACCCTGCCGCACTTCGGCGTCGCCGGCCACGCCCCGTAAGGGCTTTCCCTCACGGGAGAGGACGACCGCCCGCGCGAGACGGGATCAGTCGACGAGGCCGCCTCGGCGAGCGACGTCGCCGAGCCACGCGAGGCTGGGCTTCGGCGTGCGTGCGAAGGTCTCGTGGTCGAAGGCGATGAGCCCGAACGTCGGCCGGTAGCCGCTGGCCCACTCGTAGTTGTCCAGCGCGCTCCAGTGCTGGTAGCCGCGCACGTCGATCCCGTCGGAGATCGCCCGGTGCAGGCCCTCCAGCGCACCGCGCGTGTAGGCGATGCGGCGGTCGTCGTCGCCGGTCGCGATGCCGTTCTCCGTCACGAGCACGGGCACGCCGCCGGAGAGCTCCCACGCGCTGCGCACACCGAGCTCCAACGCGTCCGGGAAGAACTCCCAGCCCGTGAGCGTCGTCTCCACGTCCGCCGACACCGGCACGGGCCCCTCCGGCCCGATGAACGTGCGCGTGTACGCCTGCACCCCGACGAAGTCGTCGCCCGCCGACTGCTCCAGGTACCAGAAGTCCCGCGGATGCCCGTACTCGTGGAGCATCTCGTCCGCGCCCGGCTCGCCCGTCGAGTGGAACGCCTGGGTGGCGATCGTCCATCCCGCCCGGATCCCCCGCACGGTGTGCAGGATCTCGGACGCGCGCCGATGCGCGGCCAGCAGCGTGTCCGCGACGCCCAGGTCGGGCTTCGGAAGGCCGTGCGCCACGAGGTTGGCGGCGTCCTCCCCTCCCGCGAGCATGGCCGCGATGTTGGGCTCGTTGATCGTGCAGACGTACTCGACGCCGTCCAGGATCGGCAGCACCGTCTCCGTGTACCGGGCGAACAGATCCACGGCGTCGGCCGCACGCCAGAAGCCGTCCTCCTGGAACCACCGCGGCACGGTGAAGTGCATCAGCGTGACCGTGGGATCGAGGCCGTGCTCCCGCGCGGTGTCGATCATGCGCCGGTAGTGGTCGATCATGGCCCGGGACACGAAGCCGCGCTCCGGCTCGATGCGCGCCCACTCGACCGAGAAGCGGTACGAGTTCAACCCCGCCTCGGCGAGCAGCCTCATGTCCTCCGGGTACCGGTGGAAATGGTCGGCCGCGTCGCCGGAGGGCTCCACCATCGTGGTGCCCGGCGCATGCTCCATGACCCACCAGTTGCTGGCGATGTTGTTCCCCTCCACCTGATGGGCCGCCGTGGCGGCTCCCCAGAGAAAACCATCGGGGAATGCGAGCACGAGTGCTCCCTTCTTGTCGTCTTCTTGTCGTTTCGTTGCGGTTCGGTGTCGGCGCGCGCGGCGCCGCCGGTTCAGCGGGCGCGCGCCGGGTTGGGCACGGCGTCGAGGAGCTCGACGGTGTACGGGTCCTCCGGGTGGCGGAGCACCTGGGCGGTCTCGCCGCGCTCGACGACCCGGCCGCGGTTGAGCACGAGGATGTTCTCGGTGACCAGCCGTGCGCTCAGCAGGTCGTGGGTGATGTAGAGCATGCTGATCCCCCAGCGCTCGCGCAGATCCTCCAGCAGCGCCAGCACCCCGGCGCGGAGGGACACGTCCAGCATCGACACGGGCTCGTCCGCGATGAGCACCTGCGGGTCGCTCGCGAGCGCCCGCGCGATCACGACGCGCTGGCGCTGGCCGCCGGACAGCTGATGCGGGAGCTTCGCCGCGAACTGCTCCACCGGCGTCAGGCCCACGGTCTCCAGCAGCTCCAGGACGCGCGCCCGCGCCTCGCGCCCGCGGAGCCCGGTGTAGTTCACCACGGGACGGGTCAGCGCGTACTCCACCGTATGCAGCGGGTTCAGCGCCGCGTACGGGTCCTGGAACACCATCTGCACGTCCTTGCGGAGGTCGCGAAGGCCCCGTCGCCGGAGGGCCGGGACGTCCACGTCGCCGAAGCGGATCGCACCCGCCGTCGGGCGCTCCACCCCGGTGATCAGCTTCGCCAGCGTGGACTTCCCGGATCCGGACGCGCCCACCAGGGCGAGCGCCTCCCCCGGCTCCAGCCGGAACGAGACGTCGTCCACGGCGGTCACCGGGCGCTCGCCGCGGCGGGGCGCCGGATAGACCTTGGACACGCCGTCGACGACGATGGCCGCGTCGGCCCGGCGGGTGGTGCGCGCGGACACGGTCGGCACGGTCTCGGTCACGTCCGTGCGCGCCTTGCCCTCGCGCTGGCGGGTGCCGAGGTCGACGAAGCCGGGGATCGAGATCGACTCGGCGCGCGGGTCGGCGTAGTGGCTCAGCAGCATCCGCGTGTACTCGTCCTGCGGCCGCTCCAGGATGTCCCGGCTCGGCGCGTCCTCGACGATGCGTCCCTCGTGCATCACCATCACGCGGTCCGTCGCCTCCAGCACGATGCCGAGGTCGTGGCTGATGAGGATCGCGGTGAACCCCTCCGTGCGCTGCAGCGACCGGATCGTGTCCATCACCGCGTGCTGGACGAGCACGTCGAGCGCCGTCGTCGGCTCGTCGAACACCATGAGCTGCGGCTCGAGGGACAGCGCGATCGCGATCGACGCGCGCTGCCGCATGCCCCCGGACAGCTCGCTCGGGTAGCGCGCCAGCACCTCCGGCCCGAGCCCGACCTTGCCGACGAGCTCCCGCATCCGCTCGTCGCGGCGTTCGCGCGGGACGTGGTCATGGGCCGCGAAGACGTCGGCGAAATGCGAGCGGATCGTCCGCACCGGGTTCAGCGCGTTCATCCCGGACTGCAGCACCATGGCGAAGCCGCCCTGCCGCTGGCGGCGCAGCTGCTCCGCATCGAGCTCCCGGATGTCGCGACCGCCGAACAGGATCCGTCCCCCGCTGATGCGCGCCGGCGGCTTCTGCAGGCGGGTGAGCGCGAAGCCGAGCGTGGACTTGCCGGATCCCGACTCGCCGACGAGGCCGACGAACTCGCCGCGGCGCAGGGTGAAGGAGACGTCCTCGACGGCCCGCACGGGGGCGAGCCCCGGCGACGCGTACTCCACGGACAGCTCCCGGACGTCGAGGAGGACCTCGGGTTCCGCCGGCGTCGACGCGGTCGTCGTCGCGTTCATCGGCCCTTCCCTTCCCGCAGGCGCGGATTCGAGATGCCGTCCACGCCGAAGTTGATGAGTGTGAGGCTGAGCGCCAGCAGCGCGATGCACAGGCCGGGCGCGAACAGGAGCAGCCACTGTCCGGTCAGCAGCGAGTTGGAGTTCTGGGCCCAGTAGAGCATCGTGCCCCAGCTCACGATGCTGGAGTCGCCGAGGCCGAGGAACTCCAGGCCCGCCTCCGCGAGGATCGCCGCCGTCGCCGCCCCGAAGAGCGTGCCGGCGATGATCGAGGTCATGTTCGGCAGGATCTCCCGGAACACGATCCGTGCGGGACTGTCGCCGGAGAACTGCGCGGAGGCGACGAAGTCCCTGCCCCGCAGCGACTGGGTCTGGCTGCGCAGCACCCGCGCGCCCCACGCCCAGCCGGTCACCACGATCACCGCGACGATCATGAGGATCCCGCCGTTCTGGAGGTACGCGGCGATCACGATCATGAGCGGAAGGCCCGGGATGACGAGGAACAGGTTCACCACGAACCCGACCGCCTCGCCCGCGAAGCCGCGAAGGTAGCCCCAGCTCAGTCCGATCAGCACGGCGACGACCGTGGAGAGGATCCCCGCCGCGAAGCCGACGAGCAGGCTGATCTGCGCGCCGTGGATGAGCTGGCTGAGCACGTCCTCGCCCGCCGCCGTCGTCCCGAGCCAGTGCGCGGCGGACGCGTCGGCGTTGCGCTCGAACGAGGTGTCCTTCGGGTCGTACGGCGCCAGCAGCGGCGCGAACACGGCGACGAGGACGAAGAAGGCGAGGATGCACAGGCCCAGCCGCGCCTTGCCGTTGCCCCACAGCGTGCCGACCATCCGGCCGAGGGAGCGCCAGCGGCTCGGCGACGCGATCGTCGTCGGAGGCGTCTTGAGGTTCATCGTGGTGGTCATCGGCGGGTCCTTGGGTCCAGCACGCCGTACAGGATGTCGACGAGGAAGTTGGCGACGAGCACGCTGACCGTGATCATCAGGAACAGCGCCTGCATGAGCGGGTAGTCCTGCCCGATCACGGCGTTGAACAGCAGGTACCCGATGCCGGGGTACCCGAAGACCTGCTCCACCAGGATCGAGCCGCCCACGACGCCGCCGAGGGTGAGCCCGAACCCGGTGAGGTTCGGCAGGATGGCGTTGCGCGCTGCGTACCGCAGGGCGATGGTGCGTCCCTTCAGCCCGTTGGCCTCGGCGAAGGTGACGTAGTCGTCGCCGAGGGTGTTGATCATCGCGTTGCGCATCCCGATGATCCAGCCGCCGAGCGACGTCAGCAGGATCGTGAGCGCGGGGAGCGTCGCGTGCCGGAGGAGGTCGGCGAGGAACTCCCCCGTGAAGCCCGGCGTGGTCGTCGCCGCATACGCCCCCGTCGTCGGGAACCAGTGCAGCACGTAGCCGAGGAAGAACAGCAGCAGCAGCGCGGTCCAGAAGTACGGGAAGGTGCTGAGGAACGAGCCGGTCAGCGTCGGCAGCGAGTCCAGCCACGTGCCCCGCCTCCAGGCGGCGGCGACGCCGATGAGCGTGCCGATCACGAACGCGAGGATCGTGACGATGCCGACCAGGCCGATCGTGTACGGCAGGGCCGTGGACACCATGCTCGCCACGCTCTGCGGATAGAACGTGTAGGAGACCCCGAAGTCGAGACGCACGACCTGCCCCAGGTAGGCGACGTACTGGTCCCACAGCGAGCCGCTCGGCACGCCCAGCTGCGCCTCGATGGCGGCGCGCGTGGCCTCGGACACCGGGCCGTTCTGCGACAGCTTCGCGATCGCGGCGTCCGCCGGCGAACCGGGCATCAGCCGCGGCAGGAAGAAGTTCAGCGTGACCGCCGCCCACAGCGTGAGGACGAACAGCCCGAGCTTCTGCAGCAGATATCTCATTCGCCCGCCTCCTCGTCCGTGCGCTGGAGGCGCGTGAAGATCATCAGCGGCGCCGAGTCATAGTTCTGCGGGATCATGTACGGGTCCTCCGCGGACGGCCAGCCGGTGAACTTCGCGTCGTTGAACAGCCCCCAGATGCCGCCGTAGTACATCCCGATCACGGGGAGCTCGTCGTAGACGATGCCCTGCAGCTCCCGGACGATCTCGGCCTGCCTGCCCTCGTCCACCGTGGAGCGGTACTCGGCGAGCAGCGCGTCGGCGCGGTCGGAGCGGTAGCGCTGGAAGTTGTTGGACGTCGCCTCCCCGGTCGGGACGTAGAAGTCGCTGGACAGGAGGCTGTTGAACGCCTGGAACACATCGCCGTTGCCCATGCCGCCGATCGCCATCTCGAAGTCGCCGTTGCTGATCGCGCTCTGGTAGCCGGCCGGCTGCGGCAGGACGAGCTTCACGGTGATCCCGACCTCGTCGAGCTGGCGCTGCACCGCCTGCGCCGCGCGGGTCCAGTCCGAGTAGCCGTTGGCCGTGGTGAGCGAGAACTCCAGCGGGCTGCCGTCCTGGCCGACGAGACGGTCGCCCTGGAGGGTGTAGCCGGACGCGGCGAAGGCGGCGAGCGCGGCCTCCCGGTCCTGGGCGATCATCCCCTGATCCGGGATCGACGGATCCAGGTACTCCTCCTGGTTCGGCAGGATCAGGCCGGTCTGCCCCGCCGCCTGCATGTACCCCTCGGACGCCGTCTCCGCGATGGCCTCACGGTCCAGCGCGAGGGAGATGCCCCGGCGGACGTTCACGTCGTCGAAGGGCGCCTTCTCCAGGTTCGGCATGAGCGAGATCACTCCGCCCGCGGGGAACCACCACTGGTTGTGCGGGCTCGCCGCGCCCCACGTGCCCTCGATGTCGGACATGAACGAGTAGGCCCAGTCGTACCCGCGGGAGACGGTGTCGAGCTGGGTGTTCGTGGACGGCAGCAGCACGTGCTCGATCTGCACCTTGTCGGCCTGCCAATAGCCGTCGTACTTGTCCATCGAGTACTGCTGGTCGTTGTAGTTGCCGAGGACGAACGGCCCGGTGCCGACCGGCTCCTCGTTGCGCCACGTTCCCGGGTCCTTCACCTCGGACCAGATGTGCTCGGGAACGATGAGGGTCTGCCCGATGATCGACAGCGAGGGCGCGTCCTCGCTCTTCAGCCGGAACGTCACCGTGTCGCCCGAGGTCTCGATCGTGTCGATGTGCTGCCACGCCCCCTTGATGTCCAGGGACGGGGTGTCCTTCAGCATCTGGAACGTGAAGGCGACGTCGTCCGCCGTGAACGGCGTGCCGTCGCTCCACTCGACCCCCTCGCGCAGGGTCATCACGATGGTGCGCGCGTCGGGCTGGGCCCAGTCCGTGGCCAGCCAGGGGTTGCGCGCGCCGTCGAGCGGGTTGATCAGGATCAGCGGCTCGTAGATCCATCGCGACGCCGTGCGCGTGTTGGTCAGGTACGGGTTGAAGTTGCGGGTGAACAGCGGGTTCCCGTGATCGGCGTTGATGAGCATCGTGTCGTCGCCGATCGAGGGATCCGGCTGCGACGTGATCTGGATGCTGCACCCGCTGAGGGCGAGCGCGGCGGCCGCGAGACCGGCGGCGGCGATGCGCCTCCAGCGTCCGCTCCTGTGCGTCTGTGTCACGGTGTGACCCCATGTCGTCTCTGTCATCAGGGCCTCCCGAAGCTCGGGGGCCTGCGCGGCGTCCCTGCCGCGCCCTCTGATTGTAAGCGCATACATTTGACGATCACAACCCCCTCCGCCCGGGCGGGCCCGAGTCGGCGGTGTTCAGGCCGGAGGCAGGGAGCTTGCGCGCAGCACGATCTCGACGGGCAGCCGGACCGACATCGGCGCGGCGTCGCGATCCTCCAGGCGCCGTGCGAGGACCTGCACCGCGGCTCGGCCGAGCTCGATCATCGGCTGGCGCACGGTGGTCAGTCGCGGCGAGGCATGCGCGGCGGCGTCGATGCCGTCGAAGCCGGTGACGACGAGGTCCTCCGGAACCCGGATCCCGGCGTCGCGGAAGCCGTCGAGCGCCCCCAGCGCCATCTGGTCGTTGGACGACATCAGCGCCGGGGGCAGTCCGCTCGCCCGCAGCTCGTCGGCGACACGCCGGCCCGAGGCCCGGGTGAAGTCGCCGCGCAGCACGCGGACCTCGTCGATCGCGATGCCGGCGTCCGCGACCGCGCGTGCGAACCCGGTCCACCGCTCCGCGCTGTCCGGGGAGTCCGCCGGCCCCGCGACGTACGCCGGCGCCCGCCCACCGGTCCGCGCCAGCACGTGGCGCGTCAGTTCGGCCATCGCCTCGGTGTTGCTGACGGTGACGTGGTCGAAGCGGTCACCGTGCGCCGGCCCCGACAGCACGACCACCGGGATTCGCTGCGCGAGGTGGTCGAGCTCGTCGTCCGGCACGCTGGAGGCGAGGACCACCAGGCCGTCCACGCGCCCGGCCATGTCGCGCACCGTCGAGCGGACGGGATCGTCCCGGCCGACCCCCACCATGAGGACGAATCCCTGCCGCCAAGCTTCGAGCTCCGCGCCGCGGAGCACCTCGTCCATGAACAGCATGGATCCCTGCGCGTCCTCGGGCCCGGCCGCGTCCTCCGGCTCCCGCACCACCGTGAAGGGCGGCGCCGGCGAGGCGTCGCCCGCGAGAGCGTCGAAGTCCAGCACCTCGTCGACCGCGTCGAAACCCGGGAAGTACAGGCCGAGCACGCCGGTGCGCCGTTCGGCGAGCCCGCGGGCGCTGCCGCTCGGGACGTAGCCGAGCGCGGCGATCGCCGCATGCACGCGGTCGCGGGTCGCCGGACGCACCGCATCGGGCAGGCGAAGGACCCGGGAGACCGTCGCGATGGACACGCCCGCGTGCTCGGCGACGTCGTACACGGTCGGCGTCTTCGCCATCCGGCGCTCCTTCCGATGGCTCCGGTCTGCGGATGTCCCCAGGCTAACCGGCCAGCCGCAGGCCGGTTCGCCGAGCACCGCCTCGCTCAGCGGCCACGGGCGGCGAGCGCCGCCTGGTAGAGCTCCCGCGAGGACAGCCCCGTCTGCGCGGCGACCTCGGCCGCGGCCTCCTTGAGCCGGACGCCGCCGGCGACGAGGTCCTGCACCTGCGCCAGCGCGTCGTCGGGCGACACCGAGCGCTCCGGCGCGCCCTCCACGACGACGACGATCTCGCCCTTCACGCCCGCGGCGGCCCAGGCGGCCAGCTCGCGGGCCGTGCCGCGCCGGACCTCCTCGTACAGCTTGGTGAGCTCGCGGCACACGGCGATGCGGCGGTCGTCGCCGAACGCGTCGCCCATGTCGGCGAGCGTCGCCGCCAGCCGGGACGGGGACTCGAAGAAGATCAGCGTGCGCGCCTCGGCGGCGAGGGCGCGCAGCGCACGGGCGCGCTCCGCGGCCTTGCGGGGCAGGAAGCCCTCGAACGCGAACCGGTCCGTGGGCAGCCCCGACACCGCGAGCGCGGTGACGACGGCGCTCGGCCCAGGGATCGAGGTGACCGTCACGCCCTGCTCGACCGCCGCGGCCACGAGACCGTACCCCGGGTCGCTGACGGTCGGCATCCCCGCATCGCTGAGCACGACGAGGTCCTCGTCCGCGGCGATCGCCGCCAGCTCCGCGGCCCTCGCCTTCTCGTTGTGATCGTGCAGGGCGATCAGGCGGGGCCGGTTGCCGATGCCCAGCGCGTGGAGCAGCCGCTGCGTCGTCCGGGTGTCCTCGGCGGCGACCACCACGGCGTTCTCCAGCACCTCGATCAGACGCGCCGAGGCGTCGCCGAGATTCCCGATCGGGGTCGCCGCGAGGATCAGCACCTGCCCAGCATAGGCTGGGCGGGTGACCGCGCCTCTGCTTCCCTCCGTCGACCTGCGGCCGACCGCCTGGGAGCGGGTGCGCGCCTCCTGGATGCTGGAGCCGGGCCGCCGCCGTCTGATGACGTGGCTCGCGCCGCTGGTGCTGACGCTGTTCGCCGGGATCCTTCGCTTCGCGAACCTCGGCCACCCCCACTCGCTCGCCTTCGACGAGACGTACTACGTCAAGGACGCCTGGTCGCTGTGGGTGCAGGGGTACGAGGGGGTCTGGCGGGATGCCGACGGAGCCACCGCGAACGAGCTGTTCGCGCGGGGCGACACCACCGCGCTCCAGACCGACACGAGCTTCGTCGTGCATCCGCCGCTGGGCAAATGGATCGTCGCGCTGGGACTGGGCCTGCTCGGGCCGGGCTCCAGCGCGGGCTGGCGGCTCATGACGGCGGTGCTCGGCACGCTCTCCGTGCTGCTGGTCTACCTCATCGCCCGCGAGCTGTCCCGCTCGATCGCCGTCGCCTCGCTCGCCGGGCTGTTCCTGGCCGTGGACGGGCTCGGGATCGTGCTCAGCAGGATCGCGCTGCTCGACGGGATCCTCACGTTCTTCGTCCTTCTGGGGTTCCTCTTCGTGCTCCTCGACCGGCGCCGGACGATGCACCGCCTCCAGGACCCGCGCACGCACGCCCGCGACGACGCCCCGCCCCTCTGGGGACGCGTGCTGTGGCGGCGCCCCTGGATCGTCGCCGCCGGGCTCGCCCTCGGCGCGGCGACGGCGGTGAAATGGTCGGGTCTGTACGCCCTGGCGGCGCTCGGACTGTACCTCGTCGTCACCGACGCCCTCGCCCGCCGCCGCGCCGGCGTGGTGCTCTGGCCCACGGATGCGGCGCTGCGGCAGGGGCCGGTGTCGTTCCTGCTCCTCGTCCCCCCGGCCCTGGTCGTGTACCTCGCGTCGTGGGCCGGGTGGTTCGCGAGCACCGGCGGCTACGACCGGCGGATCGATCCGAATCCGTTCGTCGGACTGTGGAAGTACCACGAGGCGATCATGGGGTTCCACGTCTCGCTCACCAGCGGGCACCCGTACGCCAGCCCCGCATGGCAGTGGCCGCTGCTGCTGCGTCCGACGGCCGTGTGGGTCGGCGGGCGGGACGCGCCGTGCCCCGGATCGGACGACTGCATCGCGACGATCTCGACCATCCCGAACCCGCTGCTGTGGTACCTGGGCGTGGCGGCGGCGCTGTACCTGCTGTTCCGGTTCGTGCGCGGTCTGGGTGAGGGGCGGCCGATGCCCTGGTCGTTCGCGATCCCGCTGGTCGGGCTCGCGGCGACGTACCTGCCGTGGCTGCTCGTCCCGGGCCGCACGATCTTCCAGTTCTACACGGTGGCGATGGCGCCCTTCCTCATCCTCGCCCTCGTGCTGACGCTGCGGGAGATCGCCGGGTCGCCGGATGCCCCGCGACACCGCCGGCAGGCTGGCCAGCGCACGGTGCTCGTCGTCGTGGTCGCGGTGCTGCTGGTGTCCGCGTTCTTCTATCCGCTGTGGACCGGCATGGCCGTGCCCTACGACTTCTGGCTCCTGCACAACTGGATGCCGAGCTGGGTCTGATCCGCCCGCACGCCGGGGCGATGTGTCCCGATCTGCACACATCGCCCCGATCTGCACAGGATCCCTGCGGATCCGTGTGCAGATCGGGACTCGATGTGCGGATCGGACCGATGGCGAGGCGCTAGACCGAGGCCCCCGGGCCCCCGGCGACGTGATCCACCAGCGGCAGCGTGCGGTTGGACAGGTGCGTGCGCATCGCGATCGACGACGCCGTCCGCGCGACCCCCGGGACCAGTGCCACGCGGTCCAGCACGTCCTGGAGCTGCTCCGCGTCGTGGGCGGCGAGGCGCAGCTGCATGTCGCTGGCCCCCGTGACGGTGTACATGTCGATGATCTCCGGCACCGCGTCCGCCAGCGCCGCCGCCACCTCGTCGTGACCGATCTTCTGATCGATCTCCACCAGGCAGAACGCGACCAGTCCGTAGCCGAAGCCGCCCGGATCGACACGGGGCACGATCCCCTCGATCACGCCGGCCTCGTGCAGCCGCGCCAGGCGGCTGGTCACCGTCCCGCGGGCGACGCCCAGCCGACGCGCGCACTCCAGCACGGGCAGCTGCGGCGTCTCGGTGAGCAGGCGGATGAGGTCGGCGTCGAGCCGGTCGATGCGCACGTCACGCCCCGTCGGCGTCGGTCTCGCGCAGCACGCCCGGGCGCGAGATCCCGCGGGTGAGCCGCGCGATCACGAGGAGCGCCACCGTGAGGCCCAGGGTGAGCAGCAGCTGCGTGCGCGCGGCCGCATCGGTCATCGCCAGCACGATCACCCCGACCAGCAGGGCCAGGCAGAGCCACGAGAGCCACGGGAAGCCCCACATCCGCACCGGCATGTCCTCGCCCGCGCGGTCCGCGCGACGGCGCAGCACGATCTGCGCGACGGCCGTCGAGATCCAGATCACCAGCAGCGTGGACCCCACGACGTTCAGCAGGGCCGGGAGCACCACGTCGGGGAAAGCCCAGTTCAATCCGACGGTCACGAAGCCGAACGCGACCGAGGCGAGCACGGCCACCCGGGGAACGCCCGCCGCGCTCGTGCGCGTGACGATCTGCGGGGCGAGCCCGCGCTCGCCGAGCGAGAACGCCATCCGCGAGGCGCCGTAGATGTTGGCGTTCATCGCCGACAGCAGCGCGACGACGACGATCACCGACATCACCAGGTCCACGCCGGGCACCCGGATCGTCGCCAGGACGGCGGAGAACGGGCCTTCCTTCACCGCGGGGTCGTTCCAGGGCAGGACCGTCACGATCACGAAGATCGACCCGAGGTAGAAGACCAGGATGCGCACCATCACCTCGCGCACGATGCGCCGGATGTTGCGGGCCGGGTCGTCGGACTCGGCCGCCGCGATCGCGACGACCTCGGTGCCCCCGAAGGCGAACACGACGATCAGCAGCGCGGCCGCGACACCGGCGACGCCCGCAGGAGCGAAGCCGCCGTGAGCCACGAGGTTGCCGATGCCGGTCGCGGGCACGCCGGGGATCAGGCCCAGGATCGCGCACACCCCCACCACGAGGAAGGCGATGATCGCGATGACCTTGACGGCCGCGAACCAGAACTCGAAACGGCCGTAGTTGCGCACGCCGAAGAGGTTGACCGCGGTCAGGGCGGCGACGAACACGAGCACCCAGACCCAGGCCGGGACGCCCGGCACCCATCCGGCCACGATGCCGGCCGCGCCGGTCGCCTCCGCGGCGATCACGACGATGAGCTGGATCCAGTAGAGCCATCCGACCGCGCTTCCCGCGCTGCGTCCGAGGGCCCGCTGGGCGTAGGAGCTGAACGCCCCCGAGCTCGGACGCGCGGCCACCATCTCCGCGAGCATGGCCATGACGAGCACGACGATGGCGCCGCCGACGAAGTACGAGATCAGCACCGCCGGCCCGGCGATCCCGATCGCCTGCCCGGACCCGACGAACAGGCCGGCGCCGATCGCCCCGCCCAGACCCATCATGGAGATCTGGCGGCGGGTGAGGCCGGGCTGGAGGCCGCGGGTCGTGGTGGTGACGACGGGGACCTCGGCGCTCATGCGCGCACCCCCTCGACGGCGCGGGCGGCCAGCGCGGCGGCGACGCGGTCGACGTCCTCCCCCGATCCGGAGGAGATCCGCACCCCCTCCCCGGCGAACGTCCGGGCCACGACCCCGCCCGCGGTCAGCAGCTCGTCGAGCTCCGCGGCGCGGTCACCCGCCGGGACCCAGACGAAGTTGGCCTCGGAGGCGACGGCGGGCCAGCCCGCATCGCGGAGCATCCCGGCCAGCCGGTCGCGCTGCGCGACGACCTCGTCGATCCGGACCGCCAGCTCCGCCTCGGCGTCGAGCGACGCCAGGGCCGCCGCCTGCGCGAGGTCGGTCACGCCGAACGGCACGGCGACCTTGCGCTGGTCGTCCGCGACGGAGACCGGCGAGATCGCGTAGCCGATGCGCAGCCCCGCCAGACCGTACGCCTTCGAGAAGGTGTGGAGGACGGCCACGTGCGGGTAGCGCCGGAAGAGGTCGATCCCGAGACCCCGGGCCTCGCCGTCGACGCGCGCGGTGCGGTCGAAGTGGACGTACGCCTCGTCGACGACGACGAGCACGTCGCGCGGGACGGCGTCCACGAACCGCTCCAGCTCCGCGGCCGTCACGACGGTGCCGGTGGGGTTGTTCGGGTTGCAGACGAAGACGAGGCGCGTCCGGTCGGTGATCGCCGCGCGCATCGCGTCGAGATCGTGGCGGTGGTCGGCGTCGAGCGGCACGGGGACGGGCGTCGCCCCCGCGATGCGCACGAGGGACGGATAGGCCTCGAAGGAGCGCCAGGCGAAGACCACCTCGTCGCCTTCGCCGGCGACGGCGTGGATGAGCTGCGCTGCGAGCTCGACCGAGCCTGCGCCGACCGTGACCGAGCGCGGGTCCACGTCGTAGCGCCGCGCGAGGCGGTCGATCAGCGCGGCCGCGCTCATGTCCGGATAGCGGTGCAGTGCGGTGAGGCGCTCGCGGACCGCCTCCACCACAGAGGGCAGCGGAGGGTGCGGCGACTCGTTCGAGGAGAGCTTCGACGCACCGGCCGGGGCGGAGCGCCCCTGGCGGTACGCGGGCACGTGCGCGAGCGCGGGGCGCGAGGGGAGGGTCATCGTCAGAGCGTCCTTGCTGTGAGGGGTGGCGACCGGATCACCGGCACGTTGCGACACCCTAGGACGGATCGGTCCGATGAGGCAATCGGTTCAGCCATCCTTGCGCACGGCGCGCAGTCGCACCGGCTTCTCCGCATCGACACTGAACAGACTGCACAGTCCTTTCGCCTTCTTCCGGCGATCCGACGGGTGGCCCCGACCTCGCGCCGGCCCCGAGCCGACGTCGGGCCGACGTCGCGCGGAACGCCCCTCAGCGCGTCCGGGCGATCGCCGACGGGTCGGACACCGGCAGGCGGCAGACGAAGGACCGGCAGTCGAACGCGACCCCGCCCGCTCCGCCCGCATCGGGCGACGCCGCCTTGCCGTCGAAC
>NZ_BCRA01000090.1 GCF_001552355.1 Microbacterium resistens NBRC 103078
CTGGGCGCGGCGATCGCCCGCGCGCAGGGCGCGGACGAGCCGTCGACGAAGCCGCTGCGGGCGCCGCTGCTCGTCGCCGTCGTGGCCAGCTATCGCGCCAGCGAGAAGGTCCCTCGGTGGGAGCAGGAGGCCGTGGCCTCCGGCGTCGCCCATCTGCTGAGTCTCCTCCTGGACGAGGCCGGCTGGGGCGTGATCTGGCGCACCGGCGGATACACCCGCTCGCCGGAGGTCGCCGCTGTCCATGGGCTGGGCGCGGACGAGGCGCTGCTCGGCTGGCTCTACGTCGGCGGCAAGCCGGAGCGTTCTTCCGGAAGGCGTAAGACGCTCGACCCCGCCCTCGTGCTGTCAGACCTCCCGGGCTCTTCCGCGACGGGCGAGGACGTCGCCTCGGAGCACCCCGGGTCGACGCAGCGCCCTTCCTCGAAGAAGCCGAAGAAGGAGCCGAAGAAGGCGAAGAAGAAGGATCCGACGGCGCGCCGGGCCGCGCGGATCCGCAAGGCGGAGAAGAAGGTCGCGAAGCTGCGCAAGGCGGAGCGGCGTCTGGAGCGCCTGCGCCGCGAGGCTGCCGCCGGCGCTGACGCGCGCTAGCGGGAAGCCCCGCCCGACCGGCGCCGGCGCCACGGCACCGCCACGACCACGGAGCACGCGGCGACGACGATCATGAGGACGGTCTGCCAGGCGGCGGGTCCGGCAGCGGGGGGCCACAGGAAGTCGATCGCGATCGAGGTCGCGAGCTGGCCGAGGACCGCACCGAGTCCCATGAGCAGGACGCCCGTCCGGGCGACGACGACGACCCCCAGCAGGATGTAGGCGAAGCCGAGCAGCCCGCCGAGGTACAGCCAGGGCTCGGCCGGCAGGGCGTTCGGCGGCCCGCCCGCCAGGATGCTGAGCCCGGCGGCCGCGGCGAGGACGAGGGTCCCGCCGAGGAAGCTCGTCAAGGTCGCCGTGATCGGCGAGGAGACCCGCTGGCCGAGGCGCCCGTTGGCCGC
Organism: Microbacterium resistens NBRC 103078; assembly: GCF_001552355.1. GTDB lineage: Bacteria > Actinomycetota > Actinomycetes > Actinomycetales > Microbacteriaceae > Microbacterium > Microbacterium resistens. The sequence continues at coordinate 990 of NZ_BCRA01000090.1, forward strand.
CGCCTGGAACGCGATGCCCACGCCCGTGGCGAAGGGCAGCACGAGCATCCACAGCGGCGCCCGCGACAGGACGTCGCCGCCCAGCGAGATTCCCACCGCGACGAGGGCGAGCAGCCCGCCGAGCACGCGTCCCGGCGTGACCGCGACCACCCCGGCGGGGCCGATGCCGATCCGGTCGAGGACCAGACCGTGCAGAGTCTGCCCGGCGACCACCCCGACGGTGAACAGGGCGACGCCGAGGACGCCCGCCACCAGGCCCTGGGTCGACACGGTCAGCGCCCCGCAGACGCCGCCGAGGAGCATCCACGGCGGGATCGTCCTGTCCCGGACGCCGCGCCACAGCCGCGCGACGCCCGCGCGGCCGGACGGCAGGAGCGGGACGACGAGCAGGAGCACGATCAGACCGACGGAGAAGGACACGAAGCCGGCGACGATCCCGTCGCCGAGCCGGACGCCCAGGACGCCGTTCACCCTCGCCTGGACCGCGGTCATCGCGCCGATCGCGACGGCGCCGCCGACGGCGAGCGTGGTTCCCGCGCGACCCGTCCGTTCCCTCACCCGACGACCCTACCTGAGGCCGGAGCATCGCCCCGCGCCGGTGTCGGCGGGCGCCAGTACGCTGTCCGCATGTGCGCGAGCTATGGCCTCGATCCCCGCTTCAGCGACGCCCAGCTGTTGGAGGAGGCGGACGACGAACTGCTGGAGGGGATTCGCGCATGGGCGGCGCAGAACGCCGGGGAGACCCTGCGGCCCACCGGCAAGAACATGCGCAACCTCAATCCCCTGGTGGTGCAGCGCGACGACGAACCGGCGCTGGAGCTCGCCTGGTGGGGCTTCCTCATCGACGGGGCGCCGTCCCGGTTCCCGTCGATCAACACCCGGTCCGAGCGCCTGCAGGAGCGCCCTGGGGGCCTGCGCACCCGGGCGATCGTGCCCGCCACCCGGTGGTTCGAGATGCAGAAGCCGAACCGGGTGTGGCACGAGTTCCGCCTCGGCGAGCCGACGCTGTTCGGCATGGCCGCCGTCGCCCAGCGGGGCCGGATCGGCGACGACTGGTTCACCTGCTACTCGATCGTCATGCAGCCCGCGCCGGAACGGCTGTCGGGCATCCACGACCGGATGCCGGTCCTCGTGCCGCCGTCGTTCGCCAGCGAGTGGCTGACCGCGCCGGCGACCCGCGAGGTCATGGACGAGGCGCTTCTCGCCTCGGCCGAGGCGACCCGGTGGATCGAGGCCGCGTCCCTGTCCAGCGCCCCCTGAACCGGCGATACGTGGAGCCTCCTGCCGGACTCGAACCGGCCACCTGCGGTTTACAAGGCCGCTGCTCTACCAGATGAGCTAAGGAGGCGAGGACTTCACAGTCTACTGAGCGTGCGACCAGGACACGCACACCGCGACATGCGCATCGGACCCATCGCGGAGGGACGCGAAGGGTCCGATGCCTCCGGCCGAACGACTAGGAGCTCGGTGTCGGTGTGGGCTGCGGGGTCGCGGTCGGCTCCGGCGTGCCGTAGTACGCGTCGCTCGCGACGGAGAGGACGAACTGCGAGAACTCAGCGGGATCGTCCAGAGCGCCGGTGTAGGCCTGTCCGTTCACGAGCACCGTGAACGCGTCGGTCAGAACGAGGTCCTTCGAGCCGGGAAGCGGACCCTCGAGGGCCCGGGTGGTGGCGTCCTTGGCCCAGCCGACGTAGTCCTTGCCCTCGATGCAGGAGCGCACCTGCTTGAGGTCGTCGACGCCGACCGAGTCGGCGATGTCGGCGAGGTCCGCGTCCGTCTTGCCGTCGGTGTCCGGCGCCGGCTGGTCCGCCAGCAGCTCGTGGCTGTAGGAGTAGAACTGGTCCGGGGCGTGGGTGGCCACGCAGGCGGCCGCGGCGGCGGCGCGCAGCGAGTACTTCGTGCCGTTCGAGTTCGCCGTGAGCAGCGCGACCGGGTGGTACGACACCGTCGCGGCGCCCTGCTCGATCCAGCCGTTGAGCTGCTTGGCGTTCGCCTTCTCGAACTCTCCCGCGGCCGAGGCGAGGTAGTCGACGTAGATGTGGATGTCCACCGCCCCGGCGGCGGCCGTGCTCGTCGGCTCGGGTGACGGCGTCGCGGTCTCTCCGGCCGTCGGCGCGGCCTCGCTCGGAGCGGGCGTCGGCGTGGCGTCCGTGGAGGTCGCCGTCACGGCCGCGTCGCGGACGACGACGCCGTCCTCCGACATGTTCGAGGGGCGCAGCTCGGGCTTGGACACCGCGGAGCCCACCGCCCAGGCCACGGCCGTCCCCGCGGCTCCGACGGCGACCACCGCGACGAGCCCGATGATCACCCGTCGCATGATCCGTGCGCGGGACTGCTTGGCGTGCACCTGCTGTGCCTTCTCCCGAACCGCGTCACGCGAGTGGCGGGTGGGGACGTTCGGCGTTTCGTCGCTCGACATCGTTCCTCTTGAGACTCGGCGGGGATCCGCTCCCCTCGGCTGCGTTCGCAGCACCGTCGTCGATGCTAGCCAGGCAGGCTGGGAAAAACCCAGACGGCGCCGGAACGGGACCTGGACGCGTCGGCGACGACGATGGACCGGCGGCCCCGCCGCGTGCCATACTGAGCCTGGCCCGATGACGGGCCACGGCGGCTCACCCCCGCCGCTTCCATCACGAAGGATCGTCCGGCACGTACCTGCCGGTGAAGGAGAAAAGCAGATGGCATCTGTCACTTTTGACGAAGCGACCCGTCTCTACCCCGGGGGTACCCGCCCCGCCGTGGACAAGCTGAACCTCGAGGTGGGCGACGGCGAGTTCCTCGTCCTCGTCGGCCCCTCCGGCTGCGGAAAGTCCACGTCGCTGCGCATGCTGGCCGGTCTCGAAGAGGTCAACGCCGGCCGCATCCTCATCGGCGACCGCGACGTCACCGACGTCCCGCCGAAGGACCGCGACATCGCGATGGTCTTCCAGAACTACGCGCTGTACCCGCACATGACCGTGGCCGAGAACATGGGCTTCGCGCTCAAGATCGCCGGCGTCGGCAAGGAGGAGCGCGCCGCGCGTGTCCTCGAGGCCGCGAAGCTCCTCGACCTGGAGCAGTACCTGACCCGCAAGCCGAAGGCCCTCTCGGGCGGTCAGCGCCAGCGTGTCGCCATGGGCCGCGCGATCGTCCGTCAGCCGCAGGTGTTCCTCATGGACGAGCCGCTGTCGAACCTGGATGCCAAGCTGCGCGTGCAGACGCGTACGCAGATCGCGTCGCTGCAGCGTCGCCTGGGCGTCACCACTGTCTACGTCACCCACGACCAGACCGAGGCGCTCACGATGGGCGACCGGATCGCCGTGCTCAAGGACGGCCTGCTCCAGCAGGTCGGCTCGCCGCGCGACCTGTACGAGAAGCCGAACAACGTGTTCGTCGCCGGCTTCATCGGCTCCCCGGCCATGAACCTCTTCTCGGCGGACCTCGCCGAGGGCGGCGTCCAGTTCGGCACCGAGGTCGTCCCGCTCGACCGCGACACCGTGGGCCGTGCGACCGGTTCGCAGGTCACCGTGGGCGTGCGCCCCGAGGACATCACCGTCGGCCCCGCCGACGGCAAGGGCCTGTCCGTGGTCGTCGACCTGGTCGAGGAGCTCGGCGCCGACGGCTACCTCTACGGCCACACCGAGATCAACGGCAAGCGCACCGACCTCGTCGCGCGCGTCGACGGCCGCAACCACCCGAACGCGGGCGAGACCGTCACGCTGGCCGCCAACCCCGGCCACGTGCACGCCTTCGACATCGAGTCCGGCGACCGTCTCAACGACAAGCCGATCGTCTCGGCGGCCTGACCTCACTGCACGCGGCGCGGGCGGACTCCGGTCCCCCGCGCCGCGTCGTGTTTCCGGGATGATGGAGGGGAAGGGAGAGCAGCGCATGCAGGAGTCGCTGACGATCACCGCGAGCACGGTCGATCCGGGCCTGTTGGCTCTGCCGTGGTCCCTGCCGCTGGCGAAGTGGCCCTCGCAGGCCATCGTGTCCCTGCCCAAGGGCCTCTCCCGCCACCTCGTCCGGTTCGCCGATCTCTCCGGCACCGTCGTCGCGGTGAAGGAGACGACGGAGGAGATGGCTCGCCGGGAGTACGAGATGCTCGGCAACCTCGCCCGCCTGGACGTGCCGTGCGTGTCCCGCGTCGCCGTGATCGCCGGGCGGACGGACGATCGGGGCGAGTCGCTCCCGGCGGCGCTGGTCACATCGCACCTGCGCTTCTCCATGCCGTACCGAGCGCTGTTCACCCGCGTGCTGCGCCCCGACACCGCCACACGCCTGGTCGACGCGCTGGCACTCCTGCTCGTGCGGCTGCACAACGTGGGCTTCTTCTGGGGCGACGTGTCGCTGTCCAACGCGCTGTTCCGTCGGGACGCCGGCGCCTTCGCCGCCTACCTCGTGGATGCCGAGACCGGCGAACTGCACGAGACCGGGCTCACCGACGGGCAGCGAGCGCACGACCTCGACGTCGCCCGGACCAACATCGCCGGCGAGATCATGGATCTCGCCGCGGGCGGACGCCTGGAGCACGGGGTGGACGCGGTCGCGATCGCGGACGGGATCGTCTCCTCCTACCGCGCTCTCTGGGCGGCGCTCACCGAGCAGGAGTCGTTCGCGGCCGGCGAGACCTGGCGGATCACCGAGCGCGTCGAACGCCTCAACGCGCTCGGCTTCGACATCGGCGAGATGTCGATCCAGACCACGGCCGACGGCACCCGGGTGGAGATCGAGCCGAAGGTCGTCGACGCCGGGCACCACCAGCGCCGGCTCATCCGTCTCACGGGGCTCGACGTCGAGGAGAACCAGGCCCGACGACTGCTCAACGACCTGGACGAGTTCCGCGCCCGGTCGACGAAGCAGTGGGCGGACGAGGAGATGTACGCCCACGAGTGGCTGACGCGCGTCTTCGAACCGGTCGTCCGCGCGATCCCCTACGACCTGCGTGCCAAGCTCGAGCCCGCCGAGGTCTTCCACCAGGTGCTGGAGCACCGGTGGTACATGTCCCAGGCCCGCGGTCGCTCGGTGGCCCTGGCCGAGGTGCTCACGTCGTACATCAACGACGTGCTGCGCCACCGCAGGGACGAGGCGACGATCATGGGGCCGCCGACCGAGACGATGTCCCTGCCCGTCGTGACCGGCGCCGTCCCGGTGTCGGACGACACCGACGCCATCGACTGGCGCGACCTCGTCTGACCCAGGATCGCCGACAGGTCACCCCGACGTCATCGCGGCGGGCGGCGGAGCGGAAGGCTCAGGGGGATCCGGAGGGCGGCGACGGAGCTGGAGCTCGCTGACGAGGGTGCCCGCCACGATGAAGGCGGCGCCGAGGAGGGCCAGCAGCGGCAGGCGCTCCCCCGCGATCCGGCCGACGACCCCGGCCCAGACGGGCTCTCCGGCGTAGATGATGGTGGCGCGCGTGGGCGAGACCGTGCGCTGCGCCCATGTCATCGTGAGCTGGATGACCGCGCTCGCGACCCCCATCCCCACGGCCGCGGCCAGCCACACCCACGAGAACGCGGGGAACGCCTCGCCGACCAGGGGCATGGCGGCGAACCCCAGAACCCCGGCCGTGAGCAGCTGCACGACCGTGAGCCGACCCAGCTCGTATCGCCCGGCGAAGAGGCCGATGAGAATGATCTCACCGGCGATCGGCAGCGTGCTCAGCAGGGTGAGGATCTCGCCTTCACCGAGACGGACGCCGGAGGCGCCGGGACCGGCGACGAGGATGAGTCCGACGAACGCGAGCGCGGCGCCGACGATCGCCATGGCCCGCGGGGCCTTCCGGAACACGATCCACTGCAGCAGCGGCACGAGCGGGACGTAGAAGGCGGTGATGAACGCCGACGTGCTGGAGTCGATGGTCTGCAGGCCAGCCGTCTGCAGACCGTACCCGAGGAAGATCGCCACGCCTATCGACGCCCCCGCGGCGATCTCGCGGAGACGGATCCCGCGCAGCACCCGGCGGAAGATCAGCGCGCTCAGCAGCCCCGCCGTGACGAAGCGCAGCCCGACGAAGAACATCGGCCCGCTGTGCTCCATCGCGAGGTGGACGACGAGGAAGGTGCCGCCCCACACCGCCGTGATGGCGATGAGGGCGGCCTCCTGCCGGCGAAGACCGGTCCAGCGCAGACGCGGGCGCGACGATGAGGAGGAGCCCACGTCGCGGCGGCCTCAGTAGCCGACGGTGAAGCGACCGCGGGAGTGCTTCGGCGTCTCGATCTCGTCGACGACGGCCACGGCGAAATCGGCGCCCGAGATGAAGGACTTGCCCTCGTCGTCGCGGACGATCACGTCGCCGCCGTCACGATAGGAACCCGTGCGCTCGCCCTCGGCCCAGGCGCCGAAGACCTCCGCGGGGTGGATGAAGAACCAGTCCAGACCGGCGTCCGCCGCCTGCAGGAGCTCCAGCGAGTCGATCCCCACCTGCGCCTCGTGCTTGTACTCCTCCGGGAAGTCCTGATCGATCAGACGCGGTCCGCCCGGCGCGACCAGGCTTCCGCCGGCCCCGCCCACCACGCCGAGACGGGTGGACGTGCCGCTGAGGCGCGCGATCAGGTCGCGGAGCACGTCGAGCACGGCGTCCTCCATGTCGCCGCGGGGCGAGAGAGCCGACACGACGGCGTCGGCGCCTTCGAGCTCCCCGGCGATGGCCGCCACGTCACGGACGTCGCCGCTGACGTAGCGCACGCCCTCCACGGGAGCGGCCGGCGTGCTGCGGGAGACGGAGACGACCTCGTGCCCGCGGCTCGCCGCCTCGGCGACGATGTGTGCGCCGGCGTAGCCGGTCCCTCCGATGACGACGATGCGGGCCATGGTGTTCCTTTCGATCTGTGACTCAGAATACGCAAGGATCAAGTCCGCTCACCGCCTCGCTATTCCGCCGGCGGCGCGGTATATCGATGCGATGCGCTCTCGTCCAAGGACGGTGCGCTCCGGAGCAGCCGCCGACGGTCAATGGCCGCCGTGGGGATCCGGCACCGACACCGATCCTCGAGCACCGTCCGGCGGGACCGAGACGGTCGACAGCGCAGGCGTCACGAGGGCGGCCACGAGCACCGCGCCCACGGCGGTCGCCACGGTCGCCCGTCCGGGTCCGCCCGGACGGGCAGGCCGCCGGGATCGCGACCGCGCCATCAGCCCCACTCCGAGGAGGACCAGAGCGCAGGAGGCGCCGACGGCCAACGGCGACGCCCCCGCGATGATCGCCGCCCCTCCCAGCACGATCCCGGCCGACGACGCCCCCGCTGCCGCGCGCGGCGCGACCGGACGCCCCGCACGGAGGCTCGTTCCCGCCCACGCGAGCTCGGCCGCGCCCAGGATCAGGAGCAGGACGAGGACGACGGTCCGAGGCATGGTCACCATGCCCTGCGCGAGCGAGGCTCCGAGCGAGAGATGCAGGAGACCGCTGCCCCCGGCGAACAGCGCCGGCCAGGCCCGAAAGGCGGCGATCATCGTCGGATCAGGCCCGTGCGACGCGCGTCGTCGCCCGTTCGCTCCCCAGACCGACCGCGAGGAGCAGAACGGCGCTGGCCAGGTGGAGGACGTGGTCGAACGTGTTCAGCGCGAGCACGTTCGCCGCGGTCCCCGCCAGGAAGAACCCGACGATGCCCAGCAGCAGGTACGCGGCGCCCACGACGATGTTGACGGCCTTCGCCGCGCGCACGGAGACGAGGCCCGCGACCAGCAGGGCCGCCCCGATCAGGATGTGCGCCACGTTGTGCAGAGGATTGACCATGAAGATCCCCAGCAGCAGCCCACCTTCGGTGGCCAGGAACGAGACGCCGCCGGTGACCGCGAAGCCGAGCAGCCCCACGAGGACGTAGACGGCGCCGAAGACGACGGCGATGAGACGGTTCGGGGACGTACGCATGATTTCCTCCTTCGTCGTGGCGGCGAGTGCCGCTCACCGAAGGTTCGGAGCCGTGCGCCGATCGGATGTGCGCGTCGGCGGCCGTCAACCGTCGATGCGCGGCAGCTGCCAGTCCCCGAAGTAGGCCGCGATGCGCAGAGCCGCGGCCGAGACGAAGCCGAGGAGCAGCGCGAGACGCGGCAACGACGTCGTGCGCAGCAGGACGCCGGTGAGCACGGCGCCGAGAAGCGCGGCGGTGCCGTACACGCTCTCCGAGAGCACCAGAGCCGTCCGCCCCAGCAGCACATCCCGGAGGATGCCGCCGCCGGTCGCGGTGAGCGTCCCCAGCACCCCGACCACCCAGAGGCTCATGCCGTGCTCGACCGCCTTCTGGGCGCCGGTCACGGCGAACAGGGCCATGCCCACCGCGTCCAGGACGGCCAGCAGCGCCGTCGGCACCGTGTCGATCGTCGCGAAAGCGACGAACGCGAGCACGGCGGCGGCCAAGGCGACGACGATCCGGACGGGCGACCGGAACGCCGCCGGCGGCAGATCGCCCAGCAGGACGTCCCGGAGGATCCCTCCGCCGAGGGCGACGAGGAACCCCACGACGACGACCCCGAGCACGTCGAGCCCCGCGTGCGCCGCGGCCAAGGCCCCCTCCAGCCCGAACAGGCCCGTCGCCGCGACGTCGATCGCGTCGAAGACCCGGGGCGGCAGTCCCGGCACGTCCCGCACACGGCGAGGGAACGCGATGTGCGTCTCCCCCGCCGCGGCCACGACTAGTCCCCGGTGCCGGCGGACGCGCGCAGCGTCGCCACCTGGTAGAGCGCGACGGAGGCGGCGATCCCCGCGTTCAACGACTCGGTCGCCGCGGAGATGGGGATGGACACGATCTGGTCGCAGGTCTCCGTCACCAGCCGCGACAGGCCCTTGCCCTCGGATCCGACGACGATCACGACGGGACGGTCCGCGAGCTCCAGCGCCGGCAGGGAGACGTCGCCGCCGCCGTCCAGGCCCAGCACGAACACGCCCTGCTTCTTGAACTCCTTGAGCTGGGTCGTGAGGTTCGACGCGAGCGCGACCGGGATGCGCGCGGCCGCTCCGGCGCTGGTCTTCCACGCCGCCGAGTTCACGCTCGCCGAACGGCGCTGCGGCAGGATGACCCCCTGCCCGCCGAAGGCCGCGGTGGACCGGATGATCGCACCGAGGTTGCGTGGATCCGTCACGCCGTCCAGGGCGACCAGCAGCGGGGTCTCCCCCCGGTCGATGATCTCCTCCAGCAGGTCCTGCGGATGGGCGTACTCGTACGGCGGGACCTTGAGCGCGACGCCCTGGTGCACCCCGTCGAACCCGGCCATCCGGTCCAGCTCCTGACGGGTGACCTCCAGCACGGGGATCTCCCGGTGGCGGGCGATCGCGAGCATCTCCTTCACGCGGTCGTCCATCTCGACACGCTGGGCGATGTACATCGTGGTGGCCGGGATCTTGGCGCGCAGCGCCTCCAGGACCGAGTTGCGACCCGTGACGGTCTCCGTGTCGTTCGCAGCCGCCTTGCCTCCGCCGCGGCCCGCGGCCCGGTTCGGGTTGGACCCGGACGGCTTCTGCCCGGGCTTGCCGCGGCCTCCGGCGGCGGCATACCGCTCCTGGGCGGCCTTGCGCTTGCCGGCGACGTGCCACGCGCGGTCCTCCGCCTTGGGCGTCGGGCCCTTCCCCTCCAGCGCCTTGCGGCTGTGTCCTCCGGTGCCCTTCTGAGGGCCCTTCTTCTTGCTGTTGCCCGCTCCGGGGCGGCCTGGCTTAGCCATCGATGCTCCAATGGGTTCCTGCCGGAGAGTCCTCCAGCGTGATGCCCGCGGCAGCGATCGCATCGCGGATGCGATCGGCCGCGGGCCAGTCCTTCTCCGCCCGCGCCTGGGCGCGCTGGGCGATCATCGTCTGAACGAGGGCGTCGAGGGCGCTCGCCTCGGCGCCGCCCCGTCCCAACCCCCACTCGGGGGCCAGCGGATCGACGCCCAGCACCTCGGCCATCGCGCGCACCTCGATCAGCGCGCGCTCGGCGGCCGCGTCGTCGCCGTCATCGAGCGCCTGATTGCCCCGCCGCACGCGATCGTGCAGCACCGCGAGCGCCTGGGGCACGCCGAGGTCGTCGTCCATCGCCCGCGCGAACTCCACGGGGACGAGGGGGATGTACTCCGTGTTCTCGGGGGCCGACGCCTCCTCCGGCGCGGCGCGGCGCCGCGCCTCGTTCCGCGCGGAGGCCCGCTGGGCGCGCTCCAGGAAGCCGCGGATGCGGCCGAGAGCCGCCTCCGCCTCCGCCCAGGAGGCGTCGGTGAGGTCCAGGCTCGACCGGTAGTGCGCGGCGGAGAGGGCGTAGCGCACCACGAGCGGATCGTGCGCGGCGAGGACGTCCGCGGCGAGCGTGAAGTTCCCGAGGGACTTCGACATCTTCTGGCCGTCCACGGTCACCAGCCCGTTGTGCACCCAGTACCGGGCGAACCCGTCCCCGGCCGCGGTCGACTGCGCCAGCTCGTTCTCATGGTGCGGGAAGCGCAGGTCGAGTCCGCCGCCGTGGATGTCGAAGTCCGCGCCGAGATAGCGCCGGGACATCGCCGAGCACTCGATGTGCCAGCCGGGACGCCCCGGCCCCCACGGCGAGGCCCAGGTCGCGTCGGCGGGCTCGTCGGGCTTGGCGCCCTTCCACAGGGCGAAGTCCTGCGGCGCACGCTTCGCGCGCGGGTCCGCATCCGCGGCGTCCTCCATCGCGTCCACCGACTGCCGGGTGAGCGCCCCGTACTCCGGCCACGACCGCACGTCGAAGTACACGTCGCCGGAGCCGTCCTCGGCCGCGTAGGCGTGTCCGCGCTCGATCAGGCGGGCGATGATCTCCTGCATCTGCGGCACCGAGGCGGTCGCGCGCGGCTCGTAGGTGGGCGGCAGGATACGCACCGCGGCGTACGCGGCGGTGAACTCCTGCTCCATCCGGTAGGCGAGAGCCCACCACGGCTCCTCGGGCGTCGCGTTGGCGAGCACCTTGTCGTCGATGTCCGTGACGTTCCGCACGAGCGTGACCCGGCCGTAGGTGCGCGCGAGCCACCGGCGCAGGATGTCGAAGCTCAAGGCGCCGCGCACGTGCCCGATGTGGGGCCCCGACTGCACGGTGGGTCCGCACACGTAGATCGTCACGTTCTCGGGGTCGAGGGGCGTGAAGTCGCGCAGCTGCTGCGCGCGCGTGTCATACAGGCGGAGGGTCACCGCTCAAGACTACTCGGCGGCGGCTCCCGGCCCGTGGACGAGGGCGACGGCCGTCACGGAGACTCCTTCCCCTCGACCGGGGAAGCCGAGGGCGTCGGTCGTCGTGGCCGAGACCGCGACCGGGGCTCCCCCGAGGGCCGCGGACAGCGCCTGCTCCGCCTCGGCTCTGCGGCGGCTGAACCGCGGCCGGTTGCCCTGGAACTGCACGGAGACGTTGCCGATGGCGTATCCGGCCTCGGCGAGGATCTCCCGCGTGCGGGCGAGGAAGACGTCCGCGTGCGCCCCGGCGAACTCCGGATGGTCCGTGCCGAAGTGCGCGCCGATGTCGCCCAGGCCGGCGGCGCCGAGCAGGGCGTCCACGATCGCGTGCGCCACGGCGTCGCCGTCCGAGTGCCCCGACAGCGGCGGCTCGTCCGGCCACTCGATCCCCGCGAGCCAGAGGCTGCCCTCTCCGCCGAACGCGTGGACGTCGGTGCCGATCCCGATCCGCGGCGCCCCGTGACCGACGGCCCCGGGGGCGGGTGCCAGCAGACGACGGGCGCGTTCGAGGTCCTCCGGCGTGGTGATCTTGAACCCGCGGGCCGAACCGGGGATGCGGCGCACGGGGTGACCGGCCGCGGCGAAGAGCGCGGCGTCGTCCGTGTACTCGATGCCGTCCGCGGCGGCGCGGGCGTAGGCGAGGTCGAGCGCGGCGCGCGGGAACCCTTGCGGCGTCTGCGCGGCGGCGAGGGTCTCCCGGTCCACCACGTCCACGACGTCGTCACCGGCCACGCGCTTCAGGGTGTCGACGACGGGCAGGGCCGGGATCACTCCGGCGCCGGCTCCGTCGAGCACGGCGGCGAGCACGGCGTCGATCGTCTCCGGCGGCGTCAGCGCCCGCGCCGCGTCGTGCACGAGCACGGTCTCGACATCCCCCCACAGCGCGCGGAGCCCGGCGGCGACGGACTGCTGCCTCGTGGCCCCGCCGGTCACGACGCGCACCAGGTCCCTGCGCTCGCCCGCCGCGGCGAACGCGTCCGACTCCGCCTCGCCCTCGTAGCCGCGCGGCGCGACGATCACGACCTGGGCGGGTGCCGCGGCGAACACGCCGTCGAGCGCATGGCGCAGGATCGTGCGCGCGTCGATGCCCACGAACGCCTTGGGCGCCGCGGCGCCCAGGCGTGTTCCGGAGCCGGCTGCGACGACGATGATCGCGACACGGGGAACGGGCAGGAGCGCGGGCGGGGATGCGGAGACGGCCACGGATCACACGCTAGTGGACGCGCCCTTGCCGCGGACGATCGCGGCGGCGGGCCCGCACACGCCACGAAGGGCGGATGCCGAAGCATCCGCCCTTCGTGGGAATCCGTTCGTCAGGACGCGAGGACCTCGTCGAGCAGGGATCCGGCCTTCTCCTCGTCGATCTTCTCCGCGAGCGCGAGCTCGGACGTGAGGATCTGACGCGCCTTGGCGAGCATGCGCTTCTCGCCCGCGGACAGGCCGCGGTCCTGATCGCGGCGCCACAGGTCGCGGACGACCTCGCTGACCTTGATGACGTCGCCGGAGGCGAGCTTCTCCAGGTTGGCCTTGTAGCGGCGGGACCAGTTGGTGGGCTCCTCCGTGAACGGGGCGCGCAGCACCTCGAACACGCGGTCCAGTCCCTCCTGGCCGATCACATCCCGAACGCCCACCAGATCGACGTTCTCCGCCGGGACCTCGATGATGAGGTCGCCCTGCGTGACGTTGAGCTTCAGGTACTTCTTGGTCTCGCCCTTGATCACGCGGTCCTTGACCTCGATGATCGTCGCGGCGCCGTGGTGCGGATAGACGACGGTCTCGCCAACCTCAAAAAGCATAAAGTCGTGTCCTTTCGGCAATCTCCAGGATACCACAGCGGACATGCACTAGGGTTTGCCGAGCACGTCGACCGGAGGCCGTTCCGTCCCGGTGGGGCCGCGCATCTCCGCCCGACGGGAGGCGACGAGGACCGTGCATCCCGGGCGCGCTCCGCGAAAGCCCTAGAATGGACGGCGGATCACCACGTCGTACCTCAGGAGGACCCGTGAAATCGCGCCTTGCTGCGTCTGTCGCCCTCAGCGCCCTCGTCATCGTCGGCGCCACCGGGTGCTCGATGATCTCGCCCCAGGCGACGACGATCCAGTACTCCGCCTCGGACGGCGTCAACGTGAAGGGCGACGGCCCCGTCGTGGTCCGCAATGCGTTCGTGGTCGCCGACGAGGAGGGCGAGACGGGCAACCTCGTGGCCGGTCTGGTCAACGTGTCCACTCAGGACGCCACGCTGTCGATCCAGGTCGACGGCAGCGAGACCGCCACCATCCGCCTCCGTGCAGGTGAGACCATCAGCCTCGGCGGGGAGGACTCGCCGCTGCGCCTGGACGGCATCGCCACCAAGCCCGGCGCGACCCTGCCGGTGTACTTCCAGTCCGGCGACACCGAGGGCGAGCTCGCCAGCGTCCCCGTGCTGGACGGCACCCTGCCGTATTACGCCGACCTCGTGCCCTCCGCGAAGCCGACCGCGACGCCCGCGCCGACCCCCAGCGCCCCGGCCACCCCGGCGCCGGCCGAGACCCCGAACCCGGACGAGACCCCCGAGTCCTGATCCCGGTCACCGACGACGAAGGCCCCCGTTCCCGGGGGCCTTCGTCGTCTGCGGGCGCGGCCGGTCAGGCCTCGAAGCGGTAGCCCAGCCCGCGGACGGTCACGAGCATGACCGGCTCCGAGGGGTTCGCCTCGATGCGCGAGCGGATGCGCTTGATGTGCACGTCCAACGTCTTCGTGTCGCCGAAGTAGTCGCTCCCCCACACCCGGTCGATGAGCTGACCGCGCGTGAGCACGCGGCCCGAATTGCGCATGAGGACCTCGAGCAGCTCGAACTCCTTGAGCGGCATGTTGATGACCTCGCCGTCGACCGCGACGGTGTGCCGATCGATGTCCAGCGTTACCCTGCCGCCCTCCAGGACGCGCTCGTCGAGCTCGCTCTCCGCCTGCACCACGCGGCGCAGGACCGCGCGCATGCGGGCCAGCAGCTCCCGGGACGAGTACGGCTTGGTGATGTAGTCGTCGGCGCCGAGCTCCAGGCCCACGACGATATCCACCTCGGAGTCCTTGGCGGTGAGCATGATGATCGGCACCGTCGAGGTCGCGCGGATCTGCCGGCACACCTCCGTCCCGGGCATCCCGGGGAGCATGAGGTCCAGGAGGACGACGTCGGCGCCGCCCTCACGGAAGGCCGCGAGGGCGGCGGGGCCGTCCTCGGCGATCTCCACCTCGTATCCCTCCCGGCGCAGGAGGTAGGCGAGCGGGTCGGCGAGGTCGGGCTCGTCCTCGACGAGAAGGATCCGGGTCATGCGTGCTCTTCCGTGTCGGCGCGGGCGGGTGCCGCGGTCTGGGGGCGGGGTGCGGCGACAGCCGGCGTCGGTCGGGCGCCGCGCTTCTTCGCATCCTTCTTCTTGGGTTTCTTCTTGGACTTCTTGCCCGAGGCTTCCTCAGGCTCGGGCGCGGGGATCTGCGGCAGGCGCATGGTGAACGTCGACCCGCGCCCCGGCCGCGACCACAGCCGCACCTCGCCACCGTGGCGCTGCGTGGCGTGCTTCACGATCGACAGGCCCAGTCCCGTCCCGCCGGTGCGGCGCGAGCGGGCCTCGTCGGCGCGGTAGAAGCGCTCGAAGATCCGCTCCCGGTCGGCCTCCTCGATCCCGATGCCCTGGTCCGCCACGGAGATCTCCACGACGTCGCCGTCGGCCTTGACGCCGACCCCGACGCGCGACCCGCGCGGCGAGTACACGATCGCGTTCGCGATGAGGTTGCCGATCGCCTCGATGAGGATCTGGGCGTCCCCGCGCACCCACACGCCGCGGTCGCCGCCGCGGGACAGTTCGACGCCGGCCGAGTCCGCCTGCACGACGTGCGCCTCGACCGAGGCCGTGACCACCTCGTCGATCGCCAGCGGCGCGAACTCGCCCAGGCCGTCGGAGGACTGAAGGCGAGACAGGCTCATGATCCGGCCGGTGAGCTGACCGAGGCGCGCGGCCTCGGCGGAGATGCGGGTGGCGAAGGCGCGGACCTGCGCGGGGTCGTCCGCCGCGGACTCGATGGCCTCCGCCAGCAGGCTCACCGCGCCGACAGGCGTCTTCAGCTCATGGCTGGTGTTGGCGACGAAGTCGTTGCGCATCTGGTCGAGGCGCTCCTGCTCGGTGACGTCGCGGATGATGAGGAGCACGAGCCGCGGGCTGATCCGGCTCGCGCGGGCGGAGACCAGGCGAGGGTCCAGGCTCGCTCCCCCGCGGGTGAGCCGCAGCGAGAGCGTCTGCGTGCCTCCCTCACGGACGGACCGCGCGAGCTGGCGCAGCTCCGGGTTGTCCAGGGTCGCCTCGATGCCGATCCCGAACCGCGAGGCCGCGGCCGAGGCGGCGACGACGAGGCCCGACGGATCCACGGCGCACGCGGCGTCGTCCATCGCCTCCAGCACCGCGGTGAGCCCCTCCGGAAGAGCGGTCGAGGTCTGCACACGCGTGGCGGCCCGCGCGCGCAGCGCGGCGGTGATCATGAGGACCACGCCTGCGCCGATCACCACTCCCAGGGCCAGGGCGAGAAGCGCCAGCAGCGTGGTGTCCATGGGATCCAGCGTAGAGGTCGTTCACCCCCGGAAACGGCGGTTTCCCGGCCCTCGCGGGGGCTGTCGGACTACTATTCACGTGCAGGGCACCAACCGTTAACCTTCGGCGAACACAATCGCTGCGTGTGTGCCGGGTCGTCCGTCGACCCGCCCGTCCGCCGGACGCCCGACATCGAGAAAGGTGCGCCCTCATGCGCGAAGTGTTCCACCAGTCCCTCGAGGACGTGCAGTCGCGACTCGTCGAGATCGCCGACCTCGTGACCGTCGCGATCGACAAGGCGACGCGGGCGTTCGCGACCAGTGACGTCACCCTGGCCGACGAGGTCATCGCGGACGACACCCAGATCGACGAGCGGGCCGTGGAGCTCGACGAGCTCGCGATCGAGATCCTCGCCCGCCAGCAGCCGGTCGCGCGGGATCTGCGCATCGTCGTCACCGCCCTGCGCGTGAGCGCGTCGCTGGAGCGCATGGGCGACATGGCCGAGCACATCGCGCAGCTCGCTCGCTACCGGTTCCCCGAGCGCGCCATCCCCAAGGGCCTCAAGGGCACCTTCACCCGGATGGGCGAGCTGGACGTCGAGATCTCCCGCACGCTCAGCGAGCTCCTGCGCACGCAGGACCTGCGCCTGGCCGACGCGATCCGCAACTCCGACGACGATGTGGACGAACTGCACGCCCGCGTCTTCGAGAAGGTGCTCAGCGACAACTGGAAGGGCGAGGCCACGGCCACGGTCGACGCCACGCTCGCCAGCCGCTACCACGAGCGCTTCGCCGACCACGCGGTCGCCGTCGCGAAGAAGGTCGTCTACCTGGCCACCGGCGACTGGGCCGTCGGCGAGGAGGACATCGCGCTGGCCGTCGAGGCGCAGTCCGAGGCGGAGGCCGGCTCCGGTCTCGCCTGACCCGCTCTTCCCGGCCCCCGTTCGGGGCCCGGCCTTCGCCTTCGATCCGCCCCGTTCCCTTCCGGTTCGGGGCGGATCTTCGCGTTTCGGGGCGCGCTCTGGTGCCCGTCGGTCCCGAACCGAGCCCCGAAACACCGCATCCCGCCCCGGACCGGATGACCGGTCGGGGCGGGATGCGAGGTCGTGCGTGCGGCGGGCTACTTCTTGCCCTGCGCGGCGACCGCGGCGGCCCCCGCCGCGGCGGCCTCGGGGTCCAGGTACCGGCCGGGCCCGGTCGGGCGGTTCTCGTCGTCCAGCTCGTAGACGAGCGGGATCCCGGTGGGGATGTTCAGCGCCGCGATGTCCTCGTCGCTGATCCCCTCGAGGTGCTTGACGAGCCCGCGCAGCGAGTTGCCGTGCGCGGTGACCAGGACGGTCTTGCCCGCCGCCAGATCGGGGACGATCGCGCTCTCCCAGTACGGCAGGAGCCGGTCGATGACGAGCTTGAGCGACTCGGTGCGCGGCACCTCTCCGTCGATGCCCTCGTAGCGGGCGTCGCCGACCTGGCTGAACTCGCTGTCGTCGTCGAGAGGCGGCGGCGGGACGTCGAACGACCGGCGCCAGAGCTGGAACTGCTCGGGCCCGAACTCCTCCAGCGTCTGCGCCTTGTCCTTGCCCTGCAGCGCCCCGTAGTGCCGCTCGTTGAGCCGCCAGGAGCGCGTCACCGGGATCCACAGTCGGTCGGCCGCGTCGAGGGCGATGTCCGCCGTCTGGATCGCGCGGCTGAGCAGCGAGGTGTGCAGCACGTCCGGAAGGATCCCGGACTCCGCCAGCAGCTCGCCGCCGCGGCGGGCCTCGGCCTTGCCCTGGTCGGTGAGCCGGACGTCGACCCATCCGGTGAAGAGGTTGAGCTGGTTCCATTCGCTCTGCCCGTGACGGAGCAGGATGAGGGTGCGCGTCATGCCCTCCAGCCTAGGACTTCTCCCCGGTGCCGTCCGAACGCCTTGACGCACGGCGTCGCCGGTCCTTCGCAGCGCGGGACCGCGCTTCGGGATTCGCCCGGATCACGGCAGGATGGAGGGATGGCGACGTCTCCCCAGGGGCGCCCCACCCGGGGCACGACCGGGACCAACCGACTCCGCCGCAACGACCGCTGGATCGCCGCGAGCACCGCCTTCCGCCGAGCCGTCGACCCGCTCGTCGTCGACCTGGGCTACGGCGCCAGCGGCGTGACCGCGTTCGAGCTCGCCGCCCGCCTCCTCCGCGTCCGCCCCGACGCCGAGGTGCAGGGCCTCGAGCTCGACCCCGAACGCGTCTCCGCCGCGCAGGCCCAACTCGCACAGGTGCGCCGCGGCGAGCGCCCGTTCCCGCCGGACCTCCCCGTCTCGTTCGCGCGCGGCGGCTTCGAGGTCCCCGTGCCGGACGGCCGGCGTCCTGCCGTCATCCGCGCGATGAACGTGCTGCGGCAGTACGACGAGGCCGACGTGGCCGAGGCGTGGCGGACGATGGCGGCCCGGCTCGCCCCCGGCGGACTGCTCGTGGAGGGCACCTGCGACGAGATCGGGCGGATCGCGAGCTGGGTCGACGTGGATCCGACCGGCGCGCCCCGACGGTTCACGCTGTCGCTGCGGCTCGCCGGGCTGGAGCATCCGGGCGTCGTCGCCGAACGCCTGCCGAAGGCGCTCATCCACCGGAACGTCCCCGGCGAGAGGATCCACACGCTGCTGACGGACCTGGACCGGGAATGGGAGCGCGCGGCCGCGCTGTCGGCGTTCGGGGCGACGCAGCGTTTCCTCGCGGCGGCGACGGCTCTCGGGTCCGCGGGCTGGCCGGTGCAGTCGCCCCGCGGGCGGCTGCGGCTCGGCGAGCTGACGGTGCCGTGGGAGGCCGTGGCACCGCGCTGAGCAACGCTCACCCGGTCGGCAATGCGCCGCTCACTCGGTCGGGAACGAGGCCCCCGCCCAGCGCAGGAGCGGACGCGCCTTCACGACGGTCTCCGCATACTCCTCGCCCGGATCCGAGAGCGCGACGATCGCCCCGCCCACGCCGTAGTCCAGGCCGCCGGGATGCACCACGGCCGTGCGGATCACGACGCTGAGATCGACCGCGCCGTCTCGGGAGAAGTAGCCGACCGCGCCGCTGTACACCCCGCGCGGGCCCTGCTCGAGTCGATCGAGGATCGCCATCGTGCGGTGCTTCGGCGCTCCGGTCATCGATCCGGGCGGGAAGGCCGCGCGAACGCACGCGACCGGCGAGGCGGTGCCGAGGCGGGAGCGCACCGTGCTGACGAGCTGATGCGCGGTCGCGTAGGTCTCGACGCGGAAGAGGCCGTCGACGCGCACCGATCCGCGGGCGGCGGTCCGGCCCAGATCATGACGGACGAGATCGACGATCATCAGGTTCTCGGCGCGGTCCTTCTCGGCCCCGCCCAGCTCGAGCCGGATCGCCTCGTCCTCGGCGGGGGTGTCGCCGCGAGGGCGGGTGCCCTTGATCGGACTGGACTCGACGTCGCCGTCCGCGGTGATCCGCACGAACCGCTCCGGGGACGTGCTGAGCACGCTGACCCCGCCGATGCGCAGGAACGACCCGAACGGCGCGGGGTTCTGTGTCCTGAGGGCGAGGTAGGCCCCCAGCGGATCGATCCGGGGCTCCCCCGGGGGCACGGACGCCGTCAGCATGTTCGTCAGGCACGCCTCGTACGTCTCCCCGGCGGCGATGAGCTCCTGCGCCTCGGCGATGAGCCGCAGGTAGGCGGCGCGTCCGTGCCGCGCACGCAGCGTCGGGAACGGTGCGGCGTCCGTCGCGGCACCGGGCTCCGCGGCGATGTCGCCCGTGTCCCCGGGATCCGCGCCGACGCGTTCGACGAGCGCCGCCGTGCGCTCGATCCACCCGTCGTCCCGGCGCGAGAGAAGGTGGATCCGTGACCGCTCGTGGTCGATCACGACCGCCTCGTCCAATCGGACGACAGCGGCATCGGGGACGGCCGACGACCGCCGGTGCGGCGACCCGCACTCCGCGCGCAGCTCGTAGCCGAGCCAGCCGATCCACCCGAGCGCGAACGGGATCCCGGGGACCGAGGCGCCGGGATCGGCGGCGAGCTCGTCGTCGAGCCAGTCGAAGAAGGCACGTTCGTGGACGGCGGTGCCGCGGTCGTCCTGCACGGTCACGGTACCGGAGCGCACCTCCGCGGTCGACCTCGGCAGGTCCGCCCCGCCGCCGAGGATCGAGAACCGCGCCCGCGGATCTCCCGGCCGGTTCCCGTCGAGCCACACCGCCTGCGGGGCATCGCCGTACAGCGCGGCGAACAGGCGGGCGGCGTCCCCGTGCCACGGCAGTTCGCGGTGGCACGGGGCGCTCGGCGGGATGACCG
>NZ_BCRA01000091.1 GCF_001552355.1 Microbacterium resistens NBRC 103078
AGGCGGGCCAGTCGGCGCAGCGGCCCGAGGACGCCGCCGTCGCCGAGGACGATGGCGGTGCGCAGCGCCACGCGGCGGGTTCCGGGCAGATGGCCGTCGAACAGCGCCCGTTCCCAGGCTCGGGCGACCTCGACCGAGAAACCCGTTCCCAGCTCTCCGGTGGCCTCGGTCATCGGGCGGTCCTCGGCGTGGCGGTAGATCGTCGCCGTCGAGGAGTTCACCCACAGCGGCGGCGGTGCGTCCGAACGGCGGATCGCCGCCGCAAGCTCCGCGGTGGTGTCCAGCCGGGACCGGAGGATCTCCGCGCGGTTCGTGGCGTCATACCGGCAGTTGACGCTCTTGCCGGCCAGCCCGACGACGAGCGCGGCGCCGTCCACGGCCCGAGTGATCCCATCCCGGTCGCCCCAGGACAGATCGGCTCGGGACGAGGTGGCTCCGCGGCGGGAGATCGTGACGACCTCGCGGCCTTGCGCACGGTACCGGCGCGTCAGGTGCGTGCCGAGGAAACCGCCCGCCCCGCCGATCACCACGCGGTCGGAGGTCATCGTCGCGGCCCGGTCAGCTCTCCCGGAGGCGGACGAGGCGCTCGTGCCCGTCCTCGGACAGCTCCGCGAGGTCGCCCCGCGACTTCAGGAAGTCGGAGAACGACCGGTAGCCGAGGGCCTTCTCACTGAACGACGGGTCCATGCGGCGCATCTGGGTCTTCACCGCGGAGCTGTGCAGCCATTCGTCGGCGTCGCCCTTGTCGTGTCCCAGACGCAGCGCCCGCTCCAGCGTCTTGGTCGCCTGGTCCTGGTCCGTGAGCGCGGGCGGGTCGGCGGGAGCGGGCGCCGTCTTGGCGGCGGGCGCCGTCTTGCCTCCGGTCGCCGGCGCCGCGGCCTTGGTCCTGGCGGTGCGCTTGGGCTCCGCCTTCGGCTCCTGCTTCGGCTCCGGCTGCGGCCGGGCGACGCCCGGGAGGGAGTCGTAGGCCTCGAACTCGTCGCACGCGGCCGCGAGGGACTTGGCGGTGGAGCCGGCCACGCCGATCCCGATCACGTAGCGGCCCAGGCGCTTGCACCGCTGCGCGAGCGGCACGTAGTCCGAGTCGCCCGCCACGATCACGACGTGGGTGAGCCCGGGCAGCCGGAACATGTCCTCGACCGCGTCGACGGCCAGGCGGATGTCCGCGCCGTTCTTCGCGTACGCCGCGGCGGGGAACAGCTGGACGAGGTCCACGGCCCGGGCGACGAGCTGCGAGCGGTAGTCGGCGTTGACGGGGGAGGACCAGTCCGCGTACGCGCGGGTGAGCACGAGCGTGCCGAAGGAGGAGGCGTAGTCGATGATCGCCCCGACGTCGATCGCCGCGCGGGACAGCCTCTCGGCGACCTCGGCGTCGTTCGGGTCTTCCAGGATCCGTTGCCGGTCCTTGTTGTACGCGTTGCGCCCGTGGACCCGGTCGTACCAGGAGATGACGATGTTGTCGAAGTCCAGGTAGACGGCGACGCGGGTGTCCTGGGGGTCGGCCATGGGGTGCTCCTACGCGGTCTCGGAGGGGTATCGGACGCCGATCTGGGCGCGGATCTCGTCGAGGCACGCCATGATGGCCACGCTCTCGGCGACGGGGAGGAGGTCGCTGTCGAGGGTGCCCTCGGTGACGAAGCGCTCCGCGGCGCGTGCCTGGAACTGCATGCCGCGGCCGTCGACGGCGCCGTCGAACTCCTCGATCACGGTCCCGTCGGTGGCGGTCACGCGGAAGGTGGTCGGCGTGTACCAGACGCGGTCGATCTCGATCCGCGCCTTCGTGCCGACGATCGCGGCGGCGTTGGCACCGGCGCCGCGCGAGGACGACAGCGTCGTCGACACCGCTCCGCCCCCGTGGGTCATCACGGTGGCGACCTCGGCATCGGCGCCGTTGTCCAGGAGTCGTCCGACGGCCTTCACCGCGGTCGGCGCCCCGAGGACGTCCCACACGAACGAGATCGGGTAGATCCCGAGATCCAGGAGCGCGCCGCCGCCGAGCTCCAGCGCGTTGATCCGGTGGGCGGGGTCCGTCGGCAGGGACTGGGTGTGGTCTGCGGACACGGCGCGGATCTCCCCGAGCGTTCCCGCGGCGATGATCTCGCGGATCCGGGCCATGTGCGGCAGGTACCGCGTCCACATCGCCTCCATGACGAGCAGGCCCTTCTCCGCCGCGAGGGCGCGCAGCCCTTCCGCCTCGGCGGCGTTCACCGTGAACGCCTTCTCGACGAGGGCGTGCTTGCCGTGCTCCAGGGCGAGGCGGGCGTCGGCCGCGTGCATCGGATGCGGTGTCGCGACGTAGACGATGTCGACGTCGGGATCGGCCGCCAGCGCTTCGTACGAGCCGTGTGCCCGCGGGATGCCGAAGCGGGCGGCGAACGCGTCGGCGGAATCCTGCGAGCGGGATCCCACGGCGACGAGGTCCAGGCCCGCGGTGCGCAGGTCGGCGGCGAAGGCGGCGGCGATGCCGCCCGTGGCGAGGATGCCCCAACGAAGACCGGTCATGCATCCCAGCGTAGGGGCTGAGACAATGGAGCATGGCCGACTCCCTCCCCGGTTCCCCGCTGATCTCCGCCGTCGAGCTGCGTGAGCTCCTCGCCGCGGACGCCCCGGTCCGCCTGCTCGACGTGCGCTACCGCCTCGGGCACGACGACGGCCGGGAGCGCTACGCGGAGGGGCACCTGCCCGGGGCCGTGTTCGTCGACCTGGAACGCGAGCTCGCCGCGCACGGGGATCCCCGCGACGGGCGTCATCCGCTACCCGAGGACGCGGATCTCGCGGAGGCCGTGCGCCGCTGGGGCGTGCGCGCCGAGGAGAGCGTCGTCGTCTACGACGACTCCCGCTCCCTCCCCGCCTCGCGGGCCTGGTGGGCGCTCACCCGCGCGGGACTCCGGGACGTCCGGGTGCTCGACGGCGGCCTGTCCGCGTGGCGGGCGATCGGCGGAGAGACGGAGCGGGGCGAGGTGATCCCCGCCCCCGGGGACGTCGAGCTGGGATCGCCCGGCACAGCCGACGTGCTCGACACCGATCAGGTCGCCCTCTGGACCGGCGTGCTCCTGGACGCCCGGGCCCCGGAGCGGTACCGCGGGGAGACCGAGCCCATCGACCCGGTCGCCGGGCACATCCCGGGCGCGCGGAACCTGCCGATCGCCGAGGTGCTCACCGAGGACGGGCGCTTCCGCGAGCCCGAGGAGATCGCGGACGCGTTCGAGGTCGCCGGCGCCGGGGAGAACATCCCGATCGCCGCCTACTGCGGCTCCGGGGTGACCGCCGCGCAGCTGGCACTCGCCGGCGCGCTCATCGGGCGCGAGGTCACGCTGTACCCGGGCTCGTGGAGCGCGTGGTCGAACACGCCCGGACTTCCCGTGGCCACGGGCGCGGACCCGGCGGAGGACGATCCGCTCGAGGGCTGATCGGCGCGGCATCGCGATTCGACTCACGCTCGCCCGGGCGCGGCGTTTCGTCTCGTCGCTGCGCTCCTCGCTCAACGACCGGGGTGGCGCTGCGCTGCTCGCTCAACGACCGGGGTGGCGCTGCGCTCCTCGCTCAACGACCGGGGTGGCGACTGTCGGCGGCACGGCGCCGGGTCAGAGCTCGGCGATGACCTCGCGCAGCACGTCCGGGTCGTACCAGGGGATCTCGCCCCCGGCGAGGGCGTGGTAGCGCTCGTGGCCCTTCCCGAGGATCACGACGGTGTCGTCGGGGCGTGCCATCCGCACGGCCGCGGACATGGCCTCGCGCCGGTCGCCGATCTCGACGATCTCGGCGGACGACGAGCGAGCGCCGTCGATGAGCGCCGCGCGGATCTCGGCGGGATCGTCGTCGTACGGGTTGTCGTCGGTGACGATGAGCACGTCGGCCGTCATCGCCGCGAAACGGCCCATCATGCGCCGCTTGGCGGTGTCGCGATTGCCGTTCGCGCCGAGCACCGCGATGATCCGTCCCTGCGGGGAGGTGGTGCGGACGGCCCGCAGTGCCGCGGCGACCGCCTCCGGCTTGTGGGCGGAGTCGACGATCGCCGTGAAATCCTGCCCGAAGTCGAAGCGCTGGAGGCGCCCTTCGACGCTGGCGAGCTCGGCGATCCCGGCGGCCATGTCGGCGAGGGAGCGCCCGTCCTCGGCCAGCGCGGCGACCGCGGCGAGGATGTTGTTGACGTTGAAGGCTCCGGTGAGCTGCGTGCGGAACGGCACGGCCTCACCCTCGGGCGAGCGGACGAGGAAGCTCGATCCGTCCGCGCGGAGCCGGATGTCCTCCGCGCGCCAGTCGGCGTCGGCGCCGGCGGCGGAGGTCGTGCGCACGGGGACGGTCGCCTGCGCGGCGAGCACGCGACCCCAGTGGGAGTCGACGTCCACGATCCCGACCTTCGCGTGCTCCGGGGTGAGCAGCAGGGCCTTGGCAGCGAAGTAGTCGGCCTGGGTGGGATGGTAGTCGCGGTGGTCGTGGCCGAGGTTGAG
Source organism: Microbacterium resistens NBRC 103078 (assembly GCF_001552355.1). Classification (GTDB taxonomy): domain Bacteria; phylum Actinomycetota; class Actinomycetes; order Actinomycetales; family Microbacteriaceae; genus Microbacterium; species Microbacterium resistens. The sequence goes on from NZ_BCRA01000091.1 coordinate 4,452, forward strand.
GAAGATGCCCGCGTCGAACGCGAAGCCGTCCACGCGGCCCTGCACGAGCGCGTGACTGGACGCCTCGACCGCCACCGTCGTCAGTCCCTGCTCGCGCATCACGGCGAACAGCGCCTGCAGCTCCGGGGCCTCCGGCGTCGTGAGCGTCGGCGGGAAGAGGACGTCGTGGATGGTCGTGCCGATGGATCCGATCGTGCCCGCCGAGTCCATCCCGGCGGCGGCCGCGACGTAGAACGCCGTGGTCGTCTTCCCCTGGGTGCCGGTGATGCCGACGGTGGTGAGGGCGTCGGCGGGGGAGCGGTAGAGGTGCACGGCGGCGGGCCCGACGGCACGGCGGGGGTCCTCGACCACGAGGGTCGGCAGGGCGCCGTCGACGAGCGCGGCCCCCTCCACATCCGTGAGGACGGCCGCCGCACCGGCCTGGAGCGCTCGATCGACGAAACGAGCCCCGTGCGCGCTCGCCCCGCGCAGAGCGACGAACAGGTCGCCGGGCCGCACGGCGTCGGTGGCGAGCGCCATGCCCGTGAAGGCCGTGGCCGGGCTCACCGGGGCGGGGACGATCTGGCTCGTCGCGGTGCGCAGCACGCCGGCGAGGTCGCCGAGCGTCGAGGAGAACCGCTCGACGGGGCGGGAGTCGAGGCGCGGCGTGGCGTAACTGGAGGCGGAGGGCATGACCTCCCGAGTCTACCGGCGCGTCCGCGCCCCGACCGGCGCGGCGTGCAGGCGCCGGAGTCTCACGACGCGCGCATGAACGCGGCGGCGGCGTCGACCAGGTCGTCGTCGGGCCGGACGCCGGTGTAGAGCACGAACTGCTCCAGCGCCTGGAGCGTGGCGACCTCGGCGCCGGTGATGATCCTCTTGCCCGCGGCACGGCCCACGGAGACCAGCGGGGTCTCCGCGGGGAGGGCGACCACGTCGAACACGGTCGCCGCGGCGTCGACGGCGGACTCGGGGAAGGACAGCGTGTGCTCCTCCAGGCCGCCCGCCATGCCGATCGGGGTGACGTTGACGAGGATGTCGGCGGTGCGCTCGCCGAGGTCCGGCGCCCAGGCGAAGCCGTACAGGTCCGCCAGCGCGCGGCCCGTGCCCTCGGAGCGGGCGACGATCGTCACCGCGCGGAAGCCGGCGTCCCGGAACGCCGCCGCCGTCGCCTTCGCCATGCCGCCCGAGCCGCGCAGGAGCACGGTGGCGGCCGGATCCAGACCGTTGCGCGCGATCAGGGTCGCGATGGCCGAGTAGTCGGTGTTGTACGCCGTGAGGACGCCGTCGTCGTTGACGATCGTGTTGACCGAGTCGATCGCCGAGGCGGAGGCGTCCATCCGGTCCACGAGGGCGATCACGTCCTCCTTGTACGGCATCGAGATCGCGCAGCCGCGGATGCCCAGCCCGCGCACCCCCGCGATCGCCTGCGCGAGGTCCGTGGGCGCGAAGGCCTTGTAGATCCAATTCATCCCCAGCTCCTCATAGAGGAAGTTGTGGAAGCGGGTCCCGTTGTTGCTCGGCCGTGCGGACAGCGAGATGCACAGCGTCATGTCCTTGTTCAGGATGGGCATGCGCCCAGGCTACCCGCGCCGTCCCGCCGGCGTCGTCGCGGGCCGCTCACCGACCCCTCTCCCGATTGTAAAGTGATGCGTTACGCGATACGATCGGATCGTGATCGTGAGCTTTCGGCACAAGGGGCTCGAACAGCTGTACCGCACGGGCTCGAAACGAGGAGTGCAACCCGCGCACGCGCCCAAGCTGACGCGCATCCTCGGGCTCTTGGATGTGGCACGTGAGCCGGCGGACGTCGCTATCCCGGGATTTCGACTGCATGAGCTCCGCGGCGATCTGACCGGGCACTGGTCAATCTGGGTGAACGGCAACTGGCGGGTGACGTTCCGGTTCCTCGGCGACGACGTGGAGCTCGTCGATTACCAGGACTATCACTGATCGGAAGAGTGGAAGGAGGGTCGGGATGATGAAGGTTCCCCCGCACCCGGGCGAGATCCTGGGCGAGGACGTGATCGGCGAGTTGGGACTGACCGTTGCGGATGCGGCTGCCCGGCTGGGCGTGTCGCGCGTGACCCTCAGCCGTGTCATCCATGGTCACGCGGGGATCAGCCCGAACCTCGCCGTCCGCCTGGAGCGCGCCGGTGTCGGCACGGCGCGGGCGTGGTTGGCGATGCAGTCGCAATATGACCTCGCCCGTGAGCTCGCCCGCGGCGGTCACCAGGTCACCCGGCTCGACGTCGCGTGAACGCCGAGGGCTCGCGCGCGTCGTCCCGCGGGCGCCGCTGCCTCGGGCGATGACGGACGTGCGGGCCGAACCGAGGTCCGCGCCGTCCCGCCGGCGTCGTCGCGGGCCGCTCACCGACCGGCGGCGAGGGCGTGATCCAGATCGGCGATGAGGTCGGCGGGGTCCTCGATGCCGATCGAGAGCCGGAGCGTCGTGGCGCCGATCCCCGCCGCGGCGCGCTGCTCGGCGTTCAGGTGCGAATGGGTCATGGACGCCGGGTGGGCGACGAGACTGCGTGCGTCGCCGATGTTCGCCACCAGGCGGATGACGCGCAGCGCGTCCACGACCTCCTCGACCCGACGTCGGTCCCCGTCCGGCGTGCCGGTGGGGACGAGGTCGATCGAGAAGACCGAGGGAACGCCGCGCGGGAGGTAGCGCTCGGCGAGCGCGTGCCAGCGGTTGTCCGCCAGCCCGGGGTGATGCACCGCGGCGACGGCCGGGTGCGCGGCCAGGTGCTCGGCGATCCGCAGCGCCGAGGCCGACTGCCGGGAGACGCGCAGATCGAGTGTCTCGATCCCGAGGAGGATCTGGTGCGCGTTGAACGGGGAGAGGGACGGGCCCAGGTCGTGCACGTACTTCGACTTCACCAGGGTCGCGAACGCGAACCCCGCGCCGAACCGGTCCCACAGCACGAGGTCGCCGAACCGGGCGTACGGCGCGGTGAACTGCGGCCACCTCTCCGGCTCCGCGCCGAAGTCGAAGCTGCCGAGGTCGACGGCCACGCCGCCGAGCGACGTGCCGTGCCCGCTGAGGAACTTCGTGGCGGAGTGCACCACGAAGTCCGCGCCGTGCTCGCCCGGGCGGATCAGGTACGGCGTCCCGACGGTGTTGTCGATGACGAGCGGGACGCCGGCCGTGTGGGCGATGTCGGCGACCGCGCGGACGTCGAGCACCTGGGCGACGGGGTTCGCGACGGACTCGGCGAAGAACACCCGCGTCTCCGGGGTGACGGCGGCGCGCCAGGCCTCGGGGTCGTCCTGGTCGACGAACGTGACCCCGATCCCGAAGTCGTCGAACGTCTCCTGCAGGAGGTCGACCGAGCCGCCGTAGAGCTGGTGCGCGGCGACGATGTGCCCGCGGCGTCCGGCCAGTGCGAGGAGGGTGACCGCGACGGCGGCCTGCCCCGAAGCGACCGCGACCGCCGAGACCCCGCCCTCGAGCGACGCGACGCGCTCCTCGAGGAGCTGCTGAGTGGGGCTGGCGTTGCGGCTGTAGATGTTGCCGACCCGGCGCAGGGCGAAGAGATCCGCCGCCTCGGCCAGGGAGGAGAACTCGTAGGCCGCCGACTGGTACAGCGGGGGCACGGCGGTGTTCTGCGCCTGGCCGGGGACGTATCCGGCCTGGATCTGCCGCGTGGCGAAGCGCGTCCCGGGCGCGGTCCCGGTGCCGTCGGTGTCGGTGGTCACGGCGCTATCCTCCCGCGCCGTGTCCGCGGACCCCGAGACGTGTGTCGAACTGTTGCACCGCCGGGCGCCCACCGCGGTCGGCCCGGCCGGGTGGATCCCTCGCCCTGGGATCAGGGGATGAGGATGATCTTGCCCCGGGCGGCGTGCGCCTCGACGAGCCGGTGCGCCTCGGCGGCCTCGGCGAGCGGGAGCTCGGGGCCGAACTCGACGGAGAACCGGTCGTCGGCGATCAGCGCGATCGTCTCCGCGAGGGCCTCCGCGCGCCACGCCTGCTCCCGCTCGGTGAGGGGGACCGGGCTTCCTCCGCTGAACGCGCGGATGCCGAACGAGGCGGCGTCCGGACCGCGCACGATGGTCGCGATCCGGTCCCGGTCCGCGACCAGGGCCAGGGACGTCTCGATCGCCTCGTCGGTGCCGGCGTTGTCCAGCGCCACGGTCGGCGTGGTGAGCCCCGCCTCGGCGAGGGCGGCGCGGACGCGGTCCTCGAGTCCGTCCCCGTAGGCGACGGGGATCGCCCCCAGCTCGCGCAGGCGCTCGTGCGTGGCGGGGCTGCCGGTGGCGACGACCGATGCGCCCCACGCGACGGCGAACTGGATCGCCGCCTGGCCGACGGCGCCGGACCCGGCGTGCAGCAGGAGGACGTCGCCGGATCCCACGCCGAGCGACTTCAGCGACTGGTAGGCGGTGCCGGCGGGGATGCCGAGGGCGGCACCCTCGGCGGCGGTGACCGCGTCCGGAAGGGCTGCGAGATGCGCGACGGGGACGACGAGCGTGCTCCCGTAGGTGCCCAGCGTCTCACGGATCGCGACCCGGTCGCCCACGGCGTACTCCGTCACGCCGTCGCCGACGGCCGACACCGTGCCGGCCCCGTCGAAGCCGACCCGCCGCGGCGCCGTGAGCGGAGGCAGCGGCCGCACGCCGCCGCGCTGCTTGGCATCGATCGGGTTGACCCCGGCGGCCTCGATCCGCACCACGACCTCGCCCGCTCCGGGCTCCGGCTCCGGGATCTCGACGAGGGTCAGGACATCCGGTCCGCCGATGGCGGAGTGCACGATCGCGTGAGCCATGACGCCAGGCTAACGCGGGTTCGGGGCGCGTTCGCCGGATTCGGGGCTCGTCGTGGGGGAGATCGACCCCGGATCCCGCCCCGAAACCAGAACCGGGGTCAGCGGGACGCGAGCGCCTTCGCGATGCGCTGCGGGGACACGGGCTGCGCGGTGCCGAGTCGCTGGGCGAAGACGCTCACGCGGTACTCCTCCAGCAGCCAGCGCACCTCGACGAGCGCGTCCGGTGCGCCGGGGGAGAGCGGGATCGTCCCGCCCGCGTCGGTGTAGAGCGCCGCCACGCGCTCGTACTCCGTCATGCGCGCGCGGTCCTTGCCCGGGGCCTCCGCGAGGGTCTTCAGCCGGTCGAGCATGGCCTCCAGGTACCTCGGCAGGTGCGTGAGCCGGTCGACGCCGGTGGACGAGACGAAGCCCGGCGGGAGAAGGCCTGCGAGCTGGGTGCGGACGTCGTTCAGCGGGCCGAGCAGCGCGAGGGAGTTCTGCTGCTTGATCGCGCGCTCGACGTCCCGCGAGCGGGTGAGGATCCGCGCGACCAGCGAGACGCAGGCGAACAGGCGGTCGACGATGGCCGAGGAGACAACGTCGCGGACCCGCGCGAACTCCTCCGCGGTCCGGACGACGCCGGATCCCTCCGCGCCGCCCGTCCCGGTCGCCTCGTCGATCAGCGCGCGGACGACGGCGGCACGGCAGTCCTCGATCAGGGCGGCAACGGACGCGTACGGCGAGGCGGCCAGCGCGAGCTTCTCGGCGCTGGTGAGATGCTCCTGCACGTACGAGACCGGCGAGGGCACCGCGAGCAGGACGAGGCGGAGGACCCCGTCACGGGTGGCGGCGAGGGCGGCGTCGGCGGTCGCCTCGACGCGCACCGCCACGCTCTTGCCCTCGTCGACCAGCGCCGGGTAGCCGCGGACGACCCCGCCGGCCACACGCGTGTCCAGGACCTCCGGCAGCGCGCCCCCGACGGCCTCCGCGACCCCGTCCCAGGTGCCGATCCCCGATCGCTCGATCCCCGCACGCGCGCCGGGTCCCGCCGGATCCCGCCTCGGCGACGCGGGCGGCCCCGGCGGGACCCGCGGCCTTGGCGACCGAGCGGGCGACGCTGCTGCGGGAACGGTCGGCGAGGCGGGACTGCAGCTCGCCCAGGTCCCGGCCGGATCCGACCACGCGACCGCGCTCGTCCACGGCGCGGAAGTTCATCCGCAGGTGGCCGGGGACGCGGTCCTGGTCGAAGTCCGCCGTCGAGACCGGCTGGTTCGCCAGCGGCTGCACGAGCTTCGCGAGCGCCTCGGTGAGGCTCCGTTCGGGGAGGCCGCCGTGGTGCTCCGGACCGCTCGCCGCGAGCTCCTGGCCGAAGCGATCCGCCCAGTCGGCGGCGGGGACGACGTGACGGCGGATCGCCTTCGGGAGGGCGCGCAGCAGAGCGGTCACCAGCTCGGCGCGCAGGCCGGGGACCTGCCAGTCGAACCCCGTGTCGCGGATCTGCTGGAGCAGGGCCAGCGGGATCACCACGCTCACGCCGTCGTCGGGCGCCCCGGGCTCGAAGCGGTACGCCAGTCCCAGCACCTGGTCGCCCTGCGCCCAGCGGGTCGGGAACTCGCCCTGGTCGGCGCGTCCGTAGTCGTCGAGCAGGTCGCCCTCGCGCATGACGAGCAGCTTCGGCGTCGTCGCGAGCGCCTCGCGCCACCAGGACTCGAAGGAGCGGACGTCGAAGACCTCTGCCGGGATCCGCTCGTCGTAGAAGCGGAAGACGGCCTCGTCCCCGGCGAGGATGTCCCGACGCCGCTCGCGCTCCTCGAGCTTCTCCAGCCGGCGCCGCAGCTCCGCGTTGCTCCGCCAGAACGCGCTCACCCGCTTGTCGAGGCGGGACGGATCCCACTCGCCGTCGACGAGGGCATGGCGCACGAACAGCTCCCGCGCGCCGGCGCGGTCGATGCGGGCGAACTGCACGCGCCGGCGCGGGATGATCTCGACCCCGAACAGGGTCACCTTCTCGAACGCGACGGCGGACCCGGCGTCCTTGGACCAGTGCGGCTCGGAGACCTGACGCTTGGCGAGGTCCCCGGCCAGGCTCTCGGCCCACGCCGGGTCGATCGCCGCCACCGTCCGGGCGAAGGTCCGCGACGTCTCCACCACCTCGGCGGCCATGACCGCCTGCGGCGACTTCTTTCGCAGCGCCGAGCCGGGGAAGATCGAGAACCGGATGCCGCGCGCGCCGCGGTACTCCGCGATCCTCCGGCGCTGCTCCTTGGACGGGGTCTTGGCCGGCCCCTTGGCGGCCGTGCGCTCGTCCAGGACCCCGATCTGCGAGAGGAGCCCCGCCAGCAGCGCGCGGTGCACGGCGTCCGGATCGGCGGTGCCCGTGGCGTCCGTGGACTCCTCTTTGCGATCCCGCGGCAGGAGGGAGCGCAGTTGACGGTGCACGTCGAACCACTCCCGCACGCGGACGTAGTTCAGGTGCTCGCTGCGGCACAGCCGCCGGAACGCGCTGGACCCGAGCGCGCGCTGCTGCTCGCGCAGATGGTTCCAGAGGTTGAGGAGGGTCAGGAAGTCGCTCGTCGGGTCCGCGAACCGGGCGTGCGCGCGGTCGGCCTCGTCCCGGACCCCCTGCGGCGCCTCGGCCGAGGGGCGCTCGCGGACGTCCTGGATCGACATCCCCGCGACGATGGCGAGCACGTCGCGCGACACCCGCGGGCCGGCGGACCGTGCTTCCACCAGCATCCGGGCGAAGCGCGGATCGATCGGCATGCGGGCGATCTCGCGCCCGATGCGGGTCAGCCGCGGCGCGTCCTCGGCTCCCCGGCCGGACGGTGCCGACACGGCGCCGAGCTCGACCAGCAGGTCGAACGCGGCGCGGACGCCTCGCGCGTCGGGAGGGGTGAGGAAGGGGAAACGGGCGATGTCGCCGAACCCCAGGCTCAGCATCTGCAGGACGACGGAGGCGAGGGAGGTGCGCAGGATCTCCGGCTCCGTGTACTCCGGTCGCCGCGCGTAGTCGTCCTCGCTGTAGAGGCGGATCGCGATGCCGGAGCTCGTGCGGCCCGCGCGGCCGGAGCGCTGCGCGGCCGAGGCCTGGGAGATCGCCTCGATCGGGAGGCGCTGCACCTTCGAGCGGTTGCTGTAGCGCGAGATGCGGGCGGTCCCGGTGTCCACGACGTACTTGATGCCGGGGACGGTGAGGCTCGTCTCGGCGACGTTGGTGGCGAGGATCACGCGGCGACGGAGCCCGGCGACCGAGGAGCGTTCGAACACCCGGTGCTGCTCCGCGGCGGACAGGCGGCCGTAGAGCGGCAGGACCTCGGTGGGGGCGCGGTCGCCGGCGTACGCGGCGCGCACGGCGTCGGCCGCGTCACGGATCTCGGCCTCGCCCGGAAGGAACACGAGCACGTCCCCGGGGGCTTCGCGGTCCAGCTCGCGCAGCGCCGAGACGATCGCGGACACCTCGTCGGCCGGTTCTCCGGCCGGTGCGCTCGCCCCCTCGGCGTCGTCCACCAGCGGCCGGTAGCGGATCTCCACCGGGAAGGTCCGGCCGGAGACCTCGATCACCGGCGCGGGCGTCGGCCCGCCCCCCGGCTCCGCGGGAGGGGCGGCGAAATGCCGTGCGAAGCTCTCCGGGTCGATGGTCGCGGAGGTGATGACGACCTTCAGATCGGGGCGCTCCGGGAGGATCCTGTGCAGGTACCCGAGGAGGAAGTCGACGTTGAGGGAGCGTTCGTGCGCCTCGTCGATGATGATCGTGTCGTATCGGCGCAGCAGCCGGTCGCGGTGGATCTCGTTGAGGAGGATCCCGTCCGTCATCAGCGCGATCCGCGTGTCGGCGGACACCTGGTCGGTGAAGCGGACCTTGTAGCCGACGAGGCCGCCGAGCTCCACGTCCAGCTCCTCCGCCACGCGCTCCGCGATCGTGCGGGCGGCGAGCCGCCGCGGCTGGGTGTGCGCGATGCGCTCGCGCCCCAGCTCCAGGCAGATCTTCGGCAGCTGCGTCGTCTTGCCCGATCCGGTGGCGCCCGCGACCACGACCACCTGGTGGTCGCGGATGGCGGCGGCGATCTCGTCGCGCGCCGCGCTGACCGGCAGCTCCGGCGGGTACGTGATCACGGGAAGGGGCGCAGACATAGCCCTCCAGCCTATCGCGCCGTGCTCCGCGCCCGCCGGAGCCGTCACATGAGCGCAGGGTCCGTCGTGAAGGTCACGGTGATCCAGTGGTTCGGGTCGCCGCCTCCGAGCTCCGCGACCGCTCGCCGCCGGATGAGGTCCCAGTCCTCCAGCGTGCGCGCGTCGAGCCCGGCAGGGACCAGGAAGGCGATCTCGATCTGACGCGAGCGGCCGACCTGGGCGGTGTACACGTGTGCGGAGCGGAAGCCGTGCTCCGCGACGATCCGGTCGGCGACGCCCTCCGCCTCGTCACGGAGCACCGAGGGCGTGGCGAGGGAGATCTCCGAGAGCGCGCGCCGAAGGGTCCCGAACGGGACCGGCATCAGGACGCACGCCACGATCACCAGGACCGCCGGGTCCACATAGGGCGCCAGGTGCGCGAGCGGCGTGCCTTCGATGAGGGCTCCGGCCGCGAACGCGATCAACAGGGCCGCGGTCACGCCGCCGGTCATGATCCACCCCTTGACGTCCATCGCGACGAGGGCGGATCGGATCCGGCGGTTGGCACGGTGCTCGGCGATCGCGAAGGTCGTCGTGAGGACGAGGGTGATCGCCGCGTACACGACCGCCGGACCGAACTGCACCGTCCGTCCGCCGTCGAGGAGTGCCAGAACGGCCTGCACGAGCGCGTAGCCGGCGATCGCCATCAGGGTGAGCGCGTTGACCGCCAGCACCAGGGGCTCCAGGTGCCAGAAGCCCATGCTGAAGCGGCGGGACAGGCCCCGCACGAGCGAGCGGGCGATGAGGCCGGCCACCCGGATCGACAGGATCGACATCATCGCGTCGACGAGGGAGATCATCCCGTCGAAGGTGATGGCGAAGGAGCCCGAGAAGATGCCGAACCCGATCCCGAGGGCGGAGACGAGCAGCACTCCCGCCAGCGAAAGGATGAGCGTCTGACGTTCCGCGTGCATGATTCCCCCTTTTCCCGGCCGTTCCCGGCCACGGGTGGGGGTGCCCGTACGAACTCTCGCGGCACACCCTATCGCGGCTTCGCGCTCCTCCGCCCGGTCCTCCGGCGTCCGCGTCGTTGACTCGCAAACAACTTTGCGTTACAAAGTTAACGATGTCGGATTCCCGACGTCGGATCGGAGGAGGCCGAGATGTCGGAGAACGACGAGGGCGACGCCCCGCTCAGCCCGGAGCGGATGCTCGCGCTGCTGGAGGACCAGCAGCGCACGGTGACGGGCCGGATGGCGGCGTTCGTGCCGTGGATCCTGGCGAGCTGGGGAGTGGCCTGGCTGGCGGGCTTCCTCGTGCTCTGGTCCGATGCGAGCGGACGGTCGGCCGGGCAGCCGCCGTCCGCCGTCGCCGCGATCGTGTTCGCCGCGCTCCTCGTCGCCGCCGGGGCGGCCTCCGCGGTCCTGGGCGTGCGGTCCGGGCGGGGGACGCGAGGGACCCGCGAGTCGGCCGTGATCGGGATGGTCTACGGCAACCTGTGGTGGCTGGGGAGCCTCGCCGTCTGGGCGATCGGTCAGGCGCTGGTGCGCGCGGGCATGCCCGCGGACGCGCTCGGCACGTTCTATCCGGCCGTCTTCATCTTCTACGCGGGGATCATGTACGTGATGTCCGGGCTCATCTGGAAGGCCTATCCGATGATGGTCCTCGGGGTGTGGTCCGTGGTCGTGAGCGCCGTCGGGGCCTTCATGCCCCCGCCGGCGCACTACCTGCTCTACGCGTTCGCCGGGGGAGGGGCGTTCCTGCTCGTCGCGCTCTGGAGCGCGTGGTGGGTGGGTCGGGCCCGACGCCGGGTGGCCGCCGCAGGAGCGCGCTGATGGACGACCTCGACCCGGTGATCCACGCCCAGGCGCGGCTGCGGATCGTCGCCGCGCTCGCGACGCTGGACCCGACGGACCAGATCACCTTCCCCCGGCTCCAGGAGCTGCTGGACATGACCGCCGGCAATCTGTCGACGCACCTGCGAAAGCTCGAGGATGCGGAGTACGTCACCGTCGACAAGACCCACCGCGGCCGCACGCCGGTCACCTACATCGCCCTGTCCCGGCGCGGTCGCCGCGCCTTCGAGGACTACACCGCGCGACTGCGCGAGCTGCTGGGAGGAGCATCATGAGCGCCACGTCAGCGGGGTCCCTCGCCTCGTTCGACCGGGTGACCCGCCGCTTCGGCACGATGACCGCCGTGGACGACGTGTCGCTCGAGATCCCGGAGGGACAGATCCTGGGGCTCCTCGGGCCCAACGGGGCCGGGAAGTCCACGATGCTGTCCCTGCTCCAGGGGCTGCGCCGCCCCACCTCGGGACGCGTCGCGTTGTTCGGAGGGAATCCCGCCGACCCGCGGACCCGGATGCGACTGGGATGCACGCCGCAGGAGACGGCGCTGCCGGAGACGCTGCGGGTGGGCGAGGTGCTCGACTTCGTCGGACGTCACTTCGAGGAGCGCGTGCCCACCGTGGAGCTCGCCGAGCAGTTCGGCTTCCGTGATCTGCTGCGGCGTCAGACCGGCGGGCTCTCGGGCGGGCAGAGGCGCCGGATCAGCGTCGCGCTCGCCTTCGTCGGCGCTCCGCGGCTCGTGCTCCTCGACGAGCCCACGACCGGCCTCGACGTCGACGCCCGGCGCGTGCTGTGGGAGGCGATCCGCGAACGCCATGCGCAGGGGGCGACGGTCGTCGTCACCAGCCACTACCTGGAGGAGGTCGAGGCGCTCGCCCAGCGCGTCGTGGTGGTCGACCGCGGGCGGCTCGTCGCGGACGACTCGCTGCACGGGGTGCTGGGACGCGTCGCCCGGTCCCGGGTGACCCTGCGCACGTCCGAGCCGGAGGCGGTCGCGGCGCTGGCCGAGGACGCCGCCGGCTCCCTGGACGCGGAGTCGGGGGAGCTGACCGTCATGGTCGGCGACGCCGACGGCTTCGTCCGCCGGCTCGTCGCGAGCGGGATCGACTTCTCGGGGCTCGGCGTGCGCGGGGCGACGCTGGAGGAGGCGTTCCTCGCCCTGACCACGCCGGCGGGCGCCGATCCGTCCTCGTTCCGGGCGGATCCCTCCTCGTCCAGGAAGGAGGGCGTCCGATGAGCGTCGCCTCGCTGACCGCCGTCCACGCCAAGTACAGCCTTCTGGAGACGCTGCGCGTCCCGATCGCGGTGATCGGCACGATCGCGTTCCCCGCGCTCGCCCTGCTCTTCTTCGTCGTCCCGAATCGGGCGGTCGCCGACGACCCGTCGTTCGCGACGCAGGCGATCGTGTCCATGGGGGTGTTCGCCGTGATGTCGAACGGATTGTTCTCCTTCGGGCTGACGATCGCGGAGAACCGGGCCAAGCCGTGGGATCCGTATCTGCGGACGCTGCCCGCTCCCGGGATCGCGCGGGTGCTCGCGCACGTCTTCTCGACCGGCGCTCTGGGGCTGCTGGCCCTCCTGCCCGTCGTCCTGATCGGCGCCGTGGCGACGAGGGCCGAGGTCGAGCCGTGGCGAGTGCTGGCCGGGCTCGCGGCCGTCGCGGTGTCGGCGTTGCCGTTCATGCTGATCGGCACCTGCATCGGCTACGCGATGTCGCAGAAGGCGGCCATCGCCGTGGTGCAGGTCGTGATGTTCGGGCTGGCGTTCGCGGGCGGACTGTTCCTGCCGCCGATCCTGTTCGCGGACTGGCTGGACGTGCTGTCGCGGTTCTTCCCGTCGCGTCAGGCCAGGGAGTTCGTGATCTGGGCCGTGCAGGGCGGGGACCTGCCCTGGTGGTCCTGGACGGGGATCCTCGTGTGGACCGCGGTGTTCCTCGCCCTCGCTCTGCTGCTGTTCCGCCGCGACGAGGGGCGCCGGTTCCGCTGAGTGGTGCCGCGGCGCCCGCCGGTTCGGGTCGGGCGGGCGCCGCGGGGTCGTGGGGCCGGTTCCCGGTCTGTCCGGGTCGGGGACCGGCCGGCGGCTCAGCCGGGCACCGGCCGGCGGGTCAGAAGTGCGTGCCGCCGTCGATGCGGACCTCGGTGCCGGTGATGAAGGCGCCGTCGGCGCTCGCCAGCATCGCCACGACGCCCGCGACCGCCTCGGGGCCGGCGAAGCCCTGTCCGATGGCCGGGGCCAGCTTCAGGAACAGGCTCATGTCGGCGTCCTCGGGAAGACCCGGTCCGGCGCTCTGTCCGCTGCGTCCGGAGCCGTCGGTCATCCCGGACGAGATGGAGCCGGGCTGCACGGCGGTGAAGCGGATCCCCTGCTTCGCGTACTCCGCGGCCAGCGCGTGGGTCATCGACTGCACCCCGCCCTTGCTCGCGGCGTACGCGGCCATGTAGGGATGGGCGAACATCGCCGACGTGGAGCTGAAGTTCACCACGGCCGCGTCCTGCCCGTCGAGCAGGGCGGGGATCGACTCGCGGATCATCAGGAAGGTGCCGACGAGGTTCACGCGCAGGATCGTCTCGAACTGCTCCAGCGTCGTCTCCGCCGTGTGCGAGGAGCGCAGGATCCCGGCGGCGTTGACCAGCACGTCGAGCCCGCCGAGGGCGTCCACCGCGGTCGCGACCGCGGCCTTCACGGAGGCCTCGTCGGCGACGTTCACCTCCACGGTGGTCAGGCGCGCGGCGGCGTCGCCGGCCTTCTCGACGGTGTCGGCGAGACCCGCGGGGCTGACGTCGGCGGCGACGACGCGTCCTCCCTCGGCGAGCATGCGCAGGACGGTGGCCTGGCCGATGCCGGATCCTCCGCCGGTGACGAGCGCGCGGCGACCTTCGTAGCGGTTCATGGTGTTTCCCTTCGTCGGTTCCGGGTCCGGGAGAGCCGGATCCGTCGGCACCGTCTTGCAGTGCCTAACTGGCACAACGTGTCATATTGTCACGAACGACGCGCGAGCGCCAGGTATTCCCGTACCCTCGGAGGATGAACGAGGCACCGGGCCTGCGCGATCGTCGGAGGGCCCAGACCGCGCAGGAGATCGCCGAAGCCGCCGCCGCTCTGTTCGCCGAGCGCGGCGTCTCGGGCGTGACGGCCGCGGAGATCGCCGAGCGCGCGGGCGTGTCGCTGCGCACCTTCTACCGGTACTTCGCCACGAAGGAGGACGCGGTCGCGCCCGTCCTCGAGGTCGGCGCCGCCCGGTGGCAGGCGGCGCTGGCGGAGTCCGCGGACGACCCCGCCGTCGCGATCCCTGCGGTGATGGGCGCCCAGCTCACGCCCGGAAGCGACGCGGAGGCCGACGGGCTCGCCCGGATGCGGCCGCTCCTGCGCGGCATCGACGAGGACCGCGAGCTGCGCGCGGTGTGGCTGCGCGTGAACGAGGAGTCGGAGCGCCGGCTCGTGACGATCATCCGGGACCGGGCCGGCGCGGACCGCTTCCAGGCCGGGCTCCTCGCCGCCGCCGCGACCGCCTCCATCCGGCTGGCTCTGGAGGAGTGGGCCAGGACCGAGGCGGGCGTGCACGGCGAGGGCTCGCCCGCGCAGCTGGCGAAGCGGGCCTTCGCGGCCCTCGCGCCGGCCGCCGCGTCCTAGTCTGGGGACATGACGATCCCTACTCTCGGACTCAACGACGGCCATCGGATCCCCCAGCTCGGCTACGGCGTCTTCAAGGTGCCGGCCGCGGAGACGGAGCGGGCCGTCAGCGACGCGCTCGAAGCCGGATACCGGCACATCGACACGGCGGCGGTCTACGGCAACGAAGAGGGCGTCGGTGCGGCCATCGCCCGCAGCGGCATCGCCCGGGACGACCTGTACGTCACCACGAAGCTCTGGAACGACCGCCACGACGGCGACGAGCCCGACGCGGCGATCGCGGAGAGCCTGGAGAAGCTGGGCCTCGACCGCGTCGACCTCTATCTCGTGCACTGGCCGACCCCCGCGAACGACAACTACCTGCATGCGTGGGAGAAGCTCATCGGGATCCGTGACCGGGGCCTGTCGACCTCCATCGGGGTCTCCAACTTCCTCGTGCCGCACCTGGAGCGCATCGTCGCCGAGACCGGCGTGGTCCCCGCCGTGGACCAGATCGAGCTGCACCCCGCGTACCAGCAGCGCGACGTCGTGTCGTGGGCCCGCGACAACGACGTCCGGATCGAGGCCTGGGGCCCGCTCGGGCAGGGCAAGTACGACCTGTTCTCCGTCCCCGCCGTCGCCGACGCGGCCGCGGCGCACGGCAAGACGCCCGCCCAGGTGGTCCTGCGCTGGCACCTGCAGCACGGCAACGTCGTCTTCCCGAAGTCCGTCCGCCCCGAGCGGCTGCGCGAGAACCTCGACGTGTTCGACTTCACCCTGACCGACACGGAGTTCGCGGCGATCGACGCCATCGACCCGGGCGACGGGTCGGGCCGCGTCGGCAGCCACCCGAACGACGTGAACTGACGGCGCACGCGCAGGACGGGCACCGAGAGCGAGGAGCGGATCATGGCGAACCGGCTCGCGGGATCCCTGAGCCCGTACCTGCGCGCGCACGCCGACAACCCGGTGGACTGGTACCCCTGGGGCGAGGAGGCGTTCGCGGAGGCGGAGCGGCGCGACGTACCGCTGCTGATCTCGATCGGCTACTCGACCTGTCACTGGTGCCACGTGATGGCGCGGGAGTCGTTCGCGGATCCCGTCACCGCGGCCGCGATCGCCGCCGGGTTCGTCGCCGTGAAGGTCGACCGCGAGGAGCACCCGGAGGTCGACGCGGCGTACATGGCCGCCGCATCCGCGTTCACGCAGAACCTCGGCTGGCCGCTGACGGTGTTCACCACGCCCGGCGGCCACGCGTTCTACGCCGGCACGTACTGGCCGCCGACCGCGCGGGCGCCGTTGCCGGCCTTCCGCGACGTGCTCGGCGCGGTCCGGGAGGCCTGGGCGCTGCGCCGCGCCGACGTCGAGGCGTCG
>NZ_BCRA01000092.1 GCF_001552355.1 Microbacterium resistens NBRC 103078
GCCGCCTCGGCCGGGGCGGTGTCCGTGGCCGCAGGCCTCGCCTCCCTGTGGGCGATCGCGGTGGCGGTGCCGGGTCTTCCCGGCGGCGCGGTCGATGCGCCGTGGTTCGCGGTGGCGGTGCTCCTGCCGATGGCGGTGTTCGACGTGTTCGGCGCGGTTCCGCAGGCCGCGTCGTCCTGGCGCGGGGTGCGGGCAGGCGCGCAGCGCATCCACGCGCTGCTGCCGGCAGAGCTGCCCGCGCAGATCCGTGCGGACGAGCCGGGCTCCACGGGCGTCGTGACGCCGGCTCCTCCCGCCGCCTCGCCCGTGACCCGTCCGCCCGCGCTGCGGGTGCGGGATCTACGCGCGGGGTGGCCCGGGGCGCAGCGCCCGGCGCTGACCGGGGTCGATCTCGATCTGGGACCGGGCGAGCGGGTCCTCGTGACCGGGGCGAGCGGAGCGGGGAAGTCCACTCTCGCCGCCGCGCTCGTCGGGTTCCTCGCCGCCGAGGGGGAGTACCGTGTGGGCGACGAGGACGCCGCACGGATGCCCGGCCCCGCCCTGCGCGCGGTCGTCGGGCTGTGCGAGCAGGATCCCCAGCTCTTCGACGAGGACATCCGCCAGAACCTGCTGTTCGCCCGGGACACGGCCAGCGACGAGGAGCTCCTCGCGGTGCTGGAGAGGGTCGGGCTCGGAGACTGGGTGCGCGAGCGCGGCGGCCTCGACGCGCGTGTCGGAGAGCGCGGCGGGCTCGTCTCCGGCGGGCAGGCGCAGCGCATCGCCCTGGCTCGGGCGCTGCTGCGCGGATTCCCGATCCTGGTCCTCGACGAGCCGACGGCGGGTGTCGACCCGGCGACGTCGGAGGCGCTGCTGGACGACCTCCTGGGAGCCGCCGGCGACCAGTCCGTCCTCCTCATCTCCCACGTCGCGCCGCCCGAGGGGCGCATCGACCGCGTGGTCCGCCTTCAGGATGGGCGTACCGCCTGAGCGGTCCGGTCCAGGGGAGCCCCGCCCGGATCACGCGGCCGACCGGGAGCGGGTCAGGGCCAGAGGGGCTCGAGCGGCTCCATCGTGATGCCCTGTGCCTCGAATGAGCGGCGCCGCTCCTCGATGCGGCGGTGCATCTCGGCCTGCGCCGCCGTGACCGTCTCGGGGTCCACGGGGATTGAGGCGGGATGCGGGTCGCCGTGGTTCGCGGCGATGTACGCGTCGAGCTCGGGACCCGAGGTCCACGAGGTGATCAGGGCGTAGCGGGGGGCGACGCCGCGGTGCCACACCGCGTGCCAGAACCGCTGGGTGTCCACGACGATCCGCGACCCCTCCGGGAGGGGCAGGCGCACCTCGGTGGCGGGGTCGAAGCGGTCCGATCGCAGGATCAGGAGCGAGTCCGGGTCGTCCGTGAGGTTGAAGAAGCCCCGGACCACCCATCCGGTGCCTTCGTCGTTGAGCCGGTTGTTGTCGTCCTGGTGCAGGTTGTAGATCGCGTCGGCATAGGTGTTGGGCTGGAGTTCGATCACGCGGCAGCGCCCGACGTTGGCGCCGGCCTCCGCGGCACGGCGTACGAGCGTCGGGGCGAGCGCCGACTGCGAGGGCACCCAGACGCCGTCCTTGTCCGTGCGGGGCGGGGTGTGGTTCCAGAAGCCGTTGCACTCCACTTCGCCGGCGTAGCTCGCCAGCGGCGCGAAGCGCGTGATGCCGGACGAGCGCCACGGGACGTACTCGAGATCGAACCACTCCGCCGGATCCGCCGTCTGGTCGTACCGGTCGAGGACGACGTATCCCGTCTCCTCCAGCGCCTCCGAGCGGATGAACGACATCTCGGCTCCCCTCATCTCGTCCGCGCCCTTCCCGGGGGCGCGACCTACTTAGGACATCCTAACTCGGCGGGCGTGCTCCCGTCGGGCGCGGAGCCGTGCAAAACGGGCCCGTCGCTACGCTGGGGGAATGACACAGCCTCAGGGAGCCCATCTCGTCGGGAGCGTCAACTTCGACGACGCCGAGAAGACCATGCGCACGGCCTCCGAGATCCTCGGTGCTCGGCTCAGGCGGATCCCGGACGGGGAGGTGGGCAAGCGATTCCACTGGATCATGTTCCAGCCGGACGTCCTCGGGGCGGTGGAGGGCATCGAACGCGTCGGCGATGCCCCGATCCCCTTCGGGGCGGGGCTGGACGCGCGTCCGCTCCGGATCGGCGAGGGTGTGGACCCGCAGTCGATCGTCCTGCCGCCGCTGGGCTACGAGGACGCCGCCGTGGCGTCGTACGGGATCTTCCGCCGCCTCCGCGACGAGGGCGTGATCCCGGCGGGGACGCGCTTCCAGGTGTCGCTTCCCACGCCCCTCGCGGTCATCTCCTCCTTCTTCTCCGGCGACGACCGCGGCGCGATCGAGCCGCTCTACACCGCGGCGATCCTGCGCGAGCTGGACGGGATCCTCCGGGCTGTCCCGCACGAGGACCTGTCGATCCAGTGGGACGTGGCGAGTGAGATGGGCATCATCGAGCGGGCAGCGGGGTACGGCCGGGTCATGGAGGCGTGGTGGCCGGGGGACCCGTTCGACGGGCTCGTCGGCCGTCTGGCCACGCTCGTGGACGCCGTGCCCGCCGACGTGGAGGCCGGAGTGCATCTCTATTACGGCGACGCCGGTGAGAAGCACTTCATCGAGCCGACCGATGCAGGGAACCTCGTCCGCTTCGCGAACGCCGTCGCCGCGGCGTCGGGGCGGACGCTCACGTGGCTGCACCTTCCCGTCCCGATCGCCCGTGACGACGACGCGTACTTCGCGCCCCTCGACGACCTGGCGATCGCCGACGGGACCGAGCTGTACCTCGGGCTCGTGCACCGCGAGGACGGCGTCGAAGGAGCCCGGCGTCGGATCGCCGCCGCCGCGCCGCATGCGCCCGCCTTCGGCGTCGCGACGGAGTGCGGGATCGGCCGTGCGCCGGCGGGTACGACCGAGGACATCCTCCGCACCCACGCGGACGTCGCCGTGTCCTGGTGATCTCGATTCGCGTCCGCGCTCGGCGTGACGTAAACTCTTCTGCGGTGACGTGTCCGAGCGGCCGAAGGTGCAACTCTCGAAAAGTTGTGTAGGGTAACCCCCTACCGTGGGTTCAAATCCCACCGTCACCGCCAGGAAAACCCCCGAGAGATCGGGGGTTTTCGCATGTCCGGGTCGCGGTGTGGCGCATCGATCGGTTCCGATCATCACGTCCTCACCGAGAGGACGGCCGCGGGCCGTGCCCGTCGGCTACGAGGAGCGCGGGCCTGCGGCGCGGTTCGCGAGCAGGCGGGCGAGGGCCGTGGTCGCACCCGCCGGTGCGTCCCCCGCGGTGTCCCCGATGCCGAGGTAGTGGCTTCGGGCGCATTCCATGAGCGCGCGATCGGTGCCCGTGAGCGAGTCCGCGACGGTCTTGGCCGCGGCGTCCTTCGAGACGATCTGCCCGGTGTCGAGGGCGACCAGGATCCGCGCGAGCGTGAGCAGCGTGTTCCGCTCGTCGCCCTCGATGCCGGCGAGCACCCCCGGGACCGATGCGAGGACCGCATCGGTCAGTGCCTCAGGCGGCACGGCGGGGAGCAGCGTGCCAAGGGGTTGCCCGAGGAGAACCCGGTGGGCGTGATGTGCGGTCGCGATCAGCACCGTCACGTCGGGGTCGTTCTCCGGCATCGGGACGTGCCCGTCCAGGATCTCTTCGCGCAGCCATTCTCCGTACTGGAAGTCGCGGAGCGGCGCGCCCGCCCACGAACCCGGCCGCGGTGCCGCCAGGCTGGTGAGTTCGATCGGGCGACGATCCTGAGCGTCGGGGAACCGAGCGGCGTGCCCCTGCCATCCGGACACGGCGAGCAGCAGATCCGTCAGATCCCGCCGTTCTCGGGTCGACAGGGATCGTCGGGTGAGCACGAGCAGGTCGATGTCGCTCTCCGGGCGGATCCCGGAAGACGCGGCCGATCCGAACAGATAGACCCCGAGAACATCGCCCGGGCTCACCTCGTCGAGGTGACGAATGACCGGGGCGACCTGCGCTGCGACGCTCTGCCCGTACCCCATGCGTTCATTCTGCCGATGTCGGATGCTCGCGGTCACACCACCGCGATCCGCCGCGCCGCGGGTGCGGGGTGGGGAGCCGCGCGCGGACCGAGGGCCGCGGTCGGCCGAGCACCGAGCGGTGGGCGCGGGTGTCCGTGAACCTCGCGAGCCTCGTGGTCTGATGGTGACATGGCACGTTTCCGAAGGGTCCTCCTCGTTGCGCTCGCCGGGCTGGCCGCAGGGCTGAGCGGATGTTCGGTGCTGGGGATTCCCGAGGGCCTGGACGAGGACCGGCTCGCGGCGATCTCATCGCGGGTGACCGCTGCGCAGGGCGGACTCGACGCGACCCTTCACGGTGAGACCAAGACCTGCGAGGGACTCTGCCAGCGCATCTCCGTGGATCTGGTCCCGCGTGTTCCGGACTACACCGCCGTGGACATCGCTCTGGCGATCTACGAGACGGATACCGCGCTGGAGGAGCAGCGGATCTCGGCGTTCGACTACTGCTTCCGCTCGAATGCCTGGAGCCTGGCCGACGCGCAGTATCTCGATGCGCGACTTCTCGAGATCCCGGCACTGGGCTACGGCGACTTCTCCCGCGACGAGGCGGAATCCCGACCCAGCTACGACTGCTCCTCGTTCGCGGCCATCGATGCGAGGGAGAGGCTGGCCGCCTTCCTCGCCGATCGCGGAGTCGACGGCTTCTAGCCCGCTTCGCTGAGGTCAGCGCGCTTTCGCTGAAGTCGTCGCGATCCGGAAGGCATCGATCGGACGGCAGGTCGCGCCGACGGCTCGAGGATTGCATACCGAGATACTGGTATGCAATCTCCAGGTAATTCTCATATTTTGGTATCACCCCCCTATCGTGGGACGGAGCCAATCCGACCGTGGGGGTACGCATGCTTGGCACTGGGGAGAATCGTCGCGTCCGAAAGACGCTGATGCACCGCTCGCGGGCGGTCGCCGCCGCCGTCGTCGCGACGTTGGTGGCCGCGTTGACGGTCGTGAACGTCGCGGTGGTGGACCAGACGCCGGCGACGGCCGCTGGTGCGCTGTTCTGCGGTGACGTCTACACGCAGCAGGGTCAGAGCCCCCGCAACATCTGGCGGATCGACCGTGAGACCGGCGCTCAGACCGTGGCGGGGACCTTCACCATCCCCGGCGCCACCGGCAACCTGAACGGCACCGGCATCCACGACGCGGACGGCGACGGATTCGGCGAGGTCATCATCGGCGTCCTCCCCGCCAACTCCGGCACGGCGCGCTCGATCTACCAGTACTCGAGCGTCACCGGGCAGACGACGCTGCTCGGGGCGGGCGTCGCCGGCGCCGCGGTCACCCACGGCGCGATCAACGCGGCCAACGGGCACTACTACTACGGCGGCGTCACGAACGGCACGCTGAACGTCTACGGCTTCAACACGCAGACGAACCAGTCGATGGGTCTCGTCGCGAGCGGCCCGGTCCCCAACGGCGGTGGGAACGGCGACTGGGCGTTCGACAGCCAGGGCAACCTCTTCGTCGTGGCCGGGGGCAACGGCGCAGGGACGACCAACATCGTCAGCGTCGTCGAGCAGGAGATCCCTTCGACGGGCGGGACGACGGTGCCGATCACCGCCAAGGAGCTGGTCCGGATCGACACGGGCGGGACGCCCCTCAACGGCATCGGGTTCGCGGGCGACGGCTACCTCTACGTCGCCGGCGGCAGCCGCATGTACAAGGTCAACCCGACCACGGGGCAGAACATCAGCAACGTCGCCTTCCCGACGGCGGGCTCGGTCGACATGGCCTCCTGCGCCTCGCCGAACTCGGTCACCGTCGTCAAGGACTTCCCGCAGGGGCGCAACACCAGCTCCGACCAGGTGACGATGACGATCACCGGTGACGGGATCACCAGCGGGAACACCGCCACGACGAGCGGCACGGCCCCGGGCGTCCAGCCCCAGCAGGCGGGGCCGGTCCTCGTGCTCTCCGGGCAGCGGATCACGGTCGCGGAGACGGGGTCCGGCGTCGGGCGTCCGAAGTACGACACCCGCTGGTCCTGTGTCGACCAGAACACCGGGAACAGCCTCGGTTCGGGCGACGGCGGATCCGGGACCTTCACCGTCCCGGACGGGGGAGCCAAGGGCGTCGCCGCGCTCTGCACGTTCACGAACGACGCCCGCCTGCCCGCAGTGTCGCTCGAGAAGACCGCCGACAAGACCACCCTCGTCGCCGGCGAGACCGTGACCTACTCGTTCCGCGTGACCAACACCGGCAACGTCCCCCTCAAGGACGTCTCCGTGGCGGAGACCGCGTTCACCGGAGCCGGATCGATGTCGGCCGTCTCCTGCCCGGCCCTGCCGGAGCCGCTGGCGCCGGACGCCTCCGTCACCTGCACGGCGACGTACACCGTGCAGCAGGCCGACGTGAACGCCGGGTCGGTCGAGAACACCGCCACCGCGCGGGCCGTGTCGCCGGACGAGATCGCCGTCACGTCGGACCCCTCGTCGGTCACCATCACGGCGGATCAGAACGCCTCGCTGAGCATCGTGAAGTCCTCGGACACCGCCGAGCTCGTCGTGGGTGAGACGGTGACCTTCTCGTTCGTCGTGACGAACACGGGCAACGTGACGCTGACCGACGTCGGCGTCAACGAGGGCGCGTTCACCGGCGCCGGGACGCTGTCGGCCGTGGACTGCCCGGCGGATCGGACGCTCGCGCCCGGCGCGCAGCTCGTCTGCACCGCCACGTACACGGTGCAGCAGGCGGACGTCGACGCCGGATCGATGCGCAACGACGCCACCGCGACGGGCACGCCGCCCACGGGCCCGCCCGTGACCTCGGAGCCGTCGGAGACCACCACCCCCTCGGTCCCCGACCCGAGCGTGTCCATCGCGAAGATGGCGGACAAGACGGACCTCGTGGTGGGGGAGACGGTGACGTACTCCTTCCGCGTGACCAACACCGGCAACGTGACGCTGACCGACGTCTCTGTGAACGAGGACGACTTCACGGGTGCGGGTGACCTGTCCGCGATCGCGTGCCCGGCCGACAGGACGCTCTCCCCGGGCGAGTTCCTGGACTGCACGGCGACGTATGTGGTGCAGCAGGCGGATGTGGATGCGGGGTCGGTGACGAACTCGGCGACGTCGTCGGGGACGCCGCCGACGGGCGATCCGGTGACGTCGGATCCGTCCGAGGTGACGATCACGGGGACCTCGTCGCCGTCGATCACGGTCGTGAAGTCGGCGGACAAGACCGACCTGGTCGTGGGCGAGACGGTGACGTACTCGTTCGTCGCGAAGAACACCGGGAACGTGACGCTGACCGACGTCGCCGTGAACGAGGGCGCCTTCTCCGGTGCGGGTGCGCTGTCGGCGATCGAGTGCCCGGCGAACCGGACCCTGGCGCCGGGCGCGGAACTGACGTGCACGGCGACGTACGTGGTGCAGCAGGCGGATGTGGACGCGGGGTCGGTGACGAACTCGGCGACGTCGTCGGGCACGCCGCCGACGGGCGATCCGGTGACGTCGGATCCGTCCGAGGTGACGATCACCGGCACCCAGAAGCCGGCCATCGAGATCGTGAAGTCCTCCGACACGACCGAACTGGTCGCGGGCGAGACGGTGACCTTCTCCTTCGTGGTGACGAACACCGGCAACGTGACGCTGACCGACGTCGCCGTGAACGAAGGCGACTTCACGGGTGCGGGAGACCTGTCGGCGATCGAGTGCCCGGCGGAGCGGACGCTGGCCCCCGGCGCTCAGCTCGTCTGCACCGCCACGTACACGGTGCAGCAGGCGGACGTCGACGCGGGCACCGTCCGCAACAGCGCCACGGCGACCGGGACCCCGCCCACGGGCGACCCGATCGAGTCCGAGCCGTCCGAGGTGACGACCCCCTCCGTCCCCGACCCGAGTGTGTCCATCGTGAAGACGGCCGACAAGACCGAGCTCGTCGCCGGAGAGACGGTGACGTACTCCTTCCGCGTGACCAACACCGGCAACGTGACGCTGACCGATGCCGCGGTCGTCGAGGGCGCGTTCACGGGAGCGGGCGCACTGTCCGCGATCGAGTGCCCCGCCGACCGGACCCTGGCGCCGGCGGAGTTCATGGACTGCACCGCGACCTACGTGGTGCAGCAGGCGGATGTGGATGCGGGGTCGGTGAAGAACTCGGCGACCGCGACCGGGAACCCGCCGACCGGGGATCCCGTGGCCTCCGACCCGTCGACCGTGACGATCACGGCGGACCAGGATCCGGCCATCGGGATCGTGAAGACGGCGGACAAGACCGATCTGGTCGTGGGTGAGACGGTGACGTACACGTTCACCGTGACGAACACGGGCACCGTGACGCTGTCCGACGTGGCCGTGGCCGAGGGCGCCTTCTCCGGCGCGGGTCGGCTCTCGGCTCTCGACTGCCCGGCGGACCGGACCCTGGCCCCCGGCGCGCAGCTCGTCTGCACGGCGACGTACACGGTGCAGCAGGCGGATGTGGATGCCGGGTCGGTGACGAATGACGCGACCGCGACCGGCAACCCGCCCACCGGGGACCCCGTGACCTCCGAGCCCTCGGAGGTGACGATCACGGCGGACCAGACCCCGGGGATCGCGCTGGTGAAGACGGCGGACAAGACGACCCTCGTCGTGGGCGAGACGGTGACGTACACGTTCACGGTGACGAACACGGGCAACGTGACGCTGTCCGACGCGGCGGTGTCCGAGGGCGCCTTCTCCGGCGCGGGTCAGCTCTCCGCCGTCGACTGCCCGGCGGACCGGACGCTCGCGCCGGGCGCGCAGCTCGTCTGCACGGCCACCTACACGGTGCAGCAGGCGGATGTGGACGCCGGGTCGGTGACGAACGACGCGACCGCGACCGGGAACCCGCCGCAGGGTGACCCGATCACGTCGCCGCCGTCCGAGGTGACGATCACGGCGGACCAGACCCCGGGGATCGTGCTGGTGAAGACGGCGGACAAGACGAACCTCGTGGCGGGGGAGACGGTGACGTACACGTTCACCGTGACCAACACCGGCAACGTGACGCTCTCGGGCGTGGCGGTGGCCGAGGGCGCCTTCTCGGGCGCCGGTCAGCTCTCGGCCCTCGACTGCCCGGTCGACCGCACGATCGCTCCCGGTGCGGACCTGGTCTGCACGGCGACGTACACGGTGCAGCAGGCGGACGTGGACGCCGGGTCGGTGACGAACGACGCGACCGCGACCGGGAACCCGCCGCAGGGCGAGCCGATCACGTCGCCGCCGTCCGAGGTGACGATCACGGGGACGCAGTCCCCGGGGATCACCATCGTGAAGTCCGCGGACAAGGACGAGCTCGTCCTCGGTGAGACCGTCACCTACTCCTTCGTGGTGACGAACACCGGGAACGTGACCCTCACGGACGTGGCCGTCGACGAAGGCGCGTTCACCGGTGCGGGTGCCCTGTCCGCGATCGAATGCCCGGCGGATCGGACCCTCGCTCCCGGTGCGCAGCTGATCTGCACGGCGACGTACACGGTGCAGCAGGCGGATGTGGACGCCGGGACGGTCGCGAACGACGCGACCGCCACGGGCACCCCGCCGAACGGCGAGCCGATCACCTCGGAGCCGTCCGGGACGACCACCCCGTCGGTCCCGAACCCGGCCATCGCGTTCGTCAAGTCCGCCGACAAGACGGACCTGGTGGTGGGCGAGACCGTGACCTATACGTTCACGGCGACCAACACCGGCAACGTCACGCTGACGGACGTCGCGATCGCCGAGGGCGAGTTCTCCGGGGCGGGCGACCTGTCGGCGCTGGAGTGCCCGGCGGATCGGACGCTGATCCCGGGGCAGCAGCTGGTCTGCACGGCGACGTACGTGGTGCAGCAGGCGGATGTGGACGCCGGGTCGGTGACGAACACGGCGACCGCGTCCGGGAACCCCCCGGCCGGCCGTCCCGTGACCTCCGAGCCGTCGACGGTGGTCATCGAGGGGACCCCCTCCCCGGCCCTCACCCTCGTCAAGTCCTCGGACACGCCGGAGCTGGTCGTGGGCGCGACCGTGACCTTCTCCTTCGTCGCGACCAACACGGGCAACACGACGCTGACCGACGTGACGGTCGTGGAGGGCGAGTTCACCGGCGCAGGCGAGCTGTCCGCGCTGTCCTGCCCCGCCGACCGCACGCTCGCCCCCGGCGCGCAGCTCGTCTGCACCGCGACCTACGTGGTGCAGCAGGCGGACGTGGACGCAGGCACCCTGCGCAACACGGCCACCGCGACCGGCACCCCGCCCTCGGGCGAGCCGATCGAGTCGGAGCCGTCGGAGGTGACGACCCCGTCGACGCCGAAGCCGGCGCTGACGCTCGTGAAGACGGCGGACAAGAGCACCGTCGCCGCAGGGGAGACCGTGACGTACACGTTCCGCGTCACCAACGTGGGCACCGTCACGCTCCGTGGGGTGGCGGTCGTCGAGGGCGCCTTCTCGGGCGCGGGCGAGCTGTCCGCGCTCGACTGCCCGGCCGACCGGACCCTCGCGCCGAGCGAGTTCCTGGACTGCACCGCGACGTACGTCGTACAGCAGGCCGACGTGGACGCCGGATCCATCACCAACGACGCCACGGCGACCGGCAATCCCCCGCAGGGCGAGCCGATCGTGTCGGATCCCTCGGCGGTGACCGTGACGGCGGAGCAGACGCCGGGGATCTCGATCGTGAAGTCCGCGGACAAGACGCAGCTGGTCGCCGGCGAGACGATCACGTACTCGTTCGTGGTGACCAACACCGGCACCGTGACCCTGACCGACGTCGGCGTGACGGAGGGCGACTTCACGGGCGCGGGCGAGCTGTCGGCCGTCGAGTGCCCGGCCGATCGCACGCTGGCCCCGGGGGCCCAGCTGATCTGCACGGCGACGTACACGGTGCAGCAGGCGGACGTGGACGCCGGGTCCGTGACCAACACGGCGACCGCGACGGGCACGCCGCCGGGCGGCGAGCCGATCGAGTCCGAGCCGTCCACCACCACGACCGGCGCGGATCCCGCTCCGTCGCTGTCGATCGTGAAGACGGCGGACACCGCCGTTCTCGTGGCGGGCGAGACGGTCACGTACACGTTCACCGTCACGAACACCGGGAACGTCACGCTCGCGGACGTCACCGTCCTCGAGGGCGAGTTCTCCGGGGCGGGCGACCTGTCGGCGCTGAAGTGCCCGGCGGATCGCACGCTGGTCCCGGGCCAGCAGCTCGTCTGCACGGCGACGTACACGGTGCAGCAGGCGGACGTGGACGCCGGGTCCGTGACCAACACCGCCACCGCGACGGGCACGCCGCCCGGAGGGGGCGAGGTGGGGACGGATCCGTCCACGGTCGTGATCGAGACCACGCCCGCTCCCGCCCTCACCGTCGTGAAGACGGCGGACAAGTCCGCTGCGCGCGTGGGCGAGACCATCACCTACACGTTCACGGTCACCAACACCGGCAACGTGACGATCACGGACGTGACCGTCGTCGAGGGTGAGTTCAACGGATCCGGTCCGCTCTCGACCCCGGTCTGCGAGGACGGCGCGCGTCGTCTCGCCCCGGGGGAGAGCGTGGTGTGCACAGCCACCTACGTGGTCCAGCAGGCCGACGAGAAGAAGGGCGACCTCGTCAACACCGCGACGGCGACCGGGAAGACGCCGGCGGGCGGGATCGAGTCGCCGCCCTCCTCGACGACGACCCGACTGCTCGTGGTCGACCTCCCGCCGACCGGCGGGGAGATCGCGATGGGCGCGATCGGCGCCTCGGTCGTGCTGGTGCTCGTCGGCGTCGCCCTCGTGGTGATCGCGCGTCGCCGACGCGGTGAGCGCACGACGCTCTGACGGGGAGGCGCCGGAGCGGGCTTCCCGCTCCGGCGCCGTCCGCGGCGTGGTCGGGCGGTCCTCGGACGGGGCGTCGAGCGCGGCGCCGCGACCGCGTCGCGCCGCCATCGGCTGACATCATGGGCGGGGGCGCGTCGTCGCCGGGAGGGATAGGGACCGATGAGCCGTTCACCGCGTCTGAACCGCGTCGCCCGGGGCGATCACCGTCTGCTGTCCCGGGCTGCGGGGATGCCCGCGCCGACGCACCCGGACGTCACCGTGGTGCCGGACATCGCGGTGCCCGCGGCCGACGGCGTGACGTTGCGGACCGACCACTGGTCGGCGCCCGGGGCCGGAGACGCGACCCTGCTCGTGCGGACCCCCTACGGACGCGCCGACATCGCCGGCATGGCACTGTTCTTCGCCGAGCGAGGCCACCACGTCATCGTGCAGAGCTGCCGGGGCACGTTCGGCTCGGGCGGACGCTTCGATCCGCTGCACGACGAGGCCGCGGACGGGGCCGCGACGATGTCCTGGCTGCGCGCCCAGCCATGGGCGACGGGGCCCGTGCACTCCTGGGGCGGGAGCTACTTCGGGGTGACCCAGTGGGCGATGGTCGACGGCGGGGCGGGTCCGGACGCGCTCGGGATCGCGGTCTCCGCGCGGCGCTTCGACGAGGCCATCCTGTACCGCGGGGGCGGGTTCTCCATCGAGACGCTCCTCGCCTGGTGCATCGCCCTCGATCTGCAGGAGCGACCGCTGATGTCGAAGATCGGGAGGATGCTGCGCGCCCGCGACCGGGTGCACCGGGCGTCGTTCACCGTCCCGCCGACGGAGGCCGCCGTCCGCGCCCATGCCGGCGATCCCGCGTTCTTCCGGGACTGGCTCGCGCACAGTGCTCCCGGCGATCCGTGGTGGGAGCCGCTGCACTTCGCCGAGGAGCTGTCCTCGATCCCGCCGACCGTGCTGCTGGCCGGGTGGCAGGACCTCTTCCTGGAAGGGCAGCTCGACGACTACGCCGCGCTCCGCGACGCCGGGACCGCTGTGCGGCTCGTCGTGGGCGACTGGACCCATGGCGCACCGGGCACGCTCGTCCTGTGTGCCCGCGAGGCGTTGCGGGGCTTCTCCGATCCGCGGGGCGGAGCCGCGGTGCAGGTGGAGGTCACGGGTGGCGGGGGCTGGCGCGAGCCCGCGTCCTGGCCGCCGCCGAGCACCCCGGAGACGTGGCAGGCCACGGCGGACGGGGCACTGGTCCGGGACGACGACGGCGCGGTGGCGCCGGGAACGCTCTCCTACCGCTACGACCCGGACGACCCGACCCCGAGCGCGGGCGGCCGGACCCTGAACCCCTTCACGGCCGGGCGACGCGACCAGCGCCGACGCGAGGCCCGCGACGACGTGCTGGTCTTCACCGGCGAGGAGCTCGCCGACGAGGTGCTGGTGGCCGGGTCCCCGGAGGTCGAGCTCACGCTCTCCTCGACCAATCCGCGCGTGGACGTGTTCGTGCGCCTGTGCGAGGTGGACGAGCGCGGCCGCTCCACGATGATCACCGATTCCTACCGGCGCCTCACGCCGGACGCGGCGGCGGGGGAGGAGCGGCGGGTCCGGCTCGTGCTCGCCCCGATCGCGCATCGTTTCGCCCCCGGCCGCCGGCTGCGACTGCAGGTGTCCTCCGGGGCCCATCCCCTGCACTTGCGCAACCCCGGCACCGAGGACCCTGTCCGCGACTTCTCGCGTCTGGTCCCGAGCGCGCAGACCGTACGGCTGGGAGGGGCCGACCCGCTGCGGCTGGTCCTCCCGCGGACGACGGACGACGCCCTCGGCGCGTCCTCCCCGGCGCCCTAGACTGGCCCGGATGAGCACGCCCGACCCGGCGGCGACGCCCCGCGGCCCGCTGTGGCGACGCCTCCTGTCCCGCCCCCTGGTCTGGGCGGCGCTGTGCGCGGTCGTGGCGATGGCGCTGCACGGGGGAGGCGGGGACGCGGAGTTCCCCGTCTTCCTGCTCGCCATCGTCGCCGGATGGCTGTGCGGGTTCGCGTTCGTGACCGCGACGGACCGGATCGCCCCGGAGCCGCGCGGCCTCCTGGTGCACGTGGCGGGGGCTGTCGTCGTGGGGGCGGCCGGGCTCCTCCTGGTCTCGGGCGGCTCGGAGCGCCTCTCCGACCTGCCAGACCGCGTCTACGGCGCGGTCCTGATCCTCGTTCTCGGGGTGCCGCCCGCGGCGGCCTGGATCCTCATCACCCTCTTCGCGCGGGTGATGGCGCTGGTCGGCGCACGGGTGAAGGCGGCGGTGGGGACGCGTCCGGCGCCCGCGGCGCCGTCCTGGGAGGGGGACGGCGAGGGCGCGGTGGTGCGGTTCACCGCCGTCCGGCTGCGGACCCGCACCCTGGCGCTGGCGATCGTCGGCGTGGTGCTCGTCCTCGGAGGAGGGTGCGTTGCGCTGCTGATCGCGCTCGACGACGTCGTCGTGAGGATGGGGCCGCGCCTGTCGATCGTGCTCGCAGGGCTCGTGCTGGGGCTCCCGGCCTATCTCCTGCTGGCCGCGTCGATCCGGCGACGGAGCATCCCGTGCTCGGTGCGGTTCGTCCGCGATCGGCTTCAGGTCCGGGCCGGCGCCGAGACGGCGGAGCTCCGGCTGTCCGAGATCGAGCTGCTGCGTTGGCGCACGGAGACCGAGTACGCCCGGGTCGAGGTGCGCGGCGCGGGCGTGGACCTGTCGCTCGTCGTGGGGATGGCCCGGCCGCCGGAGGGCGGGGCGCCGCGGATCCCGGCGCTATCGCCGCGGGTGATGGACCTGCTGGCGTCGGCGGGACTGAGGCAGGAGGGCGGCGGACGGGGCGTGGTGACGTTCCGACGGACCTCGACGGCACCGGCTCTCTCGGGATAGATCCTTATATCTCAAAAAATATAAGCGAATCGCTTATATTCCCCCCGTCATCGGGTAGCATCGGGGCATGCCGATCGCCGTCATCGCCGACATCGTCGGGTCGCGACGCCTGCCGGACCGCTCGGAGGCGCAGCGCACCCTCGATCGCGTCATCGCCCGGGCCGAGCAGGATCTCCCCCTGGCCGCATCGCCGCTGCGCGCCACGGTGGGGGACGAGCTGCAGGCCCGCTATGAGGAGCTGCCGGCGGCTCTCGCCTCGCTCCTTCTCGTCCAGACGGCGCTGCCCGACGGCCTGGAGCTGCGCTTCGGCATCGGCGTCGGCGAGATCCGCACGGTCGAGGCCGAGGGGACGGACCTGCAGGACGGACCCGCCTGGTGGGCGGCGCGCACCGCGATCGAGACCGTGCACGCGCGCCAACAGCGCGCCGTGCCGACGACGCGGACCTGGATCGTCGGTGCCCCGGAGGAGGATGACGCCATGCACACGCTCATCGACGTCGCGAACGCGTACCTGCTGGCCAGGGACGGGCTCGTGATGGGCATGGGCGAGCGCGAGCGCCGGCTCGTCCACGGGCGATGCCTGGGGCGGACGCAGAAGCAGCTCGCCGAGGCCGAGGGGATCAGCCAGTCGGCGGTCTCCCAGGCGCTGGCGGGCGCGGGATCCGCCGCGCTCGTCGCGGGCTTCCAGACCCTCCGCGGAAGGATCGGCGCATGATCCTCGCCGGCTTCGCCCTCCTCGCCATCGGCCTCGCCGACGTGCTGCGCCGCTTCGTCCCCGCCCGAGCGCGGTGGTTCGCCATCGCGGTCGCCGGGCTGGCCGTGCTCATCCTTGCCGCCATCGCGAACGCCGCCTGGTTCGGCCTGCTCGCCCTGGCGCTGGGGGCCCTGTGGCTCTGGGCGATGCCCTCGGCGGGCCGCGCCCCGCTCGCATTCTGGCCCGCGGTCCTGCTCGCGGTGCTGTGCGCGGCGGGGGTGGCGTTCGGTCCCACCCGCGAGGACGCCGGCGTGTTCGGCGACGGCTGGGTCGTTCCCGCGCTCGGCGGAGCGGTGCCGTTCGACCTCGTGGTGCTCGCCGTCGGCGTGTTCGCGGTCATGCTCGAGACCGGGAACGTCGTCGTCCGCGCAGCGCTGGAGAGCGAGCACGCGATCCTCCCCGCGGATGCGGATGCGGATGCGGATGCGGATGCGGATGCGGATGCGGACGCGAGGGCGGGTGCGGACGAGGGTGCGGACGCGAGGGCGGGTGCGGATGCGGATGCGGGTGCGCGTGCGGACGCGAGGGCGGGTGCGGACGCGGATGCCCCGGCGCCGGTGCGCGAGGAGGGGTTCCGCGGCGGGCGCCTGATCGGGCCGCTGGAACGGGTGATCGTGCTCCTGCTCACTCTCGCCGCGGCGTATCCGCTCCTCGCGGCGATGCTGGCCGCCAAGGGCATCGTGCGCTTCCCGGAGATCTCCCGCGACGGGCACAGCGGCGCCCGGGCGGAGTACTTCCTCGTCGGGAGCCTGGTGAGCTGGGTCGTCGCCCTCGGCGGCGCCTTCCTGCTCTGGTGGGCCTCCGCCTGAGCCGGGCGCCGCACCCCGGCAGTGCCGAAACCCCCTCTGCCCGCCGAGACCCCCTCCCACACACGTATCTACGAGGGGGTACGGGCGGGGAAGGGGGGTTTCGGGGGCCGCACCGCCGCGCGGGAGCCGACCGGCCCGCTGGTAGCCTGAACGGCGTGTCGAATTCTGAACTGACGACCGCGACACCGGCCAACGACCCCTCGTTCGAGAACGTGTGGGACGAGCTGGTCTGGCGCGGCCTCGTCCACGTGTCCACGGATCCGGAGGCGCTGCGCGCCCTTCTCGCCGGGCCTGCGATCACGTATTACTGCGGGTTCGACCCCACCGCGCCGAGCCTGCACCTGGGGAACCTGGTGCAGCTGCTCACCATGCGCCGCCTCCAGCTCGCCGGCCACCGGCCGCTGGGTCTCGTGGGCGGGTCCACCGGGCTCATCGGAGACCCGCGGCCGACCGCCGAGCGCACGCTGAACACCCGCGAGACCGTGGGTGAGTGGGTGGCGCGTCTGCGTGCGCAGATCGAACGCTTCCTCAGCTTCGAGGGCGACAGCGCGGCCCGCATCGTGAACAACCTGGACTGGACCGCGCCGATGAGCGCGATCGACTTCCTCCGGGAGATCGGCAAGCACTACCGGGTCGGCACGATGCTGAAGAAGGATGCGGTCGCGGCGCGGCTGAACTCCGACGCCGGCATCAGTTACACCGAGTTCAGCTACCAGATCCTGCAGGGCATGGACTACCTGGAGCTGTACCGCCAGTACGGCTGCGTGCTGCAGACGGGCGGATCCGATCAGTGGGGCAACCTCACCAGCGGGACGGATCTGATCCACCGCGTCGAGGGCACGTCGGTGCACGCGATCGGGACCCCCCTGATCACGAACAGCGACGGCACGAAGTTCGGCAAGAGCGAGGGCAACGCGATCTGGCTGGATGCCGAGATGTGCAGCCCGTACCGCATGTACCAGTTCTGGCTGGGCACGGCGGACGCGGACGTGATCGACCGGCTGAAGGTGTTCACGTTCCTGACGCGTGCGGAGATCGAGGAGTACGCGGCGCTGGTGGAGGCGGAGCCGTTCCGCCGTGCCGCGCAGAAGCGCCTCGCCCTGGAGGTCTGCGCCACCGTGCACGGGACCGAGGCGACGGCCGCCGTGATCGCGGCGTCCGAGGCGCTGTTCGGCCAGGGCGACCTGTCGACGCTGGACGCCGCGACCCTGCGGTCGGCGCTCGACGAGCTTCCGAACGCGGAGGTCGCGGCGGGATCGACGGTCGTGGAGGCGCTCGTCGCGACCGGCCTCGTCGCCAGCGTCTCCGAGGCTCGCCGGGCGATTGGCCAGGGCGGCGTCTCCCTCGACGGCGTCCGGGTGGAGGACGAGGCGGCGACGGTGCAGGGCAGCCTGCCCGGCGGCGTGTCCGTGCTCCGCCGCGGCAAGAAGACGCTCGCCGGGCTCTTCGTCGGAGCCTGATCCCCGCGAGACCCCCTCTCCCCGCCGAGACCCCCTCGGAAACACGCACGGGAGAGGGGGTCTCGGCGTTCCGAGGGGGTCTCGGCGCGTGCGCAGAGACGACGGGGGCGGCGCCGTTCACCGAGGGCGATCCCGTGCAGCGACCCGACCGGTGAACGCGTCGCGAACATATATCGATAACTGGCAGCTCGCCCGGAAGTTGTATTCCTTTGTTCGCCAGACTGGGGCGCGACGGGCGCTCGCCCGTTCCCCGCTCTCGACCCAGGAGATCCCCATGTCGCCCTTCCGACGCCCCGTCTGCGCCGGTGCCGCCCTCGTCCTCGCCTCGGCCTTCGCCGTGGCCGTCCCGACCGTCGCCCAGGCAGCCGCCGACCCCGTCCTCCCCGACGGCACCCACAGCCGGAAGACGCTGGTGGTCGGGATCGACGGAGCGAGCTTCGACTTCCTCGCACCGGCCGGAATGCCGAACCTGACCGCGCTGCGGGAACAGGGCATGACCGCCACGAGCAACCTGTTCGCGAACCCGATGGCGCCGACCGTCTCCGGGGCCGGATGGTCGTCCATCGCCACCGGCGTGTGGCCGGACAAGCACAACGTGATCGACAACAGCTTCACGGATCCGCGATACGACCAGTACCCCGACTACCTCACCCGGATCGAGGCGGCCGACCCCGCCGCCTCGACCGCGGTGGTGGGCACCTGGAGCCCGATCCCGGAGAAGGTGTTCGGCCCCGCGGTCGATCTGCGCGTCGCCGGCGGCGATGACGCGGGGACCACGGCCAAGGCCGTCGATCTGCTCCGCGCCGGGAACCCCGACAACATGTTCGTGCACCTGGACGAGGTCGACGGTGCCGGGCACTCGGTCGGCACGAACGGGCCCGCCTATGCGGAGGCCTTGCGGCGGGCCGACGGCCAGCTGGGCGAGATGCTCGAGGCGATCCGTCAGCGGGCGACCTACGCGGACGAGGAGTGGCTGATCGTCGTGACCGCCGACCACGGTCACAAGCCCACCGGAGGCCATGGCGGCAATACCGCGGCGGAGCGGAAGACCTTCGTCATCGCGGCCGGACCGGGGATCCCCGCAGGCTCCGTCCGGCACGACGTCAAGATCGTCGACATCGCTCCCGAGGTCCTGCGGGCGAACGGGATCGAGACCGAGCCGGCGGCGGATCTGGACGGACGGGCCTTCGCCGATCAGGTCGTCGACCCCTTCGACGCCCTGCGACCGGCTCTTCGCCCGCAGGTCGATGAGACCCGTCCCGGTCCGGACACGCTCGGCTGGACCGACCAGGCCCCGGACGGGTGGAGCATCGACAACTCCCGGATGCCCGCGGGCGGGGTGACGGAGTGGCGCGGGTGGAGCTTCGCGACGGACGAGTTCTGGACCGCGGTCGAGGGCGGCCAGATGCGGGAGGCGAGCGTGCGCAACCGCGACGTGTTCGCCGTCGCGGACTCGGACGAGTGGGACGACAGGCCGCACGACGCCGGCCCCTTCGACTCGACGCTCGTCAGCCCGGCCTACCCGCTGACCGGAGCCCCGACCGCGACGCTGTCCTACGCGACCAACTACTTCATCGACGGCCCGCAGACCGCCGAGGTGCGGGTGAGCTTCGATGGCGGGCCGGAGCAGGCGCTCAAGGCCTACAAGATCGACACGAACCGCGTCGAGGCACTCACCTTCGACGTTCCGACCGGCGCTCAGGAGGCGCGGTTCTCGTTCCACTACACCGGCCAGAACAGCGCGTTCTGGACGATCGACCAGGTCCAGCTCCTCCAGGACGAGGCCCCCGAGCCCCAGCTGCCCGCGACGCCGCAGGACGTTCGCGCCCTTCCCGGCGACGGCTCGATCTCGGTGAGCTGGTCCGTGCCCGCGGAAGAGACGGGGATCACCGGCTACACCGCCCGTGCCCTGCCGGCGGGCGCCGAGGGGGCGGTCGCGACTGCCGCGGCGCCGATGTCGTGCACGACGAACGGGGCTGAGTGCGTCATCGCCGGGCTGCAGAACGGCACGCCCTACACGGTTTCCGTCGTGGCGCACTCGGCCGCCGGCGATTCCGAGCCCGCGACCGTAGGCCCCGTCACCCCCGTGGCCGATCCCGGCGGGGAGACCGGTGCCGCTGCCGATGCGGCGGGATCCGCGGACGCCGGCGGGACCGCGGACGCGAGTGGGACGGCTTCCGCCTCGGCCAGCGGGTCCTCGGATGCCGCCGCGGCGGGCACCGCGGACGCGGCCGGGACCGCGGACGCCGGCGGAAC
>NZ_BCRA01000093.1 GCF_001552355.1 Microbacterium resistens NBRC 103078
CTCGTGCACGTGGCCTCCCCGCGCGTGGACGCGGTGGACACGTCCGGCGCCGGGGACGCCTTCGTCGGATCGCTGGCTGCCTCGCTCGCGGCGGGGTCCTCGCTCATCGACGCGGTGCGTCTCGCCGTCCGGGTCGGGGCGTTCGCGGTGACCCGGGAGGGGACGCAGTCCTCCTCGCCGACGTCGGACGACGTGCTCCCGGGCGGGGATGAGGCCGTCACGGAGCTCGACGCCGGGGCGACGGACGATGCGGAGGGATCGCGCCGCTGACGCGCCCATCGCCGCCGTCGTTCAGGACGAGCGCCAGAACCTCGTGGCGAGGTTGGCGACCTCCTTGTCGAGGTCGTCGACCTTGTCCTCGACGCGGATGAGCCGGTCGTCGATGGCGTCGAGCCGGGTGCCCATCGCCGTGAACTGACCGTTCACCTCTCCGCGGAGTCCGTCGATCTTCGCGTCCAGCCGAGCGCCCTCCGATCGCAGGACGCGGCTGAACTGGGCCGTCATGACGGACATGCCGCCGAGCACCGCGGCGGCGAACACGCCGATGAGCGTCCACACCTGCGGATCGGTCATCTGCATCCCCCCATTCTCGTCGGGAGGCTCCAGGCTGTCACCCGCGGAGGCGCCGCCGGGGTCACGGACGGGAGCCGTGGAGAACCCCGCCGGATCCGCCGCGGGGGAGGACGACCATCGGACGCGCGGTCTACGATCCGGGTCCGGGACGCGACCACCGCACCCCGGGGAGCCGGCTGGTGAGCACCAGCACGGAGGAGACGGCCGCGAAGATCGCCAACGCGACGGCGGAGGTGCCGAGGAACTCCGCGGGTCCGCTCACCTGGCGGGGATCCAGGAAGTAGTACGGGTACCACCCGATGATCGGCCCCCGCCACATCGTGAACCCTCCCCAGACGAGCGGGAAGGCGAGGGAGGCGGGAACGATCGTCCAGGGAACCGGCCGTCGGGCGGGCGTGACGAGCCAGGCCGTCGCGGAGAACGCCGGCAGCCAGTAGTGGATCAGCTGATCGGACCAGGGCACCGTCATCGGGATGCCCCGGAGATGGGCCTGCCAGACGATGAGACCGAACGCGAGTCCGGCGGTGAGCGTCCACGTGAGAACGAGGGCATAGGCGGCGGAGAGCCAGCGCGGATCCTCGGCGCGGCGCAGGGCCAGTGCCGCCGCCACGACCAGCAGCAGCATCAGGGCGATGTTCGACTGCACCGTGAGATAGGCGAAGAAGTTCTCCCCCGCGGCGGTCCGCGAGCTCAGACCCCAGAACAGGCGGTGGACGAGCGCGACGAGGCACACCGCCGCCGTGGCCACGCGCACGAGGGCGACCACGGTCCGAGCCCTCACCGTCCCGTCATCTCCTGTCCGGGGGCGATCGGGTGCGCCCCCGGCCCGAGTCTACGGACCCGGCCTCCGCGCCGGCCGGGGGAGACCCGCAGAGAACGACCCCGCATCGGCAGGGCGGCGGAGTCAGGACTCGGGGAGGAGCCCGTCCACGAGCGCGTCGACGACGTCGTCGACCGGCAGGTCCGGGTCGATCGGCGTGGTCAGGCGGTCCAGCAGCAGGCCGTCGATCGCGTAGTGGAAGAGCGCGATCTCCCGGCGGCCGCCGGGAAGACCCGCCGTCTCGTTGAACGCGACATCCCCCTCGAACCCGGCGCGCAGCCACGGGGCGAGCACCGCGGACAGCTCGGGGCGACGCGCCGACTCCAGACGCAGTTCGAACAGAGCGAGGGTGACCTCCCGGTCGGCGCAGAGGCGGCGGACGATGTCGCGAAGGTAGTCGGCGAAGAGCGCGCGGCTCGGCTGCTGCCCGGCGCGGAGCGCCAGATCCTCCGGCGTGGGTGCGAGACGGGCGCCGATCCGTTCGAACAGGCCCGCCATGAGCGCGTCGCGGCTGCGGAAGTAGTTCGAGGTCGTGCCCGTGGGCACCCCCGCCGCCTCGTCCACGGCGCGGTGGGTGAGTCCGCGGGATCCCTCGCGGGCGAGCACCGCGAGCCCGGCATCGGCCAGCGCGGCACGGCGCGCATCGTTCTTCGCCATGCGACGAGACTAGCGCAACCACTGCATCTGTTGTAGTCTCCAATCACTGCACCTGTAGTTATTGGAGAACGATGCGAGAACTCACCTACTACGTCGCCGTCAGCCTCGACGGATACATCGCGGGGCCGGGCGGCGAGTTCGACGCCTTCCTCGCGGAGGGCGACCACATGGCGCCCATCTGGGCCCGGTACCGCGGCACGGCGCCGACGGTCCTCGCCGCTCATGCCGGCCTCTCCGTCGAGGACGGTCCGTTCGACACCGTCCTCATGGGATGGAACACGTACGCGGTCGGCCTCCCCGACCACCACCTGGCGGATCCGTACACGCACCTGAGGCAGATCGTCTTCACGCGCACCCATCAGGGCCCGGAGGGAAGCGGCGGCGTCGAGTTCACCGCCGCCGATCCGGTCGACACGGTCCGGGCGCTGAAGGAGGAGGACGGCGCGGGGATCTGGCTCTGCGGGGGTGGAGCGCTCGCCGCTCACCTGGCCGACGAGATCGACCGGCTGGCCCTCAAGATCAACCCCGTGCTCCTCGGGGGCGGGATCCCGCTGTTCGGCCCTCGCGGCTACGCACCGACGACGTTCGAACGCGTGGACACGACGGCGTTCGACTCCGGCGTCGTGCTCGCCGAGTACGTGCGCCGCTGAGGCGGGTCAGGCCGGGTCGAGACGCAGCACGGGGCCCGACTCGCCCACGGCGAGGTCGTCGGCGCTGCGGAGCGTGCGCGCGAGGTCGTCGACCGCGCCCAGCACGGTCCCGAACCGCTCGCGATCTCCGCACACCGCCTGGAGGGTGATCAGGTGCGTCCCGGTGTCCCACGTGTAGGTGGCGAACGGCGGAGTGGACGGGTTCGGCGGAAGGGGGACGACGAGCTTCTCGCCGATCCCGAGATACGGATTGCGGAACTCCTCCGTGTCGTCGTACTCCATCGGCATCATGGCGCGGGCGGTCCGCAGCTGCGGCGTGAGCTCCTGCGCACTGGCCATCGCGACGATCAGCTCGGGCTCCTGCTTCCAGGTCCACACCAGGACCCGGCCGTCCGCCTTGCGCATCAGCAGCGGGGCGGCCTGGCTCATGGCCCAGGCGGCGAAGCCGGAGCCCGGGCGGGGCGTGGCTCCGGCGGCGGCGTTCGCCTGACCCAGCAGCATGCGGATCGCGGCCTTGCGATGACGGCGCCCCTTGAAGCCGAGGGATCCGGTCACGGGGATCCAGCGGGCGGGGTCGGCGTCGGCGAGCAGGCGCATGCCGTCACGCTATCGCGCGCACCTATCGGGCGGGTGTGGATCCGGATCGGCCCGCGGGGACCGGGCCGCGTCGCGCGGGCGGCCGCCCCGGAGGCCGCTCCCCGTCGCTAGGCTCCGAGGAGGGCCGCGCCAGCCCGCGACCGGAGGGAGCCACGTGCACGTCGAGATGCGGGGACCCGAGACGGCGCCGCCCCTGCTCCTGCTGCACGGCGGCGGCGTGGGCGGGTGGATGTGGGGTCCCGTGCGCGCGCGTCTGCGTGCCCCGTGGCGCATGATGGTGCCGGATCTGCCCGGACATGACCGCAGCGCCGGCAGCCCGTACACCTCGCACGAGGCGGTGATCGCCGAGCTCGTGGCGCTCCTGGAGCGGACGGGGAAGCCGGCCGTCGCGGCCGGCTTCTCCCTCGGCGCCCAGCTCGCGGTGCTCCTGGCCTCCGAGCGGCCCGACCTCGTGGAACGCGTCGTCGCGGTCAGCGCGCAGGCCGTTCCCGCCCCGGCGACCGGCCCGACGCTGGCGCTGCTGTCCGCCACGGCGGGTCTCGCGAGGAACCCGGCGTTCGCCCGGGCGCAGGCCAGGGAGCTGTTCGTCCCGGATGCGCTGCTGCCCGACTACCTCCGCACCTCCGCCGCGATGTCGCGCGCGACGCTCGTCGCCGCGGTCGGGGCGAACCTGCGGTTCCGGATCCCGGCGGGCTGGTCCCGGTTCCCCGGGAGCGCCCGGATCCTCGTCGGCGAGCGGGAGCGCCGGCTGATGCACCGCTCCGCGGCGGCGCTGCACGACGCCCTCCCGAGCGCCGTGCGCGAGGAGGTCCCGGGGTGCGGGCACGGGATCCCCCTGCAGCGGCCGGACCTGCTCGCGCGCATCCTCGACGAGTCCGACTGACGCCCCGCCGGACCGTGGGGCGGCGGTCCCCGCACGTCTGCGCGGCGGCGCGCACAGCGGATCCCCGGCGGTCCCAGAGCCCTCGGGTAGAGTGTCGAGCGCCCGATCCCGGGCGGAATCCCTTGTCCGCGGCCCAGAATAGGCAGCCCCCGTGACCTCTCCCGACGACCGCCCGACCTCGGCTGATCCCGAGACCCCGGCCGTCCCGAATCGCTCCGGCGACGGCCCGTTGACCATCCTGATCGGATGCGACACGTTCTCCCCCGACATCAACGGGGCCGCGCGCTTCGCCGAGCGCCTCGCCGCCGGCCTCGTCCAGCGCGGCCACGACGTGCATGTCGTGGCTCCCAACCAGGCGTACCGGCGCACCAAGCCCCGCACCGAGGTGATCGAGGGCGAGCCGATGACCCTGCACCGTCTGCCCTCGGTGCGCTGGGCCCCGCACGACTGGCTGCGCTTCGTCTGGCCGTGGCGATCCAAGCACTACGCCCGCGTCGTGCTCGACGAGGTCAAGCCGGACGTCGTCCACATCCAGTCGCACATCGTGATCGGCCGCGGGCTGTCCCGCATCGCCCACCGTCGAGGCATCCCGGTCGTGGCGACCAACCACGTGATGGCCGAGAACATCCTCGACCACACCACGATGCCGAAGTTCATCGACGACATCGTGCTGAAGCTCGCCTGGGCCGACGCCGCCCGCACCTTCGCGCTGACCCGGGCGGTCACCACGCCCACGCGGCGCGCCGCGGACTTCCTGGAGCGGACGATCGACGTCGGCGACGTGATCCCCGTGAGCTGCGGCATCGACCGCTCGAACTACGATCCGGTGATCGGCCCGCGCGAGCGCAACCGCATCATCTTCGTCGGCCGGCTGACCGCCGAGAAGCAGATCGACGTCATCCTGCGGGCGCTCACGAAGCTCGACCCCGCGCTGGACGTCGCGTTCGACATCGTCGGCGGCGGCGACCAGCGGAAGGCCTTGGAGAACCTCACGCAGGAGCTGGGGCTGGGCGACCGCGTCACGTTCCACGGCCGCATCTCCGACGAGAAGCTGCGCTCCCTCTACTCGCGGGCGTCGGTGTTCGCGATCGCCTCGATCGCCGAGCTGCAGTCCATCGCGACGATGGAGGCGATGGCCTCGGCGCTCCCGGTGGTCGCCGCCGACGCCGTCGCCCTTCCGCACCTCGTCCACGACGGCGAGAACGGCTATCTGTTCGAGCCGGGCAACGTGGACGAGCTCGCCGCGCGCCTGACCGACGTGCTGACCGCGTCGCCGGCCGAGTACGAGCGGATGCAGCAGGCCTCCCTCGACGGCGTCGCGATCCACGACATCAACCGCACTCTCGACACGTTCGAGGCGCTCTACCGCGGCGCTCCGCTGCCCGAGTGACGGCCGCGCCCCCGTGCACGTCGTCTTCTTCAGCGACCAGCACCTGGAGTCCCTCGGCGGCGCCCAGGTCTCGATGCGGCTGCAGCGACGATACCTGGAGCGTGCCGGGCACACGGTGACCGTGGTCGCCCCGAGGATGCACGGCCCGCGCGCGCAGGGCATCGATCCCGACGCCGCGACCGGCTACGTCGACCTCCCCTCGATGCCGATCACTCCGGACCGGGAGTACTCCCTGACATGGCCGGGGCCGCGCACCGACCGCGCGCTGGACCGGGCGATGGCGTCGCGGCCGCCGGCAGACCTCGTGCACGTGCAGGCGGACTTCTGGGGCGCGTTCATCGGCCACCGGTTCGCGCATCGGCACGGGATCCCCGTCGTCCACACGATGCACAACCGGGTCGACGTCGGACTCGCGGCCGTGACGCCGCTGCACCGGCCGGTCCTCGTCGCACTGAACGCCTGGCGGCGCCGGGCGCTGCGCGGCGTCGGCGTGCAGCCCCGCGGGCGCGACGGGTGGGCGTACCTGCGCGGCATCGCCGCCGAGACGCGGGCCGTGACCGCTCCGTCCGGGCACTTCGCGCGCCGCCTGGAGCGGCACGGCGTCTTCGATCCCGTGGACGTCGTGTGGAACGGCATCGACGAGGACGTGCTCGAGGCCGTGCGGTCCGCGGCGCCGTCGATCCGGCGTCCGGGACCCGCCCGCTTCGTGTGGCTGGGGCGGATGAGCCCGGAGAAGCGGCTGCTGCCCTTCGTCGAGGCCGTGGTGGCCGCCGACGTGGACGCGGAGATCGAGATCATCGGCGGCGGCGGGCAGCGTCGGGCGGCCGAGCGGATCGCGGCGCGGGCCGGGCGACCGCGGATCCGGTTCGCCGGCCGGTTGTCCTACCCGGAGGTGCTCGCCCGCATCGCCGATGCCGACGCGGTCGTGCAGACCTCGATCGGCTTCGAGACGCAGGGGATGACGCCGTTCGAGGCGGCGACCCTGGGAACGCCGACGGTGGTGAGCGACCCCGATATCGCCGCGGAGCTGCGCGGCGGGCTGTGGGCCGTGCCGGAGACTGCGGTCCCCGGGGCGGGTGGTCGCCGAGGGGCGCGTGCGCGGGAGGAGCGCCGGATCGCCGCCCTCGCGCAGACGCTGCGCGATGCCGCGGCGGACATCGACGCCGGCCGAGCGCCGCGTCCGGATCCGGAGGTGGCCGAGGCGTTCCGCCAGTCGTCGCGGACGGCCGCGATGATCCGGATCTACGAGCGCGTCCTCGAGGGCTGACCGGCCCCGGTGTCGGTCGTTGAGCAAGCGCAGCGAGTCGAAACGCGGTGTCGGTCGTTGAGCGAGCGCAGCGAGTCGAAACGCGGTGGGCTTCGGGATGCGGCGTTTCGTCTCGTCGCTGCGCTCCTCGCTCAACGGCCGGTGATTCGGTGGCGGTGTCGGTCGTTGAGCGAGCGCAGCGAGCCGAAACGCGGTGTGCTCGGTCGTTGAGCGAGCGCAGCGAGTCGAAACGCGGGTCAGGCCCCGGCGAGGAGGGGTGCGATCAACGACATCAGCCAGGACGAGGCGACCCCGACGAGCCCGGCCCCGCCGACCCCGATCGCGATCCCGGCGAGCACCTTGCCTCGGGCGGCGCGGGCGCCGATGATCCCGAAGATGAGAGAGAGGGCGTAGCCGACGAGCAGCACGAACGACTGCACCGCGGCGAGCAGTCCGTAGAGGGCGAACCGATCGGCGCCGGCTGCCGCGCCGGAATAGATGAGCGTCTGCAGCCCGATCGTCCCGACGAGGGCGAGCAGGACGGTGATGAGGGCGATGATGAAGGCGGTCTTGCCCGCTCCGCCGGACCCTCCCTGTGTCACGGGGGCCGGTTGACCCGGGTAGCCGCCGGCGGGTGCACCGGTGGCCGCGGCGGTGCTCGGTCCGGGGTTGAGCACCGCACCGGGAGGCGGTGCGGCAGGGGACGAGCCCGCGTGCGACGGGTCTGAGGCGTACGGCGGCGTGGGCTGCGGGTCGCTCATGCGGTCGAGCATAGATGAGAGCGTCCGTGCTGTGGGGTGCCCCGTCGGTGTGGCCGCTCGCGCCCGGCTCCACCCCGCCTTCCCGTCCCGATCTGCACACGTGGTTCCGATCTGCGCAGGATCTGCCGCAGGAACTGTGCGGATCGGGCCCGGATGTGCAGATCGGGGACCGGTGCCGGATGCGCGGATCCGCGCCCCGATCAGCCGAGGTGCGGGCCGCCGGATCCGAGCCCGGGCGCGGTCAGGGCGTCCTCCGGACGATCCCTCTGCGGGAGGAGCGGAGATCGACCGGGACCCGGGACCAGTACGTCGGCATCCGTCGGACTCGGGTGCGGCGGAGCTCCACGGTCGTTGCGACGATGCTCCAGACACCGAGGGCGAGGAGAATCAGCACGATGATCATGGCAGAGAATCTACGATTGACGTGATCCTGCCAC
Source organism: Microbacterium resistens NBRC 103078 (assembly GCF_001552355.1). GTDB lineage: Bacteria > Actinomycetota > Actinomycetes > Actinomycetales > Microbacteriaceae > Microbacterium > Microbacterium resistens. Next base: position 8,015 of record NZ_BCRA01000093.1, read on the forward strand.
GAGTGGCAGGATGGCCATAGTCCGCAGGAAAACCGCCATCGTGCGAGGGAGACGCCGCCGAGGCGTATGACGAGGAGGAGCGCGGGATGAAGACCGTCGCGTGCATCGTGCAGCCGGGGTTCTCGCCGTTCGAGTTCGGGATCGCCTGCGAGGTGTTCGGGCTCGACCGTTCGGACGACGGCGTGCCCAATTTCGACTTCCGCGTCGTGGCCGCCGATCCGGGGGAGGTGCCCTCCAAGCTGGCCTTCTCGCTCAGCGGCGTCGCCGATCTGTCCTTCGCGTACGAGGCGGACGTGGTGGTGGTCTGCCCGTTCCCGCGAGAGCGCTGGAGGGATGTGGATCCGCGTGTGCTCGACGTGATCCGCTCCGCGGTGGACCGCGGCGCCTGGCTGATCAGCGAGTGCAGCGGGGTGTTCGCGCTCGCGGCGGCGGGGGTGCTCGACGGGCGCCGGGCGACGACGCACTGGATGTACGCCGACGAGCTGGCACGCATGTTCCCGCAGATCTCCGTGGATCCGGATGTGCTGTTCGTCCACGACGGCCGGATCATCACCAGCGCGGGCACCGCGGCCGGGATCGACGCCTGCCTCTCGCTCCTGCGGCTCGAGCTCGGCGCGGAGATGACCAATCGGATCGCCCGGCGGATGGTCGTGCCTCCGCAGCGTGACGGCGGCCAGGCGCAGTTCATCGATCGTCCGATTCCCGTGGATCCGGGCTCCTCCCTTGCCGAGCTCGCCGACTGGGCGCTGGCGAATCTCCGCGGGGACCTGTCGGTGGAGCGCCTGGCCGCGCACGCCCACATGTCGGAGCGCACCTTCGCGCGGAGGTTCAAGGCCGAGCACGGCATCACGCCCGCCGCGTGGCTCACCCGGCAGCGCGTCCTCCAGGCGCAGCGGCTGCTGGAGCGCACGGACCTCGGAATCGATCGGATCGCCCAGGAGTGCGGGTTCGGCTCCGCGGCGGTGCTGCGGCAGAACTTCGCACGGGTGCTCGGCACGAACCCCACCGCGTACCGGGCGACGTTCGGCGCCTCCTCCCTGCCGAGCGAGATTCCCGCGGGGCTCCCCGCCGAGGAGCCCGCGCTCGTCTGAGTTCCCTCCCCGTCCGCGGCGCGGCGGGATGCTCTTGCCGGACGGGCCACGCGGGTCAGGCGTTCGCGCGGGCTCAGGCGTTCGGGCGCGCGTTTCGCCTGTTCTCGCGTGTCTGCCTGATCTCGCGCGGCGGATAGGTGGAGTGGAGTCGGGGGATCAGGCGAGCCAGTGTCCGGGCGTCGGCAAGGCGCGGTCGTGGATCTCCACGCCGTCCGCGGTGACCTCGGCGGTGCAGAACAGCAGCGACAGGGTCGGGTAGCCGTGCACGCGATTGTCGCGGATGATCGCCCGGTCGTCCTCCGGATCGAGCCGCGTCGTGTGGGCGAGCTGGTCGATCCACAGGGCCGCCCACTCGCGCGGATCCCCGCCGTCCGCGATCGCCGCGCGCTCCCGGAACGAGGGCAGCCAGTGCGCGATGCGGGGCGTGGTGGGGTCGTCGAGATCGTCGTGCGCGATCATGTGGACGCCCGGCGGCACCGGCGTCTCCCGAAGCGTCACGCCGTCCCACGAGAGGACGCGGGCGCCTCCCGGGGCGACCTCGAGCAGGTTGAAGCCGTGGTGGCGCAGCCGTGTGCCCGGGAGGGGGGACTGTCCGGCGACGGACCGGAGGGTCAGGCTTCCGCGGGAGAGCACCTGATCCTCGGGGAGATCCAGGACGTCTGCGCGGTTCAGCAGGACCGCCAGCCGACGCGACTCGGGATCCACTGCGAGCCAGGCGCCGCCGGCGCGCCGATCGCGGATCCCGATCACGCCCGGGTGCTCCTCGGGCCACCACGCGCCGAGGGCGTCCCACTCGCGCTGCGGATCCTCGTCGCGCACCGCGAGCAGTCGCGATCCCCGCTCATCGACCTCGATCACGACCGTGCACACGCGCCTCAGTCTAGGAGTCCCCCGGGCGCTCGGATCCGTGACTCCACGGTAGAGGCGCCCCAGGGAGGGGGCGCGTTGCACGGAGCGGTGGATCGGGGAACGGCGCTTGGCGCGGAGGATCGCGCGGGTTCCGTCCGCGCGAGCGGGTATCTCCGTGGGTGGGGCAGTACTGGCGCGGACGACCGCGCGGATCCCGTCCGCAGGACCGAGGGTTCTCCGGGGGAACGGGACGCCTGGGGGAGCGGGTCGGGCAGAATCGAGGCGTGGACATCGTGGTGGGGGTCTCGGGCGGCATCGCCGCGTACAAGTCGGTCGCACTGGTGCGGCTCCTGATCAAGGCCGGCCATGAGGTGACCGTCGTGCCGACGGAGGACGCGCTGCGCTTCGTGGGCGCGCCGACCTGGGAGGCGATCAGCCGCAACCCGGTCACCACGAGCGTGCACGACGACGTCGCCCGGGTCCGGCATGTCGCTCTGGGGCAGGGTGCGGATCTCGTCGTGGTGGCGCCGGCCACGGCGAACACCATCGCGCGGATGGCGGCCGGGATCGCCGACAACCTCCTCGGCACGACGCTGCTGGCCACCACGGCGCCGGTGGTCGTCGCCCCGGCCATGCACGCCGAGATGTGGCAGCACCCGGCGACGCAGGCGAACATCCGCACGCTCCGCGAGCGCGGCGTGAGGATCGTCGGTCCCGCGGACGGGGAGCTCGCCGGCGGGGACAGCGGCCCCGGACGCATGAGCGAACCGGAGGAGATCGCCGAGGCGGCGCTCGCCGCGCTCGCTCCTCAGGATCTCGCCGGCCTGACGGCGGCGGTGTCCGCGGGCGGGACGCGCGAGCCCATCGACCCGGTCCGCTTTCTCGGCAACCGTTCCAGCGGACGCCAGGGGGTCGCGATCGCCCGAGAGGCCGCGGATCGCGGGGCGGAGGTCACGCTCGTCGCGGCGAACATCGGAGCCGACGTCCTCGCTGACGCCGCGCATCCCCGGATCCGGGTCGTCCCTGCGGCGACCGCGGCGGACGTGGCGGAGGCCATGGGGACGGCGGCGCGGACGGCGGATGTGATCGTGATGGCCGCCGCGGTGGCCGACTACCGTCCGGCGATGGCCGCGGCTCAGAAGCTCACGAAGGAGGGCGGGGCGCTGGAGCGGATCGAGCTCGTCGAGAACGAGGACGTGGTGGCGGGACTCACGGCCGTGCGCTCGTCCGACGGCGCGCCCGCCGGGCAGACGATCGTCGCCTTCGCCGCCGAGACGCTGCCGGATCCCGCCGAACGACTCGCCCGGGCCCGGCGCAAGCGCGAGCGCAAGGGCGTCGACCTGCTCGCCGTCAACCACGCCGATGCCGACCACGGCTTCGAGCGGGCGGACAACGCCGTGGAGATCGTCGGCGCGGACGGCGCGGTCGTCGCCTCCGCCGCGGGATCCAAGCGGGACGTGGCGGCCGCCCTGTGGGACGCGATCCTCGCCGCACGTCCCTGAGCCGCGCGCATTCGGGGCGCTTTCCCGGGGATCGGGGCGCATTCCGGCGCCGATTCGCCCTACGCCGCGCCCCGAAGCCCCCGCGCCGCGCCCAAAAGCGGGAACGCATTCGTGCCTCCGTGGTTTCCACATTCCGCCGGCCGCGCGTGCGTCGCCGTGTTCCCGGTGCGGCAGGGTGGTGCGTGCCAGAGAAGCGAAGAGAAGAGGGCGGAATGACGGACGAGATGGACGCCGAGACGTCGGAGGACACCCAGGGGGCGGTGATCTGGATGGGGCTTCTGCTGATCGGGACCTTCATGCTCCTGCCGTTCATCCCGGTGATGCTCCTGGCAGGGCCCGGCCTGGGGCACTTCGGGGACGCCGTGGCCATCGTGGCGGAGTGGTGCGCCCCGTTGCTGGAGGACTTCCTTTCTCTCGCCGCCGTGGTCGCCACCCTCCTGGTCGCTCTGGCCGCCGCGACGAACTTCGGGCAGGGGAATCGCGTGTTCGACGCTCGCGCGAGGGCAGGCATCGGCGCGCTGGTCATGATCGGGGTGTTCACCGTGGCGGTCGTCGCCGCGGGGACCGTGATCGTGGCGGTGGCCGATCCCCGCCAGTTCGCCCGAGTGATGCCGGCGATCGCGGTGGCGTGGGCGTGCATCCTGCTCGGGCAGCTCGTGGGCGACGGAGCGACGCGCAAGGCGCGGGAGTCCCAGGCGAAGGAGCTGTGGGCGGCGAGGCTCGCGCGGGCGGAGAACGCGGGAGTCGATCCGGGTGAGGTCCTCCCGTCCCCGGGCAAGCGGCTCCGAACAGAGGCCGTCGTCTGGGTCGTGCCGTTCGTGGCCTGGGCCGGGCTGGTCGCACTGGTGGTCCTGGCGGGGCCGGCGTGGATGCGGACGGCTCCGGTGATCCTCATCGCCCTCTTCCTGCACACGGCGAGCTACTTCCTCACGGCGGCGTGGCGCTCGACAGCGGATCTCTCCACGACGGCTCGTGGGCGACGGATCCAGGCGATCGCGTTCCGGGCGACCGGTATCGCGATGGCCGTCGCGCTGAGCATCCCGTTGTTCGCCGTCTCCCGGCTCGGAGTCATCGCCGTGCTGTTCCTTCTCTTCACGGGTGTTCAGGCAGTGGTTCTCGGCGTCCCGCGGATCCGATCCCGCTTCCGTGCGATCACGAGCATCGAACGCTGGGCGACGATCTCGTCGCTGCGGCGCTCGCGGCGCTGGGCGCAGAGGCTCTCCCGGGAGAGGGTCTCGGCCGACGGCTGAGCTCATCTGCATTCGGGGCGCGTACCGGGGGATCGGGGCGCGCCCCGGTGGCGTCCGGCCCCAGGGTGCGCCCCACACCGAGGCCCGGCGAGGGAGGGTCAGGCGAGGGCGTCGAGGAGATCGTCCGTGCGGCGCCGGGCCAGGGCGGCGGCCCGGTCCGGCGGCATCCGGGACGGCTCGGCGATCACGGCCACGGCGAGGCCGTCGGTGAGGGCGACGAGCTCCGCGGCGGCCTCGTCGATCGCCGCGGCGGATGCGGACGGGCGGGCCGCGGCGAGGAGCCCGGCCAGACCGCGGTGGACCCCGGCCCAGAGCTGCGCGTAGCGCGCCTGCACGTCCGGATCCGCCACGGTGTGGGCCGCGAACGCCAGCCACACCCGGCTGACCGGGCTCCTCGGCGTGGACGGGACGAGCAGGCGGATCGTGCCGTGCAGCTCGGCGACCGGGTCTCCGGGCGTGCGGACGGCCGCTCCCGCCGCCTCGGCGATCCCGCCGATCCGGTCCATCGCCGCCAGGAGCATCGCACTCTTGGTCGGGAACCAGTGCTGCACCGTGCCGATCGCGACGCCCGCGCGCGCGGCCACGGCGCGGACGCTGAGCCCGCTCATGCCCTCCTCGGCGATCACGTCGACGACGTGGTCGAGGAGGCTGTCCCGGGTCATGAGTCGATGCTAGCGGCGGTCGCGACGCCCGCCGGAGTCCGCACCTTCCGTCCGGTCCGTCGGATCCGCCGCGGCGTCCCCGGTCGCGCGAGACCCCGGCGCCTCCTCCGTGAGGGCGCTCCAGACGGCCCGCAGCGTCGATCCGGTGCCGGCCGATCCGGTGCCCGGCGATCCGGTCCGCCCGGGCGCCTCGCCGCCTCCGTTCCGCACGGCCCGGATGATCCGGCCGCCCGCACGCAGCGCGTGGGCCAGCGGCTCCGGTCCTTCGTCGCGGCCGCTGACCACGGCGAGCGCGAGGAGGAGGATCCCGGCGCCGAGGAGGCCGAACTGCAGGGTCTCGAGCCCCATCGTCACCACGAAGCGGAGGAACCCGTGCAGGTCCTCGACGCCGACGGGGGCGAACGGCACGAGGACGCCGAGCCCCGCGGCGACGAGGCCGCCGACGGCCAGCGGGATCCTCGGGACGGCACGGCCGCGGCCGACGAGCGCGGCGGTCAGGAGGATCGCCACTCCGGCACCGACGAGCCCGAGACGGAGCATCCCCCACCCTTCCAGCTGCTCGAGCATCTCCTCGGAGTCACCGCCGAACCAGACGGTGCGGGATCCGATGACGTCGGCGACCGAGCCGACGGCGGCGATCGCGGCCCCGATCATCCCGATGCCCGCGGGCCCCGGGGCACGACGTCGGTGGAGGAACAGCAGGGCCATCGCGGCGAACGGCGCGAGCAGCCCGATGAGCTCGATGAGCTTCGTCATGATCATCTCCCATACGATCGTATGGGAGAGAGCATACGATCGTATGGCCGCGGAGGGAAGAGGTCTGGTGGGCTCCTGGGCGGGGTGCTAAACTTGAGTCACATCAACTCAAGTTTGCGCGACGCCTCTCGCATCGCGATCCGCAGAAGCAGCAGAAGGAGACCCCAGGAGGACGGATGACCACCCCCGCACAGCCCCAAGAAGAGCAGCAGAGCGCGCTCGAGCAGTTCGGCATCAACCTGACCGACCGTGCGCGGCAGGGAAAGCTCGACCCGGTGATCGGGCGAGACAGCGAGATCCGGCGGGTGAGCCAGGTGCTCACGCGGCGCACGAAGAACAACCCGGTGCTGATCGGCGAGCCCGGCGTCGGCAAGACGGCCGTCGTGGAAGGGCTCGCGCAGCGCATCGTCGCCGGTGACGTGGCGGAGTCGCTGAAGGGCAAGGAGCTCGTCGCGCTCGACATCTCCGCGCTCGTCGCCGGAGCCATGTACCGCGGGCAGTTCGAGGAGCGCCTGAAGAGCGTACTCAAGGAGATCACCGAGTCCGAGGGGCGTGTCATCACCTTCATCGACGAGCTGCACGTGCTCATGGGCGCGGGCGGCGGCGAGGGGTCGGTGGCGGCGTCCAACATGCTCAAGCCCATGCTCGCGCGCGGGGAGCTGCGGATGATCGGGGCCACGACGCTCAACGAGTACCGCGAGTTCATCGAGAAGGACGCCGCGCTGGAGCGCCGGTTCCAGCAGGTGTACGTCGGCGAGCCGAGCGTCGAGGACACGATCGCGATCCTCCGCGGGCTCAAGGAGCGCTACGAGGCGCACCACAAGGTGGCGATCTCGGATGGCGCGCTCGTCGCCGCGGCGGCACTGTCGCACCGGTACCTCCCGAGCCGGCAGCTCCCGGACAAGGCGATCGACCTGATCGACGAGGCCGCGTCCCGGTTGAGGATGGAGATCGACTCCGCGCCGCTGGAGATCGACGAGCTGCGTCGGCACGTGGATCGGCTGGGGCTGGAGGAGCTCGCTCTGAAGAAGGAGAAGGATCCGGCGTCGAAGGAGCGCCTCGCCAAGCTCCGCGACGACCTCGCCGCGGAGAAGGCGCGGCTGGAGGAGCTGCAGGGGATCTGGGAGCAGGAGCGCGCCACGCTCAACCGCGTCGGCGATCTGAAGACGCGCCTGGACGCGGCCCGGATCGAGGCCGAGCGGGCCCAGCGCGAGGGGAACCTGGAGAAGGCCTCGCGCCTGCTCTACGCCGAGATCCCCGGGCTGGAGCGGGAGCTCATGGCCGCGGACCAGGCGGCGGACTCCGAGTCGCGGATGGTCGGCGATCAGGTCACCGAGGAGGACATCGCCAACGTCATCTCCGCATGGACCGGGATCCCCGTGGGCCGGCTCATGCAGGGCGAGAGCGAGAAGCTGCTGCACCTGGAGCGCGAGCTCGGCAAGCGCCTGATCGGGCAGAAGGAGGCCGTGAAGGCGGTCTCCGACGCCGTCCGCCGCTCGCGCGCGGGCATCAGCGACCCCGGACGCCCGACGGGTTCGTTCCTGTTCCTCGGCCCGACCGGCGTCGGCAAGACCGAGCTCGCCAAGGCGCTCGCGGAGTTCCTCTTCGACGACGAGCACGCCATGGTGCGCATCGACATGTCCGAGTACGGCGAGAAGCACTCCGTCTCCCGCCTCGTCGGCGCACCTCCCGGCTACGTCGGCTACGAGCAGGGCGGCCAGCTCACCGAGGCGGTGCGGCGGCGTCCGTACAGCGTCGTGCTGCTGGACGAGGTCGAGAAGGCGCACCCCGAGGTGTTCGACGTGCTGCTGCAGGTGCTCGACGACGGGCGTCTCACGGACGGCCAGGGGCGGACGGTCGACTTCTCGAACGTCATCCTCGTCCTCACCAGCAACATCGGCTCTCCGATCCTCATCGATCCGACGATGTCGATGGAGGACAAGCGGGATGCGGTGATGGCGCTCGTGCGGCAGTCGTTCCGCCCGGAGTTCCTCAACCGGCTCGACGACATCGTGATGTTCCTGGCGCTGAGCGAGGACGACCTCGCGCAGATCGTCGAGCTCGCGGTGGACCAGCTCCAGAAGCGGCTGTCGGACCGTCGGCTCACGCTCGCCGTCACGCCGGACGCCCGGTCCTGGCTCGCCGAGCGCGGCTACGACCCGGTGTTCGGCGCCCGGCCGCTGCGCCGCCTCATCCAGACCGAGATCCAGAACCGGCTCGCGACGGCGCTGCTGTCCGGCGGCGTGCGCGACGGCGACGTCGTCCGGGTGGACGTGGCCGCCGACGGATCCGGGCTGGTGCTCACGAGCGAGGGCCCGGCGCCGGTCCCCGGCGACGACGACGTGATCGAGGCCGAGCTCCTCGACTGACGCCGCATCGAGTGGTCAGTTTCTGCGGGTTCGAGACGCCTCAACCCACAGAAACTGACCACTCGGCGTCCGGGGTGGGGCCGAAGCCGGCGGCGGCGAAGCGGGCGGCGATCCACTCCGCCACGGCGGGCGGGGCGTGCGACGCCCGCATCGTCCCCGAGTGGTGGGACGGCCACCACCGGTGCGTGAGCTCCACGCCGGCGGCGCGGTAGGTGCGCAGCAGCGCCGCGGACAGCGGGGCCGGGGCGACCTCGTCGAAGCGGGCGGCGTCGATGCGGACGGGCGCCCGGAAACCGCGCAGGTCTGCGACCTCGTTGGCGCGGAACGAGGCGAAGAGCCGACGGAAGAGCTCCCGCCCGTCGGGCCCGCCGATGCGTCCCGGCGCGACGCTACCCCAGGATGCGGCGTCCGCGAGCTCGGTCAGCGTGAGCTCGTCCAGATCGCGCCACCGGGCTCGTGCGCCCGCGCTCAACCCGCCCCCCTCCAGGAGCGCGCGCATCCGGTCGTCCTCCGTGGCCGCGCCCCGCAGCATCAGCGCGACGAGGGCCGAGACGACGCCGGATCCCGGCACGATCCCGGGCAGCGCCGCCGATGCCCGGATGCTGAGGTCCATCCGGGTCACCGGCGTGATCGCCGCCGTGCCGCACAGGCGCGTGCGGGCGTCCGCCTCTGCCGCCGTCGACGCGAACAGGGCGGCGACGGCGCCTTCCGAGTGCCCCGCAGCGACCCAGGCGTCGCCGAGCCGCGGATCCAGGTCCCGGCGGGCACGGAGGATCGCACGGAGCGAGTCGGCGAGCGGGCGCCCGAGGAGGTAGGGATGCACGCCCTCCCCGCCGATGCCCGGATAGTCCGGGCGGAGGACGGCGATGCCGCGTCGCAGCAGCTGGTCGCACAGGGCGTCGCCCTGGGACATCCGGCGCCATTCGGGATGCCCGGGGTGCCCGCCGCTCGGTGCCGACCGCGGGGAACCGCCGGTGGTCATGTGGCCGAACACCACGACGGGGAACCCCGACGCCGGCGGCTCGGCGTGGGGGAGGTGCATCAGCCCCGTCTCCGTGAGCCCGCCGGTGCCCGGGAACGAGACGAGCGCGGTGGATCCGTGCGGCAGCGCCGTGCCGACGGGGCCGGCGTGCACCGCGGCGCCGGTCACCATCGTCCCCGCGGCAGCAGGCGTCGAAGCGCCGCGGGCATCGTGCCGAGGAGCGATCCCCGGTGACGGTCGGCGTCGTCCACGAGGTCGATGAAGAAGCGCGCGACGGGCTCGAGCTGTGACGCGTCGATCCGGTCGACGGTGTCCGCGTCGTCGTAGAGGTACAGAGGGCCGGAGATGAGACTGGCCGTCGGCACGCCGCACACCAGCGTGAAGGAGGCGTCCGTGGGGATCCCCCCGGCGAAGAACTCCAGCGCCCCCGCGCCGAGGATGCTGGTGGCGTGCAGCCGGTGCCGGCGGATCGCCCGGGCCACGCGCACGGTGAAGGCCGGATTGACGTTGAGGAAGATCCCGCGGGGCTCGGTCTCCCCGGTCGGCGCGAACCCGCCGTCGGGGCCCTCGACCGCGCGCAGGCCGATGTGCTCGATCGTCGCGTTGAACACGATCCGCCACGGCGAGTCCGGGGACAGGACGTAGCGGCGGGCGAACTCCCGGTGGGCCTGGTAGCCGGTGAAGTGCGTGTCGAAGGTCGTGAACAGCAGGGTCTTGCGGGGGCGTCGTCCGGCCAGGGCTTCCCGCCCGTAGTGCTCGGCCAGTGCGATGACCTCGGCCGTCCCGGAGGCGTCCTCGACGGCGCCGGGGCCGACCGAGTCGTGGTGCGACTGGATCATGATGGCCTCGGCGGGGCCGGGGCCTGTGCCCTCGGAGCGCCCGGGGAGGACGCCGATCACGGACCGGGAGGTCACCTCGTCGCGCGTCACCGAGAGGGAGAGCACGGCGCGCGGGGTGCGTGCGAGCCGCCGGCGCAGCTCGACGCCGCCCTGCCGCGTCACCCAGAGCCCCGGGAGCGTGAAGAGCGTCCGGCGATAGTACTCGTTGTGGTAGCGCAGCGAATCCGGGTAGTCCCGCAGCACGCCGATCACCCCGACGGCGCCGCCCGCGGCCGCCTCCGTCATGGTCCGCCCCAGCGACGTGACGTACGGGTTGCGGCTGGAGAGCACCTCCCGCCGCAGCACCCGGCGCCCGGGGTCGTGCAGGAAGAGCGTCAGCGGCAGCGTGTGCGCGAGCGTCATGTCGAAGGTCAGGTCGAACAGGACGATCGCCCCGCGCACGTCGTGGTCGCGGACGCGCCCGGCTCCGACGTCCACGACCCGGGCCTCGATCCGGTGCGGCGCCTCGCCGGTCCACTCGTGCGAGGGGAGAGCGGAGTGGAGGACGGGTGCGCAGGGGATGGGGGTGCCCTCCGCGTCGTCGTCGGGCACGGTCAGCGCGCTGTCGGCCGCCCGCCAGGAGTACGACGGCACCTCGAGCAGCTGCACGCCCAGACCGGCGCGACGGAAGCGCTCCGAGACGTAGGCGGCGGCCGCCGCGCCGCCGGGAGTCCCGGTCGCGCGCGGCGCGAGGCCCACGAGATCCTCGATCGTGGCGAGGATGCCCTCCGTCGTCATGCTCATGCGACGAGAGTAGATTTCCCTCCGTCATGCCGATGATCCTGCCCCGAAACCGTCATCGTTGGCGGAAGCATGCGTAATCTTCGTCATATGGTTGACGACGATGACGATGCTCCCCCGGCCCTCGGCGAGATCGACCTCGCCTTGATCCACGCCCTCCAGGTCGACGCGCGGGCGCCCTGGACGCGCATCGCGGCCGCCATCGGCGTCGACGCGGCCACGGCGGTGCGGCACTGGAACGCCCTGCGCGCGGAGGGGCTCGCGTGGCTCACGGCGTGGCCGACGCCCCAGCGCTGGGCGTCGACGACCGACCTGGCCCTCGTCCTGCTCCGCCCCGGGACCGAGCCGGGTGCGCTCGCGGCGGTCGTCGGCCGGCCGTGGGTGCTGAGCGTCGACGAGACCTCCGCGGGGCCCCTCGTGCTGGTGGCGTCCTCCGCGGGGCTTCCGCAGCTCGGCGAACGGGTGCGTCTGCTGGAGGAGGACGGCGCGGTCGTGCTGCGGATGGACGTCGTCGCGGCGATCACCGCAGAGGACTCGACCTGGCGGCTGCCGGTCCTCTCCGCCGCCCAGCAGCGGGCGATCCGCCCTCCGGCGCGGTCGGCCGCGGACACCGCCCGCGTGCCGAGAGCGCAGACGATCGCGGAGCTCGCGGAGGCGTTGGACGAGGATCCGCGCATGTCGGCGGCGGCGCTGGGGGACCGGCTCGGGGTGTCGGAGGCGACCGCGCG
>NZ_BCRA01000094.1 GCF_001552355.1 Microbacterium resistens NBRC 103078
ACAGCTCCTCGGCACGGGCGGGCTCGCCGGTCTGCGCGAGCAGGTAGGCGGTCGTCCCGGCGATGCGGGCCCGCAGGTCCGGGTCGGCCCCGGGGTGCGCCGCGGCGCGATCCAGCAGGCGGCGCCCCTCGACGTACCGCTGCGCGTTCGTCGCGGCCAGGCCGCGTTCGTACAGCGCGCGTGCCGCCGCCGGCGCGGATCCCGGGCTCCCCATCCCCTCAGGATGCCGTGTCGGCGGGGTCCGCGCGAGACGGGGCTCCGGCCGCGACCGCCGAGACCCCCTCTCCCCGCCGAAACCCCCTCGCAGAACCGTGTGTGCGGAGGGGTCTCGGCGACGAGAGGGGGTCTCGCGAGCAGGACGGATCGGGAGCGGGCCGGATCAGGAGAGCGGCGCGTCCGGGGGCAGGGCCTTCAGCACCTCCGTCACGGTCTCGGCCGCCGTGGCGGCGGGGGCGACGTCCGCGGCGGCCACCGCGCCGACCAGCCCCGCCGCGATCCGCCCCGCCACGTACGGGGCCGCGAAGGAGGTGCCGCTCCACGCGGCGAATCCGCCCCGGTAGTCGTCCGGATCGACCGTCTCGCGCACGAGGCCGCCGACGTCCCACCGGGTGGCGGCCTGGGCGCCGCCGGTGAAGGCCGGAGTGGTGCTCACCACCGCGGCGCCCGGTGCGTATGTGCGGACCCAGGGGCCGACGTTCGAGAACAGCGCGACGGATCGGGCGGACGGATTGAGCGCGCCGACGGAGACGAGCGGGTGCAGCTCGTCCGGCTCGATGCCGTTGTCCGCGCCCGGCCAGGCCCAGAGGGACGCGGGGAACGCGGGACGGTCGATCGCGTCGTTGCCCGCCGAGCACACGACGACCGTGCCGAGCTCCCTGGCGGTGCGCAGCAGGTCGTACAGCGTTCGGGAGAACTGCCCGTCCACGGGTGTCTCGTGGTAGTAGCCGAGGGACAGGCTGAGCACGTCGATCGGCCGTCCGCCGTCGATCCCGTGCACGTGGCGCCGCTGCAGCTCCACGAGCGCGGCGAGGGAGCGCAGGAACGTGCTCTCGTCCACCACCCCGAGCGATCCCGCGACACGGATGGCGAGGATGTCCGCGTCCGGTGCCGTCTGCCGGATGATCCCCGCGATGAACGTGCCGTGCCCGGCGACCGCGTCGATCTCGCCGTCGAGCTGTCCGTAGAGGTCGGGGTAGCGTTCGGGGTCGTCGTCTCCGGTGAGCCCGATCGGCACGCCGTCCAGCGTCACCCGGGTGGTCACGACGGTGTCCGGCAGCCAGGCGTGCGCGCCGCACCCGGTGTCCAGCACCGCGACGACGACCCGGCGTCCTCGCCGGGGGTCCGGACCGCGGCGCGGAGCCGGGCCGATCCATGCGACCGGCTGGCGTCCGCCCCGCCCGGGCGCGAGGTAGTCGTCGCTGCCCGCTCCGGCGCCCTCGCCGCGGGCGGGGTTCGTCCGGGTGAAGGGGTTGGTGCGTGTGAAGGGATTGGTGCGCGTGAACGGGTTGAGCCCGACCGGATCCACGGACAGCACGTGCTCGAGCCCCGCGCGGGGCATCGGCCCGCCGGCGACGCGCCGGGCCCGCTGGAGCACGCGCCACGCGTCCGGTGCCACGGGCGAGTCGCCGCGGCCCGGCTCGGCGGACGTGGTCAGTCGTGCCCGGTGCACTCCCGGGATCCCGGGCAGGACCCCGGGGCCGAGACCTGTGCGGACGAGGTCGTCCTGCCCGATCTCCAGCTCCCAGCCGAACGATGCGGCGACCTCCCGCAGGATCCGGACGTCGCGGTCGTAGGCGCCTTCGACATCGTCCGGATTCTCCGTGATCAGCATCCGGTCCGGCAGGTAGGCGGTCGGATAGGCGCGGACGCCGTCGACCGGATCGATCGCCGGATCCAGTGTCGTCCCGCGGGGGATCGACCCCTCAGCGCGGTCCTGCCAGCTCCATCCCCGGGGCTGTTCCATGGCACGTCCTTCCCGCGGCGCCGCCGCGTCTCCGATCACACCTCGAACCGGGGCGTGAGCAGGTCACCGGTCTCCCCGTCGGCGACCAGACGCACACGGGTGAGCCCGGCGGGAACGTCGTCGAAGGCGAACCGCCCCGTCGCGTCCGGCGGCACGCTCCGCGCGCGCGATCCCTGGGACAGCCGGACCTCGCGGACCTGCGCGTCGACCCATCCGTCGATGCGGCGGGTGTCGCGGGCCGTGCGGCTGATGTGCAGGAGCAGACCGATCCGGCCGTCGCTGAACTGCAGCGTCGTCGTCTCGGCCTCCCCGCGGACGGCGCCGAGCCCGCTCTCGACGAGCGTGAGCAGGGCGTAGTCGCGGGAGAGGTCCTCGACCGCGATCGCGGCGATCATCCGTTCGGCGAGATCCGGCGCCGGCGGGTCGAACCGCTCGGCCGCCGCTCGGATCCGGCGCAGCAGGGCGTCGTCAGCGTCGGTCATGGCGGGCGTCCTTCCCGGTCCCGGATCCCCGTCGCTGCCGGGACCCGTTCGCGTCGTCGCCGAAGCCGTGCGCCGTCAAGGCCGTCCGGAGCTTGCCCAGACAGCGCTGCCGCGTCGGGCCGATGCTCCCGATCGGCATCTCGAGATCCGCCGCGATGCGGGCGTAGTCGGGGCGGTCGTCGAAGGCGACGACGCGCAGCAGCCGCTGGCAGCGTTCGGTGAGGGTGCCGACGGCGGCCCAGAGCCGCGCCGCCTCGTCGGACGCCGCCACGACCGCCTCGGTCGACCGCTCCGGCGGCAGCAGGGGTTCGAGCAGCTCGTCGGCGGTGGAGTCCGCGCGGCCGTGCACGCGCGTGGTCCGCCAGGCCTCTCGCCGCGCCGTGACGGTGAGCCAGCGGGACACGGCGCGGTCGTCGGCGATCGTGTCGGCGTGGCGGACGAGCGCCATCCAGGTGGATTGGACGACGTCCTCCGCCAGCGTGCGCTCGAGGCCGTACGCGCGGACGACGTGCCAGAGCACGGGGGTCATCAGGCGCACCAGGTCGTCCATGGCGCGTGCATCGCCGGCGCGCCAGTCGGCGAAGAGATCGGCCGCGCGCTCCCACCGCTCCGGGCCCTCGCTGACAGCGCCCTCGGGTGAGGCGTCGGTCATGGTGCCCATTGTGCTCACACCCTTCAGGAGGACGGCAAGTGCTTCCTGATACCCGCGTCCCGGAAATCGTCCCGCGGGCCCCGTGCGGCTCTCGCCCGTCCGAGTCACGCACGCACGGCGGTGGCGGGATCGGTGTCGAACGTCCGGGCATGGGCGGCCCAGCCTGCCTCGGCCGGGAGGGAGCGGAGCCCGCGGTTGGTCACCGCGAGCAGCAGGGAGACGACGCAGAAGCCTGCGCAGACGAGGAGCGTGGCGTCCCGCCCCGCCCAGGTGAGGCCGAAGCCGGCGATGAGAGGCGCGAGCGGCATCGCTCCCATCCCGAGCACCCCCGACGCGGCGTTCGCGCGGCCGAGGAGCCGCGACGGCGTCGCCACCATGAAGTAGCCCATCATCCCGGCGTTGAGGGTGGGGATAAGGAAGACCGCGAACACGAGCACGAGGGCGATCGTCGCCGTCTCGTGCGCGAGCGTCAGGGCGGCGACCGCGACGCTGGCCGCGCCGATACCCGCGATCATCAGCACCCCGGCCCCGATCCGCGGCACGAGGAGCGGGGCCGCGAGCGCGCCGACGAGCATGGTCGCGCCGAGGACGGCCGAGACCATGCCGATCGTCAGCTCCGTTTCCCCGGCCTGCTGGAGCGCGTAGATCACCGTCGTCAGGGCCGCGTTGAAGCCGAGGTTGACCGTCGTGGAGATCCACAGCACGCCGCTCAGGTCCGGGCGAGAGAACAGCCAGGCGAACCCCTCGCGGATCTCTCGGAGCGCGTTCGGGCCACGCTCCGCCGGGGCCCCCTCGGTCGGGCCTCCCTCGCGGGGGGAGCGCGCGGCGTCGTCGTCGACCGGGGGCACGGAGGCTCCCGCGTCATCGCGGACCGCACGGCCGAGCAGCCACGCGGAGGCCGCCGCGAGCGCGTAGCAGACGGTCATCACCACGCCGACGAGCCATGCGCCGACTCCCAGCAGGAGACCGCCGAGCGGGCCTGCGGTGAGCTGGAGGGCGGCGTCGCGTCCTTGGTTGGCGGCCTGCGCCCTGCCCATCGCCTCGTCGGGGACGATCTCCTTGACCGCGCTCTCGCTCGCCGGTTCGAACGCCCCCGCGCGGACGGCGAGCAGGGCTTGCACCGCGAGAAGGGCGGCGAAGCTGAGCGCGCCGCTCAGCGCCAGTGCCGTGAAGCCGGCGGACAGGACGGTCGCGAACACCGCGCCGACGAGCATCATGCGCACCCGGTGGTGGCGGTCGGCCAGCACGCCGCCGAACAGCGTCAGGGCCAGCCGCACCGTCATCCCGACGCCGCCGATGATCCCGGCCTGCGCAGGGTCGTTCGTCACGATGAGCGCCACCAGGGGGACGGCGAACGAGGCCAACGAGGTCCCCAGCCCCTTGGCGGTGTCGCTGAACAGCCAGGCCACGTAGCGCCGATTGGTCCAGAGCCCTGCCCGCGTCTCGTCCATGTCGACGACCATAGACCGGCAAGTAAAGTTGCGCAAGTAAAATTGCGCAAATTGTGCTGCGTAGGATGGGGGCATGGCCGAGGCGACCGAGGGACAGCAGCCGCAGCCGTCCGCGCGTGCCGAGGACGGCGGAGGCCCGAGGGCGGCCACCACGGCGGTCCTCAAGGCCTACGCGAACCCGATCCGTCGCCAGATCCTGAAGCAGTTCGCCAAGCACGAGTTCCGCCGCGCCGCCGATGTCGCCGAGGCGCTGGACATGCCCGCCAACAAGGTGAGCTTCCACCTGCGTGTGCTCGCGGAGGCGGGGCTCCTCGTCGAGGCGCCCGAGCAGGCCCGCGACCGCCGTGACCGCGTGTGGCGGGCAGAGAAGCGCGCGATGAACATCGGCGGCCCGGAGCACCCGGTCGAGGATCCGGTCCTCGGCGGCGCCGTCCTGCAGGCCCTGATCGACGACCACAACGACATCCTCCGGAGGATGGCGGCGTGGACCCCGACCTACATGGCCGGACAGACGACCGAGATCCACGCGGAGTTCGCGCAGATGACCGTGCGGCTGACGGAGGCCGAGTTCCAGTCGTTCATGACGAGGATCGGCGAGCTGAAGGACGAGATCCTCGCGGCGCACGAGCGGGGCGACGCCGGCGGCGAGGACACCCGGGTCTGGCAGATCGACGTCATCGCCGCCGACGACACGATCTGACCGCTGATCCGGGGGTGGGGCGTTTCGTCTCGCTGCGCTCGCTCAACGACCGGGTGGGTGACCGCTGATCACGGGTGGGGCGTTTCGTCTCGCTGCGCTCGCTCAACGACCGGGACGGGACTCACCGGTCGTTGAGCGAGGAGCGCAGCGACGAGACGAAACGCGCGGATCCGGGATCAGGGGATGGCGCGGCGCAGCACCAGGAACGCCACCCCGGACAGCAGCACCGTCACCGCGAGCCCCCACAGCGTCAGCCCCAGCGCGCCGAGGTGCAGGATCCCCTCCCAGACGTTCCCCCACAGCTCCATCCGCGTGACGAGGAACGCCAGGCCGACCAGGATCACCACCGGCACGAGGCTCGCCATGGTCGTGATCGCCGCCCCCCAGCGCTTGTACACGGTCGCCCCGGTGAACCCGACGACGAAGAAGAACAGCGCGAGCGTGAAGTAGGTGAGGCCTGCCGCGACGGGGCCGGCCTCCCACACCCAGGGGAGGTGGAACACGTAGCCGTTGACGCCCCACCCGCCGGTGGCCTGCTCGATGAGCCCGCCGACGACGAACACGGCGGCCATCACCAGCGACCCGAGGACCGCGGTGAGCATCGTCCCGGCGAAGAAGTCGCGGCGGGTGATGCTCATCGCCTGGGAGAAGGGGAAGGTCATGGTGAGGGCGGACAGGCCGACGGCGAAGAAGACCCACAGCGGCGCCTGGCCGCCTCCGCCGTACTTCGGCGCATCCGTCGGGATCATCGCGTAGATGACGATGGAGACGACCGCGGAGGCGCCGAGGACGATGAGCGGGACCCACAGGAACGTCTGCTTGTTGACGAGCTGCAGGCGGACCACGTTGAGGACGCGGGACATCAGCGCACCTCCTCCTTCTCTGCGGCCGCGGCCGCGTCCTTGGCGCCGGACGCGTTCTGCGTCAGCCGCACGATGAGCTGCTGGAGCGAGACCGGCGCGATGTCCAGACCCGCTTCCACGACCGCCGCGCGCTCCGCGGCGGAGAGACGGCCGAGGACCGTCACCGATGCGACGCGGCCCAGCGACTCCCGGTGCAGGACCTCGCGGTCGCCCACCCAGGCGTCCACCGCCGCCGCGTCCCCGACCACGGTGACCGCGCGGTCGCGCACGGCGTCGGTGTCCTCGTCGAGGAGGATCCGGCCGCCGTCGATCACGATGACGCGCTCGATCAGGTTCGACACCTCGTCGATCAGGTGGGAGGAGAGGATGATCGTCCGCGGGTGCTCCGCGTAGTCCTCCAGCAGCCGGTCGTAGAAGATCTGGCGGGCCACGGCGTCGAGACCCAGGTACGGCTCGTCGAAGAACGTGATCTCGGCGCGGGACGCGAGGCCGATGATCACGCCGACGGCGGAGAGCTGGCCGCGCGAGAGCTTCTTGATCCGCCGCTTCAGCGGGAGCTGGAAGGCCTCGACGAGCTCGTCCGCCAGCTGCTGGTCCCACCGCGGGAAGAACATCGCGGAGATCCGCAGCGCGTGGTCGGCCGTGGCGTCGTCGGGGTACTTCTGGCTCTCGCGCACGAAGCAGACGCGCGACAGCACGTGCGCGTTCTCGTAGGGCTCCTCGCCGAACACGTGCGCGGTGCCGGACGTGGCGAAGTTCTGGGCGGTGAGGATCGACATGAGCGTGGTCTTGCCGGCGCCGTTGCGGCCGAGGAGGCCGTAGATCGTGTTCTCCTCGATCGCGAGCGACACGTGGTCGAGCGCGAGCGTGTCGCGGTAGGTCTTGACGAGGTCCTTCACCTCGATGACGGCGGTCATGCGGGGTTCCCTTCGGTGGATGTCGCGGCGCGTTCGCGCAGGAGTGCGGCGAGGTCGTCGGGGCCGAGCCCGAGCGTGCGGGCCTCGGCCAGGAGTGGATCGATGAAGCGCTCGGCGAACGCCGTGCGGCGCTCGCCGAGGAGGAGGTCGCGGGCGCCGGCGGTGACGAACATGCCGATCCCGCGCCGTTTGGTCAGCACGCCCTTGTCGGTGAGCATGGCGACTCCCTTCGCGGCGGTGGCGGGGTTGATCCGGTAGAACGCAGCCAGTTCGTTCGTGGACGGCGCCTGGGACTCCTCGGCGAGGGAGCCGTCGAGGATCGAGTCCTCGATGGCCTCCGCGATCTGGAGGAAGAGGGGGCGGCCGTCTTCGATCACTGGCACTCCCGGGGTTGTTGGGTTAGTTACTCGACTAAGTAACCACGGAACCGGGGCGGTGTCAACCCGGGTCACCGCGTTTCGTCTCGCTTCGCTCGCTCAACGACCGGTGGGGGCGCGCGTTTCGTCTCGCGGAGACCTGCACTGAGCGAGCGCAGCGAGTCGAAGTGTCGCTCAACGACCGGGGCTCTCCCGGTCGTTGAGCGAGGAGCGCAGCGACGAGACGAAACGCGGTGACCCGGGGG
>NZ_BCRA01000095.1 GCF_001552355.1 Microbacterium resistens NBRC 103078
CGAAACGCGGTGACCCGGGGGTCAGCGGGGCGCGGCGAGGGGGAACGCGGCGCGCACGAGCAGCCCGCCCTCCGGGCGCGCGCGAAGGTGCAGCGACCCGCCGAGCGCGTCGACGATCGACGAGGCGATCGCGAGGCCGAGCCCCGTCCCGCTGGACCCCGTCGCGCTCGACTCACCCGCTTCCGCTCCGGACGCGCCCCCCGCGTCGTCGCCGTGCGTGCGCTGCGCGCCGCGCTGGAACGGCTCCGCGAGGACCGCGACCACGGCCGGATCCAGCACCGCGCCGGTGTTCTCGACGATCAGCGCGCCGACGCCGCCGTCCACTCGCGTGCGCACCCACGCGGTGCCGCCCGGGACGTTGTGCACCACGGCGTTCTGCACGAGGTTCAGTGCGAGCTGGTTCAGCAGGGCCGCGTCGCCGCGCACCGTCGCGGGGTCCGCGCTGATCTCGAGAAGCACGCCGCGACGGTCGGCGAGGGGGTGCAGGATCTCGACGGCCTCCTCGGCGGCGAGGGACAGGTCGACGTCCGCCGGGGCGGGCGGGCGCGCCTCGATCCGCGCGAGCAGCAGCAGGGCCTCGGTCAGCGCGATCGCGCGCTCGTTCGCGGCGTGCAGCCGGGCGAGCAGCTGCGGCACGTCCCGGTCCGGGTCCTCCTCGGCGACCTCGATCAGGGCGCGGGAGATGGACAGCGGGGTGCGCAGCTCGTGCGAGGCGTTGGCGGCGAAGCGGCGTTCGCGCTCGACGTCGGACTGGATCCGGTCGAGCATCGTGTCGAACACGTCGGCGAGCCGGCGGAACTCGTCCCCGGCCCCGCTCATCCGGATCCGGTGGTCGAGCGACCCCTGCGCGGCCAGGCGGGCCGCCTCCCCGATCCGGGTGAGCGGGCGCAGCATCCGTCCCGCGAGGAACCACCCGCCGACGAGGCCGATCAGGATCAGGACGATGAAGGCCAGGGTGAGGCGCGGGACGAAGGCGCGGATGATGTCGGTGCGCCCGGCCGTCCAGGTGAGGCCGCCGGAGTCCTCCTGGACGTAGATATTGCCCTCGGGGATGTAGCGGAACACGTACAGCGCCACGACGGCGAGCAGGACCGTGCCCGCGCCGATCACGAGCAGCGCGTAGCTCAGCGTCAGCTTCAGCCGCACCGACAGTCCTTCGCGACGCGGCGCCGCAGCCTCGCGACGCGCCGCCGCGCCGTGCTCGGGCGGGCGGGCGTCACTCATCCGCGTCCTCCCCCTCGGCGATCCGGTACCCCACGCCCGGCACGGTCCGGATCAGCCAGGGCTCGCCCAGGCGCTTGCGCAGCGCCGAGACGGTGATCCGGACGGCGTTCGTGAACGGGTCGGCGTTCTCGTCCCAGGCGCGCTCGAGCAGCTCCTCGGCGCTGATCACCCCGCCGCCGGCGTCCATCAGGACCTCCAGGACGGCGAACTGCTTGCGGGTGAGGGCGACGTAGCGCCCGTCGCGGTACACCTCGCGCCGGAAGGCGTCGAGCCGCAGCCCGGCGAGCTCGCGCACGGGCGGCGCGGACCGGGGCGCACGGCGGGCGAGGGCACGGATCCGCAGCACGAGCTCGCGCATCTCGAACGGCTTGGTCAGGTAGTCGTCGGCGCCGATCTCGAACCCGGTGGCCTTGTCGTCGAGGCGGTCGGCGGCGGTGAGCATGAGGATCGGCGTGCCCGCGCCGCTCTCGACGATGGCCTGCGCGACCTCGTCGCCGGAGGGGCCGGGGATGTCGCGGTCGAGCACCGCCACGTCGTACGCGTTCAGCCCGAGCAGCTCCAGTGCCGAGTCCCCGTCGCCGGCGACGTCGGAGGCGATGGCCTCGAGCCGCAGGCCGTCGCGGACGGCGCCGGCGAGATCCGGTTCGTCCTCCACGATCAGCACGCGCATGGGGGAAGCCTATTCACCGGCGCATATCGCGGGCGTATCGAAAATCGCGTCCTCGCCCGCGGGCCGCGCCGCGCTACGGCAGACGCACAGTGCCCGTCTCGGGGTGCGTGCGGGGCATCCGGTCACGGCGGTAGGTGATGTCCGTGTAGCCGTGCGGCGTCGGGACGCCGTTCTCGTCGAGGCTCACGAAGACGATCTCGTCGATCGAGAGGATCGTCTTCCGCGTGATCATGTTCCGGACGATCGCGCGCATGGTCAGCGACGTCCGTCCGAACCGGGTCGCGATCAGCCCCATCTCGATGAGATCGCCCTGGAGCGCGGAGGCGCGGAACGTGATCGCCGAGATGTGCTTGGTCACCGCGCGGTGGTTGCCGAGCTGGACGATCGCGTAGATCGCCGCCTCCTCGTCGATCCAGCGCAGCAGGCTGCCGCCGAACAGGGAGCCGTTCGCGTTGAGGTCCTCCGGCTTGACCCACTTGCGGGTGTGGAAGTTCATCGCCCCGTCGGTCCATGCGAGATCGCTCATGCCGTCAGGCTAGGGAGAGGACGTTTCGCGGACGTTTCGGGGGGATGTCAGTGCGCGAGCAGGCGCGGTCCGCCCCTGTCGATGCGGTCCCGGCGCATATCGCGGGTGTATCGAAAATCGCATACGGCGGGGCAACAGGCGTCGCGATGGGCTGGTGCCCATGAACACGATCACCGAACACCGCCCGCCGGCCGCGGTCGTCCGCCGCGGCCCTTCCCGGGCGGTCCGACAGCGACGTGCGCTGGCCGTCGTGGTGGGCGTCGCGGCGATCGCCGCGGCCGGAGTCCTCGCCGTCACCGCGGTGCAGCAGGCCGGATCCGCGAACGCCCTCGTCCAGGGCCCGTCGGCGGGCACGGGGTCGGCGGGCACGGTGCCGGCGGGTGCGGAGGCGGACGGCCAGGCGGACGGGGGGATGCCGGATGCGTCCGACGGCTACATCGCGGACGGGGAGACGATCTCCCTGTACGACGGCGCGCCGGCGGTGTCCGGGCTGGACCCCGCACTGCGCGAGGCGCTGCTGGCGGCCGCCGCGGCGGCCTCGGACGACGGCGTGGAGCTCCGGGTCGCGAGCGGGTGGCGGTCGCCGCGGTACCAGTCGTGGCTGCTGGAGCGAGCCGTGCAGCAGTACGGCTCGGCCGAGGAGGCGGGGCGCTGGGTGGGCACTCCCGAGACCTCGCTGCACGTGAAGGGGCAGGCCGTCGACATCGGCCCGTTCGACTCCTCCGACTGGCTCGACCGGAAGGGCGACGCGTTCGGGCTGTGCCGCACCTACGAGAACGAGACGTGGCACTTCGAGCTGTTCCCGGAGGCCGTGGACCAGGGCTGTCCGCAGATGTACGCGGACGCCGCCGAGGACCCGAGGATGCAGCGATGAGGGCGGGGAGCGCGGCCCCTCTGCGGGCATCCCTGGCGGTGTCGGCCGCAGGCACAGGGATCCGCGTCGAGAGCGCGACCGATGCGCCGACGTCCACACGCAGCCCCGGCCCGACGCTGCGGGTCGATGTCGGCGCCGTCGCGGCGAACGTGCGGACCATCGCCCGGCGGATCTCCGCGGCGGGCACGGGCGCCGAGATCATGGCGGTCGTCAAGGCCGACGGGTTCGGGCACGGCATGGTGCCGGTCGCGCGCGCCGCGCTCGCGGCGGGCGCGACGTGGCTCGGCGTGACGGATGTCGCGGAGGGGACGGCGCTCCGGGCCGCCGGGATCGGTGCGCCGGTGCTCGCGTGGCTCCACCCGGCGGGGATCGACGTGGAGGCCGCGGCGGGCTCCCGGATCGACCTGGCGGTCGCATCCTCCGAGGAGCTCGCCGAGGTCGCTGCGGCCGCCGCGCGGCTGAGGCAGCGGCGGCGCGGGCCGCTG